>JBPCXH010000030.1:0-8150 GCA_051008735.1 Gammaproteobacteria bacterium | reverse complement strand
CGCGCGGAGCGGACAGGTTCCAGGTCGTGGGCGGTTCCTTTTCAGTAAAGCTGATGCGCACGATGGACTTAATGCTCTTAAAGCCATACTTCCAGGGCACAACAAGTCTGATGGGGGCGCCGTTCTGATTGGGCAGCGACACACCGTAGACTCCGAGGGCAAGGATGGAAAGCGGATTCATGGCTTCGGCCATGGTCAGGCCCTCGATGTACGGAAAATCCAATACGCCGCGGCGTTGTCCCGGCATCTGCTCAGGCCGTACAACCGTCTCGAAAGCAACATACTTGGCTTTCGAAGTGGGTTTGAAACGCTTGATTACATCGCCAAGGGCAATACCGTTCCAGGGCACGACCATGGACCAGGCTTCGACGCAGCGGAGTCGATAGACGCGCTCTTCGATGGTGTGCGGACGAATGAAATCGTCGAGATCAAATGTCCCGGTCAGCTCCGCCTCACCATCGACTGTGACCGACCACGGGCGCGGCTGAAAATCGCCGGAAAGTCGTGCCGGGTCGCTCTTGTCCAGGCCGAACTCATAGAAATTGTTGTAGCTCATGATGTCTTCGAGAGAGTTCGGCTCGGCATCTGTGCTGTAGGGGCTGCCGCTAACGACCTCCAGTTTTCGCAGCGTGCCTGGATCTTCGGTCGGGTCTTCTTCTGCCGCGCAGCCGCTGCCGGCTAGCAGCCCGGTTCCAGCCAGGCCTGCGCGACGCAGGAACTCCCGGCGGCTATGAAAAACTGACTCCGGGGTAATTTCCGAAGGGCGTATATCAGCAGGTTTGCGAATGATCATTATTGGCTTCTCTTGGGACCGCCAGTGTATTCGGCTGCATCGTGCCAGCGGTTTTCGTGGGCTGTCCCGGTTAGCGACTGAAGCTGCCGTTCAGGCTCCAGTCATAGTCGTCAAAGCGAAGCTCAAAGCCCTCGCTGCGGAGAATTCGGGCACTGGACTGGTCGGTCACAAATCGCGCCATATAGGGCTGCAGGGAGCCGGCGACTGCCGTGAAGTCTTCATCAAACCAGTCAAAAATCCGCGACACAAAAGCGATTTTCTGGTCAGGATCAAAGCGATTTCTGGTCGGGTCATTGAGGAATCGTTCAGCCGCCCCATTGAGCTGCCCATCCAGCAGCCCCGGTCTGAAGGCCCGGTTTGCCAGCCGCGGGCAAGACAGGGAGGCGCAAACAAGTGCGAAATGAATGCGCGCATCACCCATGGGGCGCAGACGCCCATGCTCGATATCTTCCAGACTCATGGCTTCGCCGAGGACCTGGACACGCATCCGTTTAAAAAATCGCCAGCGACCGAATCTGCCGGCAGGCGACTGGCCGGCCAGAATGCCCTGCAGGACGATGGCGTTATAAGCATTGATGTAAAAGGCTTTTAAAGCCTCGGGCGAAATGAGCTCCGCGGGCGAGGTTGCGCCCAGCTGAGTGACAAAGTCGTCCAGCCTCGGATCCAGTGCCAGGCCGTCATAATCGACAAAGCCGTCGCGCACGTGGGTCAGGAGTAAATCATCGAGCAGCTCATAGTCCGGCAGCGCATACGCTGCGCCAGGCAGGCTTAGCATCAATAAAGTGGCGCAAGCCATGCCTTGCCAGGGGCTCAAAGTCTGCCTGTTTGCCATAAGAATCCTTGCTGGTGCTCACTGCCAGAGTGACTTGGGCGACACTCTAGCCTGTCCGCCACGCTTTGAGGCAACATTTAGCCATGAAAGTTTCCCAGGTTTTGCTCGTTTTTCTGGTCAGTCTGCTGGCTGCTTGCGGCGACAGCAATGCGCCGGGTTCGTCGGATGAGGCTGGCGGGCCGCAGGTCGTCACCATCGGCGGGACCTCAACGCCGAATACGCCGGGTTCCGCCATGTGGCTGAAATTCAAGGACTCCGCGGAGACGGCCGCTGAGGGACGCCTGGAATTGCGGCCGCTGATATACGGGCAGCTTGGCTCTGAGGAGCAGCTCCTCTCGGGCCTGCGTCGCGGGCGTATCCAGTTTGCCAACCTGTCTGCCCAGGTGACCTCTACCCTGGTGCCTGAGCTTTCTCTGCTCTACGCCCCCTACCTGTTCAGCGATGAAGCAGAGGCAGACTTTATTTACGACCGCTATCTCACCGACATTTACCGTGAATTGTTGGCGACGGCCGGGCTGCATCTGGTGACCTGGTATGAAATAGGCTTTCACTCGGTTTACGGTCGCGAACAAATCCTCACACCCGCCGAGGCGGCCAATCGCCGCTTTCGGGTGTCTGCCAGCCTCAATGCCCGATTGTTCGCCGAGTCCATTGGAGCGGATGTGATTCCACTGGGGTACGGGGAGATTGTGCCGTCGCTGCAAACCGGCCTAATCGACGCCGGTGAGAACTCGATCAGTTTGTATGCTCGCACCGGCATTGCGGCGGAAGCGCCTTACCTGACGCTGACCCGACATGCTTTCGGTATGTCCGTGATCGTTGCAGACAGCCGCTGGTGGCAAGGGCTGGACGAAGCAACGCAACAGATTTTTAGCCGGTCGTTTCCCTCCATCGAAGAGTCGCGAGCTGTTACGCGTGCCCAGGATGTCGCCGATCTGGCCGATGTACAACTGGGGATTCGTTCCCGGGTGCTTAGTGCTCAGCAGCAGGCCCTTTGGCAGCAGGCGACAGAGGGCGTGACGGAACAGCTGCTGGCGGAGATCGGCGGCCGGTCGGCGGAGATTTACGCGACGATTCTGCAGGCTAAGCAGGAATATGCCGCCGGGCAGGCAATCAATTAGCCACTGATTGCCCGGCTAACCGTCGCCGGCATTCGGGTAGTCGATACGGCCGCTGCCGCCGCCCGTTGGTGGCTTCAGGGGCTTGCTGTCTTTCTTGCGTTTCTCGGGCGGTTCCGGGCGATAGCGAAAGTCGTGACGATATAGCTGACCCTCGGCAACGGCAGCGACGCCATCACTGTAGCGGGGTCTGAAATAGGAGCGTTTGATTGCCGACTTAACGCGTTTATCCATCAGGTCTTGCGGGTCAGACTCGATGATCGTGACGTTTTCGGTCCTGCCGTCTGTGGCCACGTCATAGCGAACCAATACAAAGCCTTCCAGCAGATCCGGCGCATTGCCGCGAACTCCGGGACCGTAACGCAGGACGCTCCACCCCAGGCCGGCAACCCGCACCGGATTGGAAAAGTACAGTTGCCGCAGATCGCTATATTCCGGGTCTTGCGACAGGGCTTGCCACGCCCGTTCATAGTTCGCGTTGGCCGTGTCCCGTTGCCCCGCGCCCATAAACAGATCGCCGAGTCGAACCAGCAGTTCAGCCTGCTTGGGCCGGTCGATCTCCGGCTGGCTTTCCACGATTTTCAGCGCCCTCTTCAGGCGCCCCGCGCTCTCGCCGAGCAGGCCCTGGCGCTCATAGGTGCCCGCCATACCCTCCAAAGCGGCAACCATCTCTGGCGAGTTCTTGCCCGCGGACTTTCGAATCACTGACTGGGCTCGCTGATATATGTAGCGTGCTTCCTCCATCAGGCCGGCCCGCTCGTACCAGCGTGCGAGCTTGTACATGGCGGGGGCAACTTCCGGATTGTCTTCGCCGTAGCGGCGCTGGTTGATCTCCAGCTGAATGGTCTGGTGGAAATCGGCTTCCCCGAAGTCATCCAGACCGATGAAGGCTTCCGTCAGGCCATCGCGAATCCGGATCTGTTCCAGGTTATAGAAGCCGTCATTCACGTGGTTGATGCGCAATGCCGTGAGATAGGCTTCTTCGGCCTTCTCGTAGAGTTCGGCGCGGTTATAAGTGGCGCCGAGGCCGACATAGGGATTCACCAGGCGAGGTGTCAGCCTGCCCTCAGCTTGCTTGATGATCGCAATACTGCGCTGATAGTTGTTGGCAGCATCAATAAGATCTCCGTTCAGCATCTGGGTTGTCGCCAGGTTGTCCAGCGGAGGCACAATTTTGATGCTGTCCGGACCCGACTCCTGTTCCGTCATGGTGACCACGGCCTGCGCTGCTTCTTTGGCTTCCCCGTAGCGCTTCTCTTTGAGGAGTCGGACCATGCGCTCGTAGGTTGCCACCCGCAGGTTCCGGGCGGCCTTGGCAGGCTCGGTATTCGGTGTTTCTGACCGGGCGTCCGAATCCGCCGGCAGCGGGGAGTCTTGGCCGCTATCCTGGGCGGCGGCTTTGTCCGTCGCCCCGGATTGCGCTGTGATCGTTTCAGCAGCTTCGCCTGAAGTCTGCGCCGGGTCCGATTGCGCCATCGCGGCAGCCAGGCTCAGGCAGCAGCCTGCGAGCAGCGCCAGCGCGGTTTTTGTCATCCTTGGCAACATGCAGCGTCAGTTTATGATGGACGGTGGAGTTTATAATTTAGCAGTTATCGGGTAAGGGGCGCGAAGTCGACGCGGGAACATCCGAGTCGCCGACAAGGTCGAAGTCTGAGCTTATGTTGTTTCGCCGCAAGAAATCTGAATTGCCCGCTGACGGCCAGGCCCTGGAGGGCCGGGCTCAGGCCTTAGCCGTTGCCGACAGGCACTATGTCAACGGCAATCCCCTGACCGGTGAATTTCCGCCCGGTATGCAACGGGCTGTGTTTGGCCTTGGGTGTTTCTGGGGTGCGGAACGATGTTTCTGGCAGTTGCCGGGAGTTTTCTCTACAGCCATTGGTTATGCGGCAGGCCAAACGCCCAATCCAACCTATGAGGAAGTCTGTTCGGGAATGACCGGGCACAATGAGGTGGTGCAGGTCGTTTTTGATCCTGCACGCATCAGCTTCAAGGATTTGTTGAAAACCTTCTGGGAGAGCCACGATCCCACTCAGGGTATGCGGCAGGGCAACGACAGGGGCACCCAGTATCGGTCGGGCATCTACTGCACGACTCCAGATCAGGAGGCCATCGCGCGCGCCAGCCTCAAGGATTATCAGCAAGCACTGACAGCGGCCGGTTTTCCGACCGTGACAACAGAGATCCTGGCAGAGCAGCCGTTTTATTTTGCCGAGGATTATCACCAGCAGTACCTGGCGAAGAACCCCGGCGGTTATTGCGGGCTTGGCGGGACGGGGGTGGCTTGCCCTCAGCCAGTTAGTTGAGGACCCGGTAACCGCGTCCGCGCATGCAGTTTTTGACCACTCGCTGTTTCTCGCGGTCGTTCAACTGCGCCGATTTTGCACCGCCCGCCACCGCACCGACGCCGGCTCCCTGGCCCGCATCGCCCGTGATGGCGCCGATGGCCCCACCCACAGCGGCCCCGCCGGCGGCGCCCTTGGCAACGCCGACTTCGGTTCTGATCTGATCCTTATAGGTCTTGCAGTCCGCCAGGTCCTGTTCGTATCGCACGGGGTCAACCCCCTGCATGTCGACGATGGGATCCGGGTTGGCGGCGCAGCCTGCCAGCAGCAAGGTCAGGGCCAGGCAGCGAATGTGATCCATGCACGGTCTCCGAAAGCCGGTAATTATAGGTCTAACGTGCCCGGCGCCCCGTGGTTGACCGCTCAGGTGTGCCGAAGTGTGATGCTTGCAATGGCCCCGGCGCGCCAGATGGCTATTATGCAAAGCTGAGTGTGGCTGTATGGCCGCGGGAATTCGGGATGCTGTCCAAGCGCGTAAAGATAGACACGATGAATCTGGAGAAGGGCATGTTTGTCGCCCTTCTGGATCGGCCGTGGCTGGAGACACCGTTTCTGTTCCAGGGCTTTGAGATTCGCGAGCAGAGCGAAATCGGCCTCCTGAGAAAGTTCTGCAAGCATGTCTACGTGGATACCCTGCGCGGTTCGGTGTCCAAGGACATCGTTATGCGGGCCCACGGCTCGACAGGTAAGGCGAAGGATCCCTTCGCAAAAACCGAAGCTCGGGTCAACGGGCATAAGCCGCAAAGCCTGAAAATGAGAATCCTGAGGGTCTTGAGTCGATTCGATCGCAGTGGTCGCATGGCTGACCGCATCAATGGTGTTCATCGTTACGAAAACCAGCTGACCACCCGCGAAGAGGCTCCGGCTTCAGCCCACGCCTACGGGATCGCCGTCGATTCCATGAACGATATCCTGGAGGACTTGCGCAAGGGCTCCTGCATCGATATCGACAAGGTGAAGCAGGCAGTCACACCCATGATCGACAGCGTACTGCGCAACCAGGACGCCATGGCGTGGCTGGTCTGTCTGCGCAAGCGCGATGAGTACACTTACAACCATTCCATTGCCAGCTCCGTCTGGGCATTGGTGCTTGGCCGTCACCTGGGTTTCGATCGAACCGGGCTGCAGACCCTGGCCATGGGCGGCATATTGCTGGACGTGGGCAAGATCCATATTCCTGACTCCATCAGCGGCAAGAAAGGCCCGCTGGAGACGCAGGAAATGGAAATCATGCGCGCGCATGTGGACTACGGCCTGGAAATGGCCAAAAAGGCACCGGGTATCAACCAGGACATCCTGGACATGATTCTGAGTCATCATGAGCGCCATGACGGCTCGGGGTACCCTCGGGGTCTGGCGGGTAATGACATTCCTGTGTTCGGTCGTATCGCGGGTATTGTCGACTGCTACGACGCGATGATTACGCCGCGGCCGTGGGCGGAGGCAAAGTCTGCCTATGACGCGGTGCGGGAACTGAACCTTCTGGCGGGCAAGAAGTTCCAGCGCGAGCTGGTCGAACAATTCGTGCAGGCTCTGGGCATGTTCCCGACGGGGACTATCGTCGAGCTCAATACCGGCGAAGTAGGCATTGTTGTTGAGCAAAACCGTGTCCGGCGCTTGCGGCCTAAAATTATGCTGCTGCTCAATAGCAGCCAGTCTCCTGTCTCGACCGTCAAGATTATGGATCTGAAGCGATTGCCCAGCAAAGAGGGCGATCGAAGGGCCCGTTGGATTGTGAAAGGTCATGAGGCCGGCGCCTTCGGTTTTGATCCAAAGGACTTTTTCAGCTAAGTCCGCGGTGACCTATGAGCGCCGTCCATGCCCCCCGATTAAGCTATTCATTGCTGCTGCGCGAGATAGATAATCTCGCCGCAGCCCCCGGTGTGCGCTCCCTGGGGATGATCCTGATTGGTTTAACCGGGCTGCGGGCCGTCAACGATGGGCATGGCTACGCTGTCGGCGATCAATTGCTGGAAGACTTTGGGCGGCGCCTGACAGGGATTGCTCGCCCACAGGATAAGGTTATTCAGGTCAACGGCACGACCTTCGTACTCTTGATTCGCAACCCGGCCCACAAGGGTCATGTTGTGCTGGCTGCCGAGAGAATTATCCGCGAAACGCGTGTTGCGGTTGATCTCCCCGTCGGCAGCCTGCGGTTAAGCGCCCACCTGGGCATTGCGCTGATGCCCGAGTCTGCGACCGATGCTGACAGTTTGTTGCGCCAGTGCGAGCTGGCTGCCAAAGAATCGCAAGAGCGTAAACAGTCCTACACGGTCTACGAGAATGAGCTGGGTGCCACGCGGGGTGACAGCTGCGAACATTTGGCTTTTGATCTGGATGAGGTACTGAAGAGAAACGAACTTGAGCTTTATTACCAGCCAAAGATCGAGCTACGGACGGGGCGAATCGCCGGGGCAGAGGCTCTGGTTCGATGGAACAGCCCCACTGAGGGGCTAGTGTCTCCATCGGCTTTTCTGCCTGCCGTTGAAGGCAGTCGGGGCATCCACGCTCTGTTCGCCTTTACGCTGAAAGCAGCTTTGCGTTGCACCCATGATTGGTCCAAGCGGATACCTGGATTCAAGATGGCTGTAAACATGTCTCCGGGTAACCTTGAGGACCCGGATCTGCTCCAGGCAATCAGTGATTCGCTTGGCGTTTGGGCTCTCGAGCCGGATCAATTGGTGCTGGAGATTACCGAGACTGCTCTGATGCGTGATGCACACACCAGCGCGCTGAAGCTTGAGGATTTGCATGCCCTGGGTGTGCATCTGGCGATTGATGATTTTGGTAGCGGGCATGCCGGTCTGGCCTACCTGCGTAATCTGCCGGCTGATGAGCTCAAGATAGATCAGAGCTTTATCAGTCCTGTGCTTTCCAGCGAGCGCGATCGCCGTATCGTTGGCTCGGTCATTCAGCTTGCCCATGCTGTCAATATGGGTGTGGTCGCTGAAGGAATCGAAAATGCTGAAGTTATGCAGGTGCTGCAGAGCATGGATTGCGATATTGGTCAGGGCTTTCACTTTGGCGCGGCGATTCCAGCAGATCAGTTCGAGGCTCAGTGGGTC
>JBPCXH010000029.1:0-5150 GCA_051008735.1 Gammaproteobacteria bacterium | reverse complement strand
TGCTCAATGTCTGGGCAACCTGGTGCTCCGGTTGCCGGCAGGAACACGATACCTTGCTGCGTATTGCCGCCATGAATGACGTACCCATCTACGGCCTGAACTGGAAAGATGACTCCGACCTGGCGCTGAGCTGGCTGGACCAACTGGGCAATCCCTATCGCGCAACCGCGGTTGATGCCGATGGCCGGGTTGCGATTGACTGGGGTGTTTACGGCGCTCCCGAAACTTTTCTGATTGATGCACAAGGTACCGTCCTGCATAAACATATCGCACCCCTGACACTGGAAATCTGGCAACGGGATTTCGTACCGCGCATCGCGGCGGCCAGGGCAGCGGCACCCTGATGCGTTCAGGCTTGCTGGGTTTGTTTTTGCTTTTCCTGCCGTTCTGGGTCGGCGCGATTGATCCCGATGCGCCCATTGCCGATGAGGAACAGCGGCTACTGTACGAGGATCTGATTACTGAAGTGCGTTGTCTGGTGTGTCAGAACCAGGCTATTGGTGATTCCACAGCTCCGCTGGCGGCTGATCTGAGGCGAGAGATTCGCGGCATGGTGGAGGCGGGGCAGTCAGAGGGGCAGATCAAGAATTTTTTAACGGATCGCTACGGCGAGTTCGTGCTCTATCGACCCCGCTATACAGGTGCAACCGCCGTTCTTTGGATTGCACCGGGCGCCCTGGTTCTTCTGGGCGGTGTGGCTTTGTGGCGGGTGGTTCGCAAGCGCGCCACCTTGCCCGTGACAAGTGAAGAAGAGGATGCAATGGATGCCTGATTCCCTGCCGGTGTTTCTGGCTGTGGCGGTAATAGCCAGCCTGGCGGCAGCAGCCCTGGTTAGCTGGCCGTTGCTGCGCCGGGGTGGTGCGCCCGTGTTAGCCGTGATGGTCGCGCTGGCTGTGCCCTGTGGTGCGTTGTTTCTTTACCTGGCAGGCAGCAATTACAACTGGCAGCCAGCAACGTCGGCCGCACCCTTAGCGGCATCGAATAGCCTGGCGCCGGAGCTGGCCGATGCCCTGGCAAGCCTGGAAGCCCGGCTCGCCGAACAACCGGATGATGTGAGTGGCTGGCTTTTGCTGGGCAACACCTACCTGCAGTTGCAGCGGCCGGCTGATGCACAAAATGCCTTTGCTCGTGCCCGGCAGCTTGCACCGGAGGATGTGCAGGCAAAACTCGGTCTGGCGGAAGCCATGACCCTGCAAAATCGTGACGCCTTGGGCGGGGCAGCCGGTGAACTCATAGAAGAAGTGCTGGTTATTGAGCCGGACAGTCCGCGAGCCCTCTGGTACGGCGGGCTGGCAGCATTGGCACGCGGTGACCGGCAGTCCGTAAAGTCACGCTGGGAGCGCTTGTTGACATTGAACCCGCCAGAACCCGTGCGCAAGGTTGTCAGTGAGCAGCTCGTGCAGCTTGGCTTTGCTGCTGCACCGCCTGCGATGTCTGCGCCAACTCCTGTGGGGCAGGGGACCGCTATCGAAGTGCGAGTCTCGGTCAGTGAAGCGATGAGTGAGCAAATGGCACCCAATGCCCTGCTGTTTCTGGTCGCTCGCGACGGGGCAGGGGCTGGCGGTCCCCCCGTCGCCGCGTTGCGGGAGCAGGCCAGTGGTCTGCCCCGCGTATTGAGGATCAGTGACGCCAATGCCATGCTGCCAGGGCGCACACTGTCTCAGCTGAGTCGTATCAAATTAATTGCTCGTGTATCGAATGGGGGTGATGCCCTGGCCCAGCCTGGCGATGTTTTCGGCGAGGCACTCTGGGTGCCCGGTGACGGGGCCGTCAACATAGTGATGGATCAGGTGGTACAACCGTGACAGATCAAGTCCAAAGCCGAGAGGTTCGCCTGCGAGGCCAGCAATTAATCCGCGAGCCGCTGCTAAACAAAGGCTCTGCTTTTACCCGCGAAGAGCGCGTGGCCTTCGGCCTGGAAGGCATGTTGCCCCATGCGGTGTTGACGATTGATCAACAGGCGCGCCGCAGCTATCGCAATCTGACTTATTACAACGATCCGCTAAAGCAGTATGTGTATCTGGCGTCACTGCAGGATCGTAACGAGACTTTGTACTTCAAATTACTCGAACAGTATTTAGAAGAACTACTACCCATTGTCTATACACCCACCGTCGGCCTCGCAACGCGCCGCTACAGCCAGGTCTTTCAGCGGGGACGAGGCGTCTGGATTACCCCCGGCATGCGCGGCGAAATCGAAGCTGCCCTGAGACGCTGGGCCGGTAATCGCCAGATTGGTCTGATCGTGGCCACGGATAATGAATCAATACTGGGTATCGGCGATCAGGGTGCCGGCGGCATGGCGATTTCTATCGGCAAGCTGTCGCTGTATACAGCCGGCGCCGGGATTGACCCCGCGACCGTGCTGCCAATCAGTCTGGATGTCGGCACAAATAACGAGGCCTTGCTCAAAGATCCCAACTACCTGGGCTGGCCGGAAGAACGTTTGAGTGGTGCGGCTTACATGGAACTGGTGGATGAATTTATCACCGCCGTAAAATCCGTGTTCCCCGCAGCCATGGTGCAGTGGGAAGATTTTCGCAAAGACAATGCACTGCATGTGCTGGATCGTTTTGCTCAGCAATTGCCGTCATTCAATGATGATATTCAAGGCACAGGCTCCATGGCGCTGGCCGGAATACTCAGTGCAGAGCGCAGTCACGGTCGCAGCCTGAACGAAGAGCGAATCCTGATTCATGGGGCAGGCGCTGCCGGCCTGGGAATTGCCCGACAAATACGCACCGCATTGATCGCTGAGGGCAGCAGTGAAGTCGAGGCAAAACACCGCATCGCTGTACTGGACAGCCGCGGCTTGCTGGTTGAAAACGGCGAACTGCGTGATGCCTACAAGCGCGAACTGGCCTGGGATCCGGCCTTTTCGACTGAACGCGGATTATCGGCCGGGTCAGCACTGGCAGAGGTGGTAGATGCCTTTAAGCCCACCGTTATGATCGGCACATCAGGCCAGGCGGGCGCTTTTAACGAAAGCATCATCCGCAGCGTTGCCAGCAATGTGGAGCGGCCCGTGATCATGCCGCTGTCCAATCCAACGGATCAATCGGAAGCCATTCCCTCGGAGGTCATGAGCTGGACGTCCGGGCGAGCGCTGATTGCCACGGGTAGTCCGTTTCCTGATGTGGAGTGGGGTGCGCAACGCGTGCGGATAGGCCAGGGCAATAACGCTTTTATATTTCCCGGGGTCGGTCTGGGCGTAATGCTGGCAGGTGTGCGCGAAGTGACCGATAGCCTGTTCTATGCCGCCGCTCGGGCGCTGGCAGACGCGGTCACAGAAGAAGAGCTCGCCGGCGGCCTGCTGTACCCGCCCATTGACCGCTTGCGGGAAGTTTCCTCGGCAGTGGCTGCTACCGTGATGCGGGCCGCGGTTGACGAGGGTCTGGCGGAGTCCATCGACGAGGCAGAAATCCAGCGCCGGCTGAAAACAGGTACCTGGACGCCGGGTTACGCTCCCTATACAGCCGCCGGCTGACGCCCCCCAAACGACCGACTGGCTTGGGAAAGGGGATCTTGCGAAGACACCCCCAAGGCGCTGGGGTCCATTCATACCCGTTATTTAACATAATATATATTATGCGTCTCTACGGCCCATCGACGGAGGTGGGTCTACTCATACCTCTGCGCCCACAATTCCGCCAGAATGTGAGGTTCGGTCATTGCTGGCGCTTAAACGATGTTAATTGCAGTCTGGATTGGGGCCGCCTTCGCGGCGAGCCTGGTAACTCGTCAGTTCGGTTTGCCGTCGTTGGTCGGTTTCCTGGCTGCCGGCTTCGGCTTAAAAGCCGCTGGCTTTGAAGCTGATGAAACGCTGCTGACCCTGAGCGAGCTTGGCGTGGTTTTGTTGTTGTTCACGGTTGGCCTGAAAGTTCGCATCCAGAACGTCCTGCGAGCTGATGTCTGGGGCACCACGCTGCTGCACCTGGTCCTGGTTGGCGGCCTTGTCGCCCTGGCCCTCAATCAGGTCATGACGCTGGAAATAACGGCTTTAGCGATTCTTTCCTGCAGTTTTGTCTTTTCCAGCACCGTGGTGGCCGCCAAAATTCTTGAACAGCGGCGCGAGCTGCGGGCCTTTCATGGTCGCCTGGCCATCGGCATTCTCATCATTCAGGACCTGATTGCGGTGGGCATCCTTGCCTTGGCTGAGGGTCAGGGTCGGCTTTCACTCTGGTCGTTTGCGGTATTGGGAATTATTGCTCTGCGCCCGCTGTTTTTGCGCCTGCTGGATTGGCTGGGCCACGGCGAACTGCTTGTTCTGTATGGCATTGTGCTGGCCCTGGCAGTGGGCGGTCTGACCTTCGAGGAGCTGGGCCTGAGCGCTGAACTCGGTGCGCTGGTCATGGGCGCCATGCTGTCGGACCACCCCAAAGCCAAAGAGCTGGGTGATGCGCTGTGGGGAGTCAGGGAGTTTCTTCTGGTGGGCTTTTTCCTGAGCATTGGTCTCACTGCACTGCCGACCTGGGAGCTGCTCGGCATCTCGCTGCTCTTAATATTGACCTTGCCCCTGAAAGCCGGCTTGTTGTTTGGCTTGCTTTTGTTATTTGGCCTCAGGGCGCGCACCGCTTTTCTTGCTGCGCTTAGCCTGGCCAGCTTCAGCGAGTTTGGCCTGATAGTCATTGGCGAAGCTGTGCAAGCCGGCTTGGCTGACCCGTCCTGGCTGGTTGTGGCTGCCATCACCGTCTCCCTGTCCTTCGCGCTGGCAGCGCCGGTGAATCAGCTCGCCCATCCCATTTACCAGCGCATCGGTGGCTGGCTGGAGAAACTTGAGACCCAGCGTCGTCATCCGGATGATCAGCCCGTTTCCCTGGGCAGTGCCGAGGTCGTTGTCGTCGGCATGGGCCGTGTGGGCGCCGCGGCCTACGATCACTTGCACGAGGCCGGCTACGCCGTCGTCGGGCTGGACAGCGATCCAGGCAAGCTCGAGGCCAACCTGGCCGCCGGACGCAAGACTGTCTTTGCAGACGCCGAGGATCCGGGGTTCTGGCACCGCCTGACTCTGGACCGTGTACGCGTCCTGATGCTGGCCCTGCCCGACGTGGAAAGTAAGGTGGTTGCGACCCGGCAGCTGCGGGAAAGCGGCTATCAAGGTCTGATCAGTGCAACCCACGCTTACCCGGAGGAATGCGAATTAATTCAGG
>JBPCXH010000028.1:0-12542 GCA_051008735.1 Gammaproteobacteria bacterium | reverse complement strand
TGCAGCGCCCCCTCAGCCTGGGGGCTGACCTGGTGGTGCATTCAACGACCAAGTACCTGAACGGCCACAGTGACATGATTGGTGGTGCGGTGATTGCCGCCACGGCAGAACTGCACGGGCAGATGCGTTACTGGGGTAATGCCCTGGGACTGTCCGGTTCACCCTTCGACAGTTTTCTGAACCTGCGGGGTCTGCGGACGCTGCACGTGCGAATTCGCCAGCATGAAGCGAATGCCCTGGCCCTGGCAGAATTGCTGGCCGCGCACCCGGCCGTGAGTGAGGTGCACTACGCAGGCCTGCCGTCCCATCCGGATCATGCGCTGGCGAGGCGCCAACAGGACGGGTTTGGCGGCATGCTCAGCTTTGACCTCAAAGGTGGGGAAGCCGCGGCGCGCGCATTGCTTGCGCAACTGCAGCTATACACTCTCGCGGAGTCACTGGGCGGGGTCGAAAGCCTGATTTGTCATCCGGCAACCATGAGCCACGCCACTTTTGATGCCGACAGCCTGGAGGCGGCCGGCATCGGTGCCGGCCTGCTGAGGATTTCGACCGGCATTGAGTCGACCGAGGACCTGGTCGCCGACTTGCGACAGGGGCTTGACGCGGCGGCGGTTTAGGCGGCTGCCAGGGCTGCCAGCACCGCGTCGCCCATCGCTTCGGTGCCGATAGTCCGGCCACCGGCTTCGGCCACATCGGCGGTGCGATGGCCGGCTGCGACAGCCTGATAGACAGCGTTCTCGATGGTGGTGGCCAGTTCTTCCTTGCCCAGGGAGTACCGCAATAACAGGGCGGCACTGAGGATGGTGCCGCAGGGGTTGGCAATGCCCTGGCCCGCGATGTCGGGCGCGGATCCGTGGATAGGCTCGTACAGTCCCCGGCGGTCATTGTTGAGCGATGCTGACGGCAGCATGCCCAGTGAGCCACATAGCATGGACGCCTCATCCGTCAGGATGTCGCCGAACATGTTTTCAGTGACCAGTACGTCAAAATCAGCCGCGCGTGATAACAAGTGCATGGCGGCCGCGTCCACCAGCAGGTGCTCAACCTCCAGGTCACTGTATTCCTTGGCGTAGATTTCTTCGGCGATACTGCGCCACAGGCGTGAGGTATCCAGCACGTTGGCCTTGTCGATGGAGGTCAGCCGGCCGCGGCGTTGCCGCGCCAGATCACCCGCCATCCGCAATACTCGCTCAATCTCGGTGCGGTTGTAGCTGCAGACATCCTGCGCCGAATTCGCGTCGCGACTTTTCTCACCGAAATAAATTCCGCCGGTGAGTTCGCGCACTACCAGGATGTCCACGCCTTCCAGCCGCTCCGCCTTCAGGGGCGAGGCCGCATAAAGGGCAGGGTGGGTCTTCACCGGGCGCAGGTTGGCATAAACCTGCATGGCCGCGCGCATGTCGAGCAGACCCTGTTCCGGGCGCACCGGCGCGTCCGCATGGCTCCACTTGGGGCCACCCACCGCGCCCAGCAGCACGGCGTCAGCGTCTTTGCACAGGCCGCGCGTGGCGGCGGGAAAAGCTTCGCCGGTGGCGTCGATGGCGGCACCCCCGATCAGGGCCTCGCGAAACTCGAAACTTTCCCCGGCTGCAGCGCCGGCCGCCTCCAGAACCCGCAAGGCCTGGGTGACGACTTCCGGACCAATACCGTCGCCGGGCAGAACGGCAATCAAGGCTGCCATGCGCGTGCCTTTTCAAACTGGCTGATGGCGACATCCTGACTTAGCAGGTAACCGAGCTGATCAATGCCCTCAAGCAGGCAATGCTGGGAAAATCCATCCAGCGGAAACTGCACCGCGCGACCATCGGGCAGGGTCAGTGTTTTGGACGCGACATCCACAGTGACGGTGGCGCCGGGATTGGCCAGCAGCCATTCGTGCACATCATCCGGCACGATCACCGGTACCAGGCCGTTCTTCAGGGAATTGTTACGAAAAATGTCCGCAATCTGCGTACTGATCACGGCACGGAAACCGAAATCCACGATGCCCCACGGCGCGTGTTCCCGGGATGAACCGCAACCGAAGTTGTTGCCCGCCACCAGTACCTTGCTGTCGGCCGCACCGGGCCGGTTCAGGGGGAAATCGGCAATGGGTTTGCCGTCATCGTCATAGCGCCAGTCAGAGAAGGCGGCATCGCCAAGACCTTCTTTGGTGGTGGTCGTCAGAAAACGGGCGGGCATGATCTGATCCGTGTCGATATCCGTCTGCGGCATCACCACGGTGGCTGATTCAATGCGGGTTACTTTTTCCATGGGGCTGGCCTCAGTGGTTCGTCAGTGCACGGGGATCGGCAATGCTGCCGGCAAGTGCGGCGGCGGCGGCTGTCTGCGGACTGGCCAGTACCGTGCGGGCACCGACGCCTTGGCGACCCTCGAAATTCCGGTTACTGGTGCTGACACACAGTTTGCCGGGCGGCACCACATCACCGTTCATGCCCAGGCACATGGAGCAACCCGCCTCGCGCCATTCAGCGCCGGAGGCAGTGAAAATCTCATGCAAGCCTTCCGCTTCAGCCTGCTGTTTGATGCTTTGTGAGCCCGGCACGACCAGCATGCGAACCTGGTCAGATACCTTGCGCCCTTTCAGTACAGCCGCTGTTTCGCGCAGGTCCGACAGGCGAGAGTTGGTGCAACTGCCGACAAAGACCACGTCGACCGGCGTGCCGATCATGGCCTGACCGGCTTCCAGGCCCATGTAATCGAGCGCCTTGCGGAAGCTCAGGTCGCCGGTGTCAGAAGGAATTTGGCCGGTGACCGGAACCACCATGCCGGGGTTGGTGCCAAAGGTAACCTGGGGCGCCAGATCACTCACATCCAGGCTGACCTCGCGATCAAAGCTGGCATTCTCGTCGGACGGCAACGCCAGCCAGCGGGCGACAGCCGCATCCCAGTCAGCGCCCTGGGGCACGCGGGGACGGCCGCTCAGGTATTCAATCGTGGTGTCGTCGGGCGCAATCATGCCGGCCCGGGCCCCGCCTTCGATGGTCATGTTGCAGATGGTCATGCGCTGTTCCATGGACAGGCTGCGGATGACGCTGCCGCGGTATTCCATGACATGGCCAACACCGCCGTCCACGCCGATCTTGCCGATCAGGGCCAGCACAATATCCTTGGCGCCCACGCCCGGTTGCAAGGTGCCGGTGATGTTGACGGCCATGGTTTTCGGTCGGCGCTGCAGCAGTGTCTGGGTGGCCAGCACATGGCCCACTTCGGTACTGCCGATGCCAAAGGCCAGGGCCCCGAAGGCGCCGTGGGTGCTGGAGTGGCTGTCACCACAGACCATGGTCTTGCCCGGCTGGGTCGCGCCCAGTTCGGGCCCGATCACGTGGACGATCCCGCGGTGCTGACTCTCAAAGCCTTCCAGGGCAATTCCGAATTCGCGGCAATTGTCGATCATCTGGCGAATCTGGCCCGCAGCCGCCGGCTCGGCGACGATATCCAGGTCACCCAGGCTCCGGACCGGCACGGTCGGCGTGGAGTGATCCATGGTCGCCAGGGTCAGGTCCGGGCGACGCACAGGCAGGCCGCGCTCACGTAAAACATCGAAGGCCTGTGGTGTGGTGACTTCATGGATCAGGTGCAGGTCGATGTACAGCACCGCCGGGTTGGCGTCGCTTTCCGGCACGACAATATGGTCCTGCCAGACTTTTTCAAAAAGTGTTTGCCCGCTCATGGGTAATGAATCTCCAAAGTTGCGTAGCAGGAACGCCGGTTAGCGGCGCTCCCGATTAACTGGATGCGGCGCGATGCTCGCCGGCGGAACTGTCCGCCACCGATTCAAGCCAGCCCCAGCGATCTTCGGTCTGGCCATTAAACAAGCCGAAGAAGGCGTCCTGAATCTGCCGGGTGATCGGTCCGCGGCCGCCATTGCCCACGGCAATATGATCCACCGAGCGCACGGGTGTGACTTCAGCCGCCGTGCCGGTCAGGAACATCTCGTCCGAGATATAGAGCATCTCACGGGGCATGGATTGCTCCACGACTTCCAGACCCAGGTCCTTGGCCAGGACCACGACGGTATCTCGCGTGATGCCGGTCAGGATAGAAGCGCAGGCAGGTGGCGTGTACAGGCGTCCGTCGCGCACCACAAAAACATTCTCGCCGGCACCTTCACTGACTGTGCCGTCAGTTGCCAGGGCTATACCTTCGGCGAAGCCGCGTTCTTTGGCTTCCAGGCTTACCAGGGTGCTCGACAGATAGTTACCGCCGGCTTTGGCCAGAGCTGGAATGGTGTTGGGTGCCATGCGCTGCCAGGAGGAAACGCAGACGTCGACGCCCTGTTCGAGGCCTTCGTCGCCCAGATAGGCGCCCCATTCCCAGGCCGCCACGGAGACATCCACCGGATGCTCCGGTCCGGGGGCCAGACCTATATCGCCGTAGCCGCGGAAAGCGACGGGCCGAATGTATGCGCCGTTTGTCAGCTTGTTACGCAGGATGACCTGGCGACAGGCATCGTTAATGAGCCCGGCAGAGAAGGGCACGCGAATGCGATGAATCCGCGCGGAGTCCAGCAGGCGGCGGGTGTGGGCCTGCAGTCTGAAAAACATTGAGCCCTGCGGAGTTGCATACACCCGGATGCCTTCAAAGACTGAAGAGCCGTAGTGAAGTGCATGGGTAAGCACGTGGACGGTTGCCTGCTCCCACGGGATCAGTTCGCCGTTGTGCCAAATCCAGTCACTTTTTTTCATGCCAAGCTATCCCCCGGGCCCTGGCCCGCTGCTAAATGGTCGCAGTTTTCTGCGCGGTGTCGATTTGCCCGGCCTCTTGAGGCCTTGTTTTTCGCCGGGCCACACGATTGATGACTTCCAGATAGGCGCGAGCGGCAGCTTCGACGATGTCGGTACTGATGCCGTTGCCCCGAAAGCTCTGGCCATTATATTCCACCGTTACGGTGACCTCACCCTGAGCGTCCTCGCCCACGGAAACACTCCGAACTTCGAAGTTACGCAGTTCCAGATCGATCCCCGTGGCTCTTTCCAGGGCAGTGAAAGCGGCCTCAATCGGCCCGTCACCCACGGCAGCTTCCTTGATGGTGCCTGTTTCTTTATGGGTGATCTGCACGGCGGCTGCGGCGATCTTGCCGGTACCGGCCGAAATATGCAGTTCATCAATGCTCCAGGGGCCGGTGCTGCCGCCCTCGGCATTCATGATGATGGCTTCGATATCTGAATCGAACAGCTCTTTTTTTCGGTCAGCCAGTTTTTTGAATTCGTCGAAGGCGCGATTCAGTTCGCTGTCGTCGACCTGGAAGCCGAGTTGTTCTACCCGCTCGCGAAAAGCATGCCGCCCACTGTGCTTGCCCAGCACCAGGTTCGAACGGCTGATGCCCACTTCTTCAGGGCGCATGAGTTCGTAGGTGGAGGCATTTTTCAGCATGCCGTGCTGATGGATGCCCGCTTCGTGGGCGAAGGCATTTTCGCCGACCACCGCCTTATTTTTTGGTACGTGCATACCCGTGATACTGGCTACCAGCCGGCTGGTTGGGTAGAGCTTGCGGGTATCAATGGCTGTGTCCAGGCCAAAGTGCTCAGCGCGAGTGCTCAGGGCCATGACCACTTCTTCTAATGAGCAATTGCCGGCACGTTCACCGATGCCATTGATGGTGCACTCAATTTGCCGGGCACCGGCGCCCACAGCCGCCAGACTGTTAGCCACCGCCATGCCCAGATCGTCATGACAGTGAACGCTCAATACGGCCTGATCGATATTCGTTACATGTTTATTCAGATAAGCGAACAACTCGGCGAACTCTGACGGCACGCTATAGCCCACGGTGTCCGGGATATTGACTGTGCGGGCACCCGCCTCGATCACGGCCTGCACGACCTCTGCCAGGTAGGCCGGCTCCGTCCGCGAGGCATCCTCGGGTGAGAACTCCACGTCGTCGCAGGATTCGCGCGCCAGCTTTACCGCATCCACCGCACGCCGAATGATCTCTTCCTTGGCCAGCTCCAGCTTGTACTTGCGATGAATCTCGCTGGTGGCTACGAAGACGTGAATCCGGCGTTTGCTTGCCGGTTCCAGTGCCCGCGCCGCCCGCTCGATATCACCGGGGTGACAACGGGCCAGGCTGCAGATAACCGGCCCTTCCACGTTCTCGGCAATGGCGTTGACGGCATCAAAGTCACCCGGCGAAGCCGCGGCAAAGCCCGCTTCAATGATGTCGACGCGCAGGTCACGGAGCGCCGCGGCAACTCGCAGTTTTTCCCGGAGCGTCATGCTGCATCCGGGTGCCTGCTCGCCATCGCGCAGGGTCGTGTCGAAAATCCGTACACGCTTGTCTGCTTGCTCGTTCATTGCCATCTCCACGTTCACCGGGCTTTACGCCAGGCGGTTAGTTCTCCTCGTTCAGCCAGGTCATCCGGCCGCGCAGTTCTGCCCCCACTTTCTCAATGGGATGCTCAAGATCCTTCGAAAGGAGCCGTTTGAACTCGGGCTGACCCGTTTCATTTTCAGCAATCCAGCGGCTGGAGAAGGTGCCGTCCTGAATTTCCTTGAGTACTTCCGACATACGGTCACGAACGTGCTGGTCCACCACGCGCGGGCCGCTCACCAGGTCGCCCCACTGGGCGGTCTCGCTGATGAACTCGTGCATTTTTGCCAGTCCGCCTTCGTGCAGCAGGTCCACGATAAGCTTGAGCTCGTGCATGCATTCGAAGTAAGCGACTTCGGGCTGATAGCCGGCATTGACCAATGTTTCGTACCCCGCCAGCACCAGCTCCGTGGCGCCGCCGCACAGCACGGCCTGTTCGCCGAACAGGTCCGTCTCGGTTTCCTCTGCAAAGGTGGTCTCCAGCACGCCACCGCGCGCGCCACCGATGCCGGCGGCGTAGGCCAGGGCGGTGCCCTTGGCGTTACCTGAGGCATCCTGGGCGACGGCTAACAGGCAGGGAACACCCTTGCCCTGAGCGTATTGCCGCCGGACCAGGTCGCCCGGTCCCTTGGGCGCAATCAGCACCACATCGAGGTCCTTGCGGGGCTCGATCTGGCCAAAGTGGATATTGAAGCCATGGGCAAACAGCAGCGTGGCACCTTTTGGTATCGCGCTTTCAATAGAGCCGTAAAACTGGGCCTGAGCCGTGTCGGGCAGCAGGAAGGCGATCAGGTTTGCGCCGGCGCAGGCCGCTGCGGGTTCCTGCACGGTGAAGCCATCAGCCTCCGCCTTGGACCAGGTCTTGCCGCCTGGACGCAGGCCGACGACGACGTCTAGTCCACTGTCGCGCAGATTTTGAGCGTGGGCGCGGCCCTGGCTGCCATAGCCGAGGATGGCAATTCGTTTACCGTTCAGCTGGCCATTGTCGACGTCATTGTCTGAATAAATCTTCATCAGGTTTCTCCTGGGAAACGTTCTTTAAATTGTCCGGTGAAAAGGGCATAAAAAAACCCCGCTACCTGTTCGGGTGCGGGGTCCTGGATTCTGTCAGCCTGATCAGGCGCCCAGCGGCCCGCACCTCCATTGAGTCAACTCAAGGAGCAGCAGAGCAGGTTCGCCGAGTACGGCACCCGCCTGGTTTGGGTACACCTTAATCATCCGCGGGATAGTCGGGGATGAGGCCCGACTTGTCAACCAGCCCGCGCCCGCTGCCGCGGCTGCGGGGCCCTGGGACCAGGCCCTAATTTTGGGGCTTGCGGTACCCGATTTGCGGTTTTGCTGGTCCGGGGGAGCCGCAGCGGGTGCAGCCGCCGCCCGACCTGTAGTAATCTAGCGGGGTTAGGCCCTCGCAGTGCGCGTTTGCCGACACGGGTTACAAAAACAGCCCGCCTGCAGGCGAGCGAACTCGATCAAGAATTTAGTCAAGGGGATCCCTCATGAGTCCAAGTAACTGGATGTCGTGGATCGTGACGGGCAGTGCGCTTTGCGTGCTGCTGCCGACTTCGATCATGGCACAGTCTCTCGAGCAAGTGCTCAACATTCAGGAGCGCCGCGTCCGCGTTGCTCAGGAATCGCAAGAGCGTATCGATCAGGTGGTCAAGAAGACCCGCAGTCTCGAGGATCAGTACAAGGCTGTATTGAAAGAGATCGAAGGTCTCGATATTTACAACACGCTGTTGCAGCGCCAGGTTGATAACCAGGAAGCGCAGCTGGTCGACCTGCAGGAATCCATTGATCAGGTTGAAGTCATTAACCGGCAGATTGTGCCGATCATGACAAAGATGATCGAAGGCATTGAGCAGTTTGTGGATCTCGATGTGCCCTTCTTGCTGGAAGAACGCCAGGACCGGGTTGCCTCGCTGCGAATCTTGATGGAGCGTCAAGACGTTACCGTGGCCGAGAAGTTCCGCAAGGTTACCGAAGCCTTCCAGATTGAGAACGATTACGGTCGCACCATTGAAGCCTACAGCGACACGCTGGATATCGATGGTGAAAAGCGTCTGGTGAGTGTGTTGCGTGTCGGTCGGATCGCCTTGCTGTATCAGACAGAGAACGGCGACAAATCCGGTGCCTGGGACCAGAACGCTGGCGGCTGGATTGAGTTGGGCAACGAATACAAGAATCAGATCAAGTTTGGTTTGAAGATCGCGCGTAAGCAGGTGGCACCGGATCTCGTGCTTCTGCCTGTTGACGCCCCGGAGGCCGGCTGATCATGACTATTAATAATAAGTTTCTGGCTGGTGCCGCGTGCGCCGCGATGCTTGCCACTGCATTGCCTGCCGTTGCTCAGGATGACGCGATGTCCATGAGCGATCTTCTGCGCCGTGTGGAGCAGGGACGCGTCTCCGACAACAAAGAGAACCAGCAGCGTGAACAGCGCTTCAAACAGTCTCAGGGTGAACAGCAGAAGTTGCTGAATGATGGTCAGCAGACCAAGCGTCGCGCCGAAGCTCTCAGTGAAGAATTAGAGGGCAAGTACGACGTCAATGAGCAGGCCATTGCTGAACTCAGCACGGTGCTCGATCAGCGCCTGGGTTCCTTGAAAGAACTTTTCGGTGTGATGCAGCAGGTCTCGGGTGATACCCAGGCACGTTTTGATTCATCCCTCACCAATATCCAGTATCCGGATCGCAGTGAATTCCTGGAAAACCTGGCCAAGAAGATTGGCAGTAGCTCTAAGCTGCCGTCGCTGGACGAAATCGAGCGTCTCTGGTTTGAACTGCAGCGTGAAATGACCGAGAGCGGTCGCGTAGTTCGCTTCAATACAGCCGTCAACATTGGCGGCACTGAAACCAATACCGAGGTCGTTCGGGTCGGCTTGTTCAATATTGTTACTGATGGCAAGTACCTGAAGTTTGATCCGGTGACCGGTAATGTCTCCGAATTGCCGCGGCAGCCGGAGCAAGGCCGGTTTGTCGACAGCACCAGCAACTTGTTTGCTGCAACGTCGGGCAAAGTTCGTTTCGGCATCGATCCCACTCTGGGTGGGGTGCTTGAGTCCCTGGTTGCACGCCCGAATCTTCAGGAACGTGTGCAGCAAGGTGGCCTGGTGGGTTACCTGATTATTGCCTTGGGTGTGATCGGTATTCTGATCGCGCTGGAACGTCTGGTGGCGCTGGGTATTGCCAGTCGCAAAGTGACGGCTCAGTTGGGCAGTGATGCGGCTAAGTCTGACAATGCCCTGGGTCGTGTGCTCGGCGTTTACGATGAAAATCGTAACGTGGATACCGAGACCCTGGAATTGAAGATGTCCGAGGCCATTTTCAAGGAAACGCCGGCCCTGAACCGGGCACTGCTGTTCATCAAGATCATCTCGGTTGTTGCCCCTCTGATGGGCCTGCTCGGAACAGTGACCGGCATGATTCAGACCTTCCAGGCCATTACCTTGTATGGCACAGGTGATCCGAAGCTGATGGCCGGCGGTATTTCGCAGGCCCTGGTGACCACCGTGCTGGGTCTGACCGTGGCGATTCCGATGGTGTTACTGCATACCCTGGTGAGTGGACGCAGCAAGCGTATCGTTCAGGTATTGCAGGAACAGAGTGCCGGCATTATCGCCAGGCACGCTGAGAAACACGGCGGGCTGAAGACCGCCTAGGGCGGTTTCTGGAGGACTGCGCAGATGCAGTGGTTTTTCGATGCCCTGGAAGCCGTTCGGGACTTTCTCGAACTCGGTGGTCCGGTTCTGACCCTGATTGGTTGGACGATCTTCCTGATGTGGATACTCATCGTGGAACGCTTGATCTATTTCCAGACGGGTTTGAAAGCTCTGTCCAAGGATGTATCGGAAAAGTGGGCCGCCCGCAGCGAGCATCGCTCGTGGAGTGCTCACCGAATCCGCGAAAGCATGATTTCGGAATTCTCCATGTCGGCGAATACCGCGATACCGGTCATTCAGACCCTGGTGGCCTTATGTCCACTGCTGGGCCTGATGGGGACGGTAACGGGCATGATTGAAGTGTTCGACGTCATGGCCATCTCCGGCAGCGGCAATGCCCGTTCCATGGCATCGGGCGTGTCCCGGGCCACCATTCCGACCATGGCTGGCATGGTGGGAGCCTTGTCAGGCGTCTTTCTGATTACTTTGCTGACTCGACGGGTAGAGCGGGAAGTTGAGTATCTGGAAGACAGTCTGACCATGGAACACTAACCGACTGGACGGGCGGAATAGGGAATCATGAGTACACGTTTGAACAATCTGGGTCGGGCTCTCTCGGATAGTGAGGAAGAGTCCGAAATCAACCTGACGCCCATGCTTGACGTGGTCTTTATCATGTTGATCTTTTTCATCGTCACCGCGTCCTTTCTTAAGGAAGTGGGGCTGGATGCCCAGCGACCGCCGTCAGTGACGCCGGACGACACCAAGTCAGAATCCATCACCATTCGCATCACGAGTACGAACAAGATTCTCGTGGATGGACGGACGGTCGATCCGCGAGCTGTCAGCTCGCTGATTACTCGGCGTAAAGCCGAAAACCCGGAGGCACCGCTGGCGGTGCTGGCAGGCAAGCGAGCCAAAACAGAATTGGTTGTCGGGGTAATCGACGCGGCACGAGATGCCGGTTTCAGGGGTGAGCCCATTCCTATTAGCCCACTGCCGGAATGATGATGGCTACTACGAACTTTAGCGGGGAAGCGAAATGAGCGTGCGGCGAGATGTCATGCAGGCCGGTAACGAGGAAGAGGCGGAAGAAATTAATCTGACGCCGATGCTCGACGTCGTCTTTATTATGCTCATCTTTTTTATCGTCACGGCCTCCTTCATTAAGGAAGCGGGTATCGATGTGGACCGTCCCACCGCAAAAACTGCTACGAAGCAGCAAAGCGCGAGCATTCTTATTGCCATCAGCTCTAATAATGAGATCTGGATTGACCGCAAGCGGGTCAAGCCTCAGGGGGTGAGACCGGCCATCGACAAGTTATTGGCTGAGAATCCGGAAGGCGAGGTCGTTATTCAGGCCGACCGCGAGTCCCACGCAGAGCCGGTGCTCATTGTGATGGAAGCCGCACGTGCAGCAGGCGTGAATAATATCGCGGTTTCCGCGGAACAACAGTAGTCTGAAGTCGGTCTAAGGAACGACACAGAAGAGGATAAGGAAGCGCATGGTTGGTCGAATTGGTATTTCTCTGGCAGCTGGCGTCGTCATGACCTTCGCCCTGCTGTGGGTCATGCAGATACTGATTGCCACCGGCAAGGATGCCTTGGGCGATGGCAAGGATTACAAGTTCGTAGATTTCGTGCGTGTTAACCGCGAAGAAACCATTGAACAGAAAAAGCCGAAGCCCAAGAAGCCGCCGGAAGTGGATCAGCCGCCCCCGGACGTGCCGCCACCGACCATTGATGACATTGACCCCAATTCAGGCGCCATCAGTATTGGTTTAGTTAACGTTGGCACAGATATTAATATCGGTTTTGGCGGTTTTGATACGGTCGATGGCGAGTATCTGCCTATCGTTAAAGTTCAGCCTATTTATCCGCGGCGCGCCCAGTCGCGGGGACTGGCAGGCTACTGCAATCTTAAATTCACCGTAACGCGCCTGGGCACTGTGGCAGATCCGCAGATCATCGAATGCACCAGTTCGGTGTTCGAGCGTTCCTCGCTCCAGGCTGTGCTGAAGTGGAAGTACAAACCGCGGGTAGTTAACGGCGAGCCCATTGACGTACCCGGTGTGACCCACCGCGTCACGTATCAGATCGAGGACTAAGGCATGGCAATCTCGATTATTTCTTTTGCTCAGGCGGCCGCCAAGCGCAGCCTTCATGGCCTGTCACTGTTGCTGACCGTGTTTTGCCTGACAGCCGTGTTCGGCGCTGCGCCGGTTCTGGCGCAAGAAGGTGATGAGGCCAATGAGGAAGAGCAGAGTAACCCCACGGGCTCCATGAAAGAGAAAACTTATCGCAAGCTGGCTGAAGCAACGGAGCTGGCGGATGCGGAAGATTTTGCCGGTGCGCGCGCCGTTCTCGACGAGCTGAAGACTTCACCCAAACTGACGGGTTATGAGCTGGCCCAGATCTATAATTTCTACGGCTACATTTATTTTGCTCAGGATAATTACGCCGCCAGCATCGATGCCTACAACACGGTGCTGAAGCAACCCGATATTCCCCAGGGTCTGCGAGATGCAACCCTGTACACCCTGGCGCAGCTGTACTTTACGACGGAGAAGT
>JBPCXH010000027.1:0-4974 GCA_051008735.1 Gammaproteobacteria bacterium | reverse complement strand
GACACCATCATGGGGCAGCTGGATACGGATAACGGCGGGCTGGGAACGGCCCCCAAATTTCCCCATACCAGCAGCCTGGAAAGCCTGCTGCGATACTGGCGAAACACCGCCCACACGGCGGAACCTGACACCCAGGCCCTGTACGCCGTCGCCCTGAGTCTTACCCGGATGGCTGAAGGCGGTCTTTATGACCAGCTCGGCGGCGGATTTTGTCGCTATTGTGTCGATGCCCACTGGGAAATCCCCCATTTCGAAAAAATGCTCTACGACAACGGGCCGCTGCTGGCCCTGTGCGCACAGATGTGGCTGGTAAGCGGCGATGAACTGTATCGACGCGTGGCCAATGAGACGGCGGACTGGGTAATTCGCGACATGCACAAGCCTGGCGGTGCCTTTTTCTCCACCCTGGATGCGGACTCCGAAGGCAGCGAAGGCAAGTTCTATGTCTGGAGCCCGGATGAGGTCCGCAAACTGATCAGCGCGGAAGAATTCGCCGTGTTGTCAGCGCACTTCGGCCTGGATCAGCCGGCTAACTTTGAGGGTCACTGGCATCTGCGGGTGCATCAACCCCTGGCCGACGTGGCCAAGGCGCGCGGGATCAATGAATCAGCGGCCCGCCCCTTGCTGGATAGCGCCCGGTCCAAATTGCTCGCGGCCCGGGACGCCCGCATCTGGCCCGGCCGGGATGAAAAAATCATCGCCAGCTGGAACGGCCTGATGATCCGCGGCCTGGCCATCGCAGCTGGGGCCCTGCAGCGTGAGGAACTGGCCGCCGCCGCGGCCACAGCGGTGGACTTCATCCGGACACAGATGGTGGTGGATAACCGTTTGATGGCCGTGCACACAGACGGCCAGTCGCGGTTCCCCGCCTACCTGGACGACCATTCGTTCCTGCTCGATGCCGTGCTGGAATTACTGCAGGCCCGCTGGGATAGCGGGCACCTGACATTCGCCATCTGGCTGGCCGACCGCCTGCTTGATGGATTTGAAGATCCGGATCACGGCGGCTTCTTTTTCACGCCCACGGATCATGAAACCCTGATGCATCGATCCCGACCCTTTGCTGATGAGTCCATGCCCTCGGGCAACGGCATCGCGGCGCGGGCCCTGAATCGACTGGGCCATGTGCTGGGCGAAACCCGCTACCTGGCGGCCGCGGAAAACACCCTGCGGGCAGGCTGGTCGCCACTGAGTGAATTTCCTCATGGCCACGCAACGCTGTTAACTGCCCTGGAAGAACAGCTGTACCCGCCAACCACCGTCATCATCCGCGGCGAGGGGGACACAGCCCGGGAGTGGGCAGCCCAGCTGGCCGGGCTTTATGCGCCGCGCCAACTGGTCCTGGCAATCCCCAACAATGCGGCTGACTTGCCCGGCGCCCTGCGCCAGCGCGCCCCCGGGGACGGCACGCTGGCCTACCTGTGCCAAGGCACCCAATGCAGCGCGCCGCTCTCATCCCTGGAGGAGCTGGCGACGACATTAGCGGCCACCAGGCCGGCGTGAATAGCCCGGCCGTCTCTCGCTGATCCGGAAATACATGGCCAGATCACAACCAGGAATAAAATATCGCTCCCGAAATCCAGGCCCCGCCCAGGGCCGATCTAAACCTCACAACCAGACGCGGATATCAGCATGGGAAAAACCTACACGAGCATTGACCCGGACATTCAGCACTGGATTAGCCAACAACATATGTTCTTTGTCGCCACCGCCCCACTGGCGGCGGAAGGACTGGTTAACCTGTCACCCAAGGGCCATGACACCTTGCGCGTTATTGATGAACACACCCTTGCCTTTCTGGATTACGGCGGCAGCGGTATTGAGACGGTTGCCCACCTGCGGGAAAACCAGCGCATTGTGATCATGATGTGCGCGGTTGAGGGCGCGCCCAAGATTTACCGGTTCCACGGCCGCGGGCAGGTCATCACGCCTGTGGATGATGATTTCGGGAGACTCGCACAGCTCTTTGACCGCAGTGAACTGGGGATACGCAGCATCATCCGGGTCAATGTCGGCCGGGTTTCTGACTCCTGCGGTTTCGGCGTACCCTTCTATGACTATCAGGGCGAGCGGCCCACTTCACCTAACTACATTCGGGTACAGGGCGCGAAAAAAATTCGCGCTTACCTGAAAGAGGAAAACAGCCGGAGCCTCGACGGCTTGCCAGGCCTCTCCTCCGCCGAGGCCGACGCCTATGAAGGACCAATCAACGGGGACTGAGGCCTACGCGCGCAGGTCTGGCCGCCCTGTCTTCCGGCACTTTCCTATAGAATCCAATTCAAGCATCGTTATCGGAGCCTTGAGACCATGAAACGCTGGCCAATAATTATCACAAGCCTTCTAAGCACCCTGGGTATTCAGCCTGCAATGGCGGAACACCAGCACCTGCTTGTTGACGGTGAAAACCTCCTGGTTTCCGGCCCCTTCGAACTCACCATACCGCGGCCCCCTGGTGCCGAATTTGCCAATGTGCAAAACAGCCACACCAATTTTGGCATGGAAAAATTGCAGACATCCCGCGGCGGATTCTTTGTTGACGATCGAATTCTGATTATCGAAATTGAAACGACCGATGCTCCGGCAGGCACAATCAACTATGAAGGCATGGCCATGATCGAACTGGCCGGCCTGCAGCTGCCCAGCCGGGCCGCCTGCCTGCCTGTGACCTCGGAACAAATTCAAGCGGATGACGAGCCTTTACTCGAATTCATGGAACACATTGGCTTTGACCCGCGTCCAGGCCTGTATGGCAGGCAGCTATTTCTGGCGAACAAAGACGGCACGGGCGAAGGCATCGCTCTGTATGCCAAGCGTGTGGATGACTGCACCAACATCAGTGACGCCGAACTGGATGTATTCGAGATGCAATTCGAGGCCTTTGTGAAGCGAGTTCGCGAAGCGAACCCGCAGGCGGATACACGCCGCTTCGAAGACTGACAGGCAAGCCCGGGGCCGTCCGACTGCCGCGACTTGCAAGCGGCCCGTTGGCTTGCGGACCGACACGGATAAGTTAAAGCGATAGAAAGTGATCGCAGGGCTTGCCGGCCCCTTCAATGGCCTCCACTAGCCAAAGACCAGTCGCAACCAGGCAAAGCCAAGGCTGAACACGGCCACGGTGGTCAGCGGTAAGCGCAGACTCGGATACCAGGCAGGCGTCAGACCAGCCAGAACTGATTGCCTGTCCACGCCACTCATCACAGAGAAGCTGACAATCAGGATCGGAAAGCCGACTAATGGTGGCAGCAGCACTGCCAGCCAGCCCACCAGGGCGGGAATCACACTGAGCCCTAATTGTTTATCGCGGCCACGATGCGTGGAATGCATCGCCAGACCCCAATGCACGGCACCGACGAATGACAAAATGAGGGCGGCGTAAAGCAGTAAGGCCTCCTCGGCCCAGGCCGCGACAGCCGGTGAGCCGAACCAGGCGGCGCCGGCACCGGCCACGAAAGGCAGCAGTCCGAGATAACCCAGCCAATAAGCGGGCTTTGGCGCAGGAAAGTCATTCATGATTCATTCCAATCGCAAAGGTAAGTGCCGGAGCCGCCGGCCGGTGGCGGCAGATACTGCATTGGCTACGGCCGGCGCAATGCCGGGCGTGCCGGTTTCTCCGATACCGGCGGGCGGTGCCCCAGAGTCGATGATGTAGGTATCAATGACGGGGGTGTCGGCCAGTCTCAGCATCGGATAATCGTGAAAATTGCTCTGTTGCACATAGCCGTCAGCCAGTATGAGCTCACCTTTCAAGGCCGCGTTCAAGCCGAAAATAATGGCACCTTCCAACTGGGCGTGCACGTTGTCCGGATTGACAGCCGTGCCGCAGTCCACCACACAGCTTACCCGGTGCACCCTGATCTGCTTGTCCCTCACGGAAACCTCTGCCACCTGACCAATGACCGAATCAAAACAGTCGTGAATCGCGATGCCCTGGTGCCTGCCCGGTGGTGCAGCACCCCAGTCTGATTCGCGCAGTAATCGATCAAGGACCGCCAGATAGCGCGGACGATCTGCCAGTTGCCGCCGACGGAAATCGGCTGGGTCTTCTCCTGCCCGCTCGGCCAGTTCGTCCATGAAAGACTCGACGGCAAAGACATTGTAGGAATTACCCACCGAGCGCCAGATGCCCACCGGCAGGGCGGGATTGAGCGTGTGCAGACTCACCCGCACGTCTTTTGCCCCGTAAGGCCAGGTCACAGAGCCGTCACGGGTCTGATAAGGGCCAAAAAATGCCATTTGCGCTCGCCGCACGGTATTGGCTGCGCCGTTGGTTACAGCGCGCGCCACCCATTCCGGTGCCAGATTGGCCAATGCCTTGGACAGAATGTGTTCACTCAGGTCAGGCCCGACGAGTTTATGATCCCAGGCGACAATGCCACCCTCGGCGTCCAGACCGCCCTGCAATCGATGCAAGGTCGCACTGCGGTAAAAATCGTGCCTGAGCTCATCCTGGCGCGTCCATATAAGCTGAACAGGTGCGCTAACTTGCTGAGCAATTGAAACCGCTTCACTGATGAAATCCATCAGGGCACGGCGACCAAAACTCCCGCCGGCAAAAGTCGTGTTCACGTGCACCTGGGCACGTGACAGACCCGTCAGATCGCAGGCTGTCTGGCGAGCCAGATCCGGGGCCTGAACCGGCGCCCAGATCTCGCACCGGTCTGCTGTCAGACGCACGGTGGCATTCATGGTTTCCATGGGCATGTGAGACAAAAAAGGCGTCGTGTATTCAGCATCGACAACCTGGGCCGCTGCTGCGATCGATGCCTCCACGTCACCGTCGTCCCGCGCCCGCTTGCCCTCTCCTGCGGCCAGCTCCTGACGCTGCGCCTGGTGAAAGCCCGCCACATTGAAGCCGGCCATTGGCCCGGATTGCCATTCAGCCTGGAGCTTCCGCACACCCTGGCTGGCAGCCCAGAATCCTTCAGCCACGACAGCGACACCGCCCGACACCCGGAAAACCTGGCGCACACCGGG
>JBPCXH010000026.1:0-7661 GCA_051008735.1 Gammaproteobacteria bacterium | reverse complement strand
AATGCCAAGCCTGTGGCAGCAGCCGTCAAGGAATTCTTCGGCTCCAGTCAGCTGTCGCAGTTCATGGACCAGAACAACCCGCTTTCGGAAGTGACGCACAAACGGCGCGTTTCGGCGCTTGGGCCCGGTGGTCTGACCCGCGAGCGAGCCGGCTTTGAGGTGCGCGACGTGCACCCCACGCACTACGGTCGCGTGTGTCCTATTGAAACACCTGAAGGCCCGAATATCGGTCTGATCAACTCCTTGTCCGTGTACGCGCGGACAAATGTGTACGGCTTTTTGGAGACACCGTATCGGAAGGTCGACAAGGCCAAAGTCTCTGAGGAGATTCACTACCTGTCAGCTATTGAGGAAGGCCAGTACGTAATCGCACAGGCCAGTGCTGAAGTGGATGCCAAGGGTCGCTTTACCGATGACCTGGTGTCCGTGCGGCATCAGAACGAGTTTACCCTCGCGCCGCCGGACCAGATCGACTACATGGACGTTTCGCCCAAACAGATTGTGTCGGTCGCAGCCTCACTGATTCCCTTCCTGGAGCACGATGATGCTAACCGGGCCTTGATGGGTTCGAATATGCAGCGTCAGGCGGTCCCGACTCTGCGCTCGGATACGCCGCTGGTGGGTACCGGCATGGAGCGGCCGGTAGCGGTTGATTCCGGCGTTACGGTGGTTGCCCGTCGCGGCGGCTTTGTCGATTCGGTGGATGCCTCGCGTATTGTCGTGCGTGTCAACGATGACGAGACGAGCGCCGGCGAGCCCGGTGTCGATATCTACAACCTGACCAAATACACCCGGTCGAATCAGAACACCTGCATCAATCAGCGGCCCCTGGTTGGCAGTGGTGATGTGATTGCGCGTGGCGATGTTCTGGCAGACGGTGCGTCAACCAGCATGGGTGAACTGGCCCTGGGTCAGAATCTGCTGGTGGCCTTCATGCCCTGGAATGGCTACAACTTTGAAGACTCCATCCTGATCTCCGAGCGTCTGGTGCACGAGGATCGTTTCACCACGATTCACGTGGAAGAACTGACCTGCGTGGCTCGGGACACCAAGCTTGGATCGGAAGAAATTTCAGGCGACATTCCCAACGTAGGTGACACGGCTCTGGGTAAGCTTGATGAAGCGGGCATTGCCTTCATCGGAGCTGAAGTCCAGGCCGGGGATATCCTGGTGGGCAAGGTGACGCCGAAGGGCGAAACCCAGCTTACGCCTGAGGAAAAGCTGCTCAGAGCGATTTTCGGCGAGAAGGCTTCCGACGTTAAAGATACCTCCCTGCGTGTGCCGCCTGGCATGGATGGCACGGTGATTGACGTACGGGTCTTTACCCGGGATGGCGTCGATAAGGATAGCCGCGCCCTGTCTATTGAAGGGTCTGAGCTGGAGAGTGTCCGTAAGGATCTGAGCGATCAACGCCGCATTCTGGAAGACGATATCTTCGAGCGTGTGGAGCGGATGCTGACGGGCAAGGTCGCCCAGGGCGGTCCGAACAAGCTCAAGTCGGGTACCAAGGTCACCAAGGCCTACCTCGAAGAACTGGAGCGCGAGCAGTGGTTCGACATTCGTTTGACGAATGACGATGCCAACAGCCAGCTTGAGAAGGCAGCCGCGCGACTGAAGACTCAGCGCGAAGATTTTGATCGTCGCTTTGAAGAGAAGCGCGTCAAGATCACTGCCGGTGATGATCTGGCGCCGGGCGTCCTGAAGATGGTCAAGGTGTATCTGGCGGTGAAGCGCCGGATTCAGCCTGGCGACAAGATGGCGGGACGGCACGGTAACAAGGGTGTTATATCCACCATTGTTCCTGTTGAAGACATGCCTTACCTGGAAGACGGTACGCCGGCCGATATTGTCCTCAACCCGCTGGGCGTGCCTTCGCGCATGAACGTCGGGCAGGTGCTGGAAACGCATCTGGGCTGGGCCGCACGCGGCCTGGGTTTGCGGATTGGCGAATTGCTTGACCAGCAGGCCGCAATCAAGGACGTGCGCGCTTACCTGGACCGTATCTACAACGATACGGGCGGCAAGAAAGAAGACATCAAGAGCCTGACGGACGCCGAAGTCCTGGAGCTGGCGAAGAATCTTCGCCGCGGTGTGCCGATTGCCACGCCGGTCTTCGATGGTGCCACGGAGGCGGAGATCAAGCGCCTGCTGGATATGGCGGGTTTGCCGGAAACCGGTCAGGCAAATCTGATCGACGGCCGCACGGGTGAGGCCTTCGATCGTCCGACGACGGTTGGCTACATGTACATGCTCAAGCTCAATCACCTGGTTGATGACAAGATGCATGCGCGTTCGACCGGGCCCTACAGCCTGGTTACCCAGCAGCCGCTGGGCGGCAAGGCTCAGTTTGGCGGCCAGCGCTTCGGTGAGATGGAGGTCTGGGCCCTTGAGGCCTATGGCGCTTCCTACACCTTGCAGGAGATGCTGACGGTTAAATCTGACGATGTGCAGGGCCGAACCAAGATGTACAAAAACATCGTTGATGGCACGCATGAAATGGACGCGGGTATGCCCGAGTCATTCAATGTTCTCGTGAAAGAAATCCGTTCCCTCGGCATCAATATCGATCTGGAACAGGACTAAGGCGCGGCGCAAACTAAACCCTTCGGGTAGGTGATGAATGAAAGACTTACTTAAGCTCTTTAAGACCCAGGCCACGGTTGAGGACTTCGATGCTATTCGCATCGGCCTCGCGTCCCCTGAAATGATCCGTTCATGGTCTTTTGGCGAGGTCAAAAAGCCAGAGACCATCAACTATCGGACCTTTAAGCCGGAACGTGATGGCCTTTTCTGCGCCAAGATTTTTGGTCCGGTTAAGGACTACGAATGCCTGTGCGGAAAGTACAAGCGACTTAAACATCGCGGCGTGATCTGTGAAAAGTGCGGCGTGGAAGTGACCCAGACCAAGGTGCGTCGCGAGCGAATGGGGCACATTCAGCTGGCCAGTCCTACAGCGCATATCTGGTTCCTGAAGTCTTTGCCTTCACGTATCGGCCTGATGCTGGATATGACTCTGCGTGAAATCGAAAGGGTTTTGTACTTCGAAGCCTTCGTCGTGGTCGAGCCGGGCATGACCGAGCTTGAGCGTGGCGAACTACTCACGGATGACCAGTATCTGGAGGCCATGGAGAAGTACGGCGACGATTTCGATGCCCGCATGGGCGCCGAGGCGGTCCACGAAATGCTGCAGACCATTGATCTGGCCAAGTCTGTGGTTGAAGTTCGTGAAGAGATCGACGGCACGAATTCGGAAACCAAGATCAAGCGTCTTTCAAAGCGGCTGAAGCTGCTGGAAGCCTTCCTTGAGTCGGGCAATCGTCCCGAGTGGATGGTGCTCACCGTGCTGCCGGTACTGCCGCCCGATTTGCGGCCCCTGGTGCCTTTGGACGGCGGCCGCTTTGCGACTTCCGACCTGAATGACCTGTATCGGCGTGTGATCAACCGGAATAATCGTCTGCGGCGATTGCTGGAACTGAACGCACCGGACATCATTGTGCGCAACGAAAAGCGCATGCTGCAGGAATCCGTTGACGCTCTGCTGGACAACGGTCGCCGTGGTCGCGCGATCACGGGCACCAACCGGCGCCCGCTCAAGTCACTGGCCGACATGATCAAAGGCAAGCAGGGGCGTTTCCGCCAGAACCTGCTGGGTAAGCGAGTCGATTACTCAGGCCGTTCAGTCATCGTGGTGGGCCCGACCCTGAAACTCCACCAGTGCGGGCTGCCTAAAAAGATGGCCCTGGAGCTGTTCAAGCCATTCATCTTTGGCAAGCTGCAATTGCGCGGCGACGCCACGACGATCAAGGCCGCTAAACGACTGGTTGAGCGCGAGGGCCCTGAAGTCTGGGATATCCTTGAAGAAGTGATTCGGGAGCATCCGGTGCTGCTGAACCGCGCGCCCACGCTCCACCGCCTGGGAATCCAGGCTTTCGAGCCGGTGCTTATTGAGGGTAAGGCTATTCAGCTGCACCCGCTGGTTTGTACCGCATTTAATGCTGACTTCGATGGCGACCAGATGGCTGTGCATGTGCCCCTGTCTCTGGAGGCGCAGCTCGAAGCCCGGGCTTTGATGATGTCGTCCAACAATATCCTGTCTCCGGCCAACGGTGATCCCATCATCGTGCCGTCGCAGGACGTGGTGCTGGGCTTGTACTACATGACTCGTGAGCGGATTAACGCTCGCGGCGAAGGCATGGTCTTCGGCAATGTTCAGGAAGTGCACAGGGCCTATGAAAGCCGTCTGGTCGATCTTCAGGCTCGCGTCAAAGTGCGCATCGTTGACACGCAGACGGATGAGAACAAGCAAATCATCCATGTGCGGCGGATTGTGGAAACCACGGTTGGCCGGGCCCTGTTGTCAGATATCCTGCCTGAGGGGCTGGGTTTCGATCTGATTAACCAGGCGATGTCCAAGAAGGCCATCTCCGGAGCTATCAATATCAGCTATCGCCGGGTTGGCCTGAAGAAGACTGTCGTCTTTGCTGATCAGCTCATGTACACCGGCTTCAGTTACGCGACGCGCTCGGGTGTTTCAATTGGTGTCAATGACATGGTTGTGCCCGTCGAGAAAGGCAAGATTCTTGAAGGCGCTGAAGAAGAGGTTAAAGAGATTCAGGATCAGTACGCCAGTGGTCTGGTGACCAACGGTGAGCGCTATAACAAGGTTGTGGACATCTGGTCGCGGACGAATGAGCAGGTCGCCAAGGCGATGATGGAGAAGCTCGGCACCGAAACCGTCAAGAATTCTGAAGGCGAAGAGGTGCGACAGGAATCCTTCAATTCAATCTTCATGATGGCTGACTCCGGTGCTCGTGGTTCTGCTGCACAGATCAGGCAGCTGGCTGGCATGCGTGGCCTGATGGCCAAGCCTGACGGCTCTATCATCGAGACGCCTATCACGGCTAACTTCCGTGAAGGCCTGGACGTACTCCAGTACTTCATCTCGACCCATGGTGCCCGTAAGGGTCTTGCTGATACGGCGCTCAAGACTGCTAACTCGGGTTATCTGACCCGTCGCCTGGTCGATGTTGCCCAGGATCTGGTGGTCACGGAAGTGGACTGCGGCACGGACGCTGGCGTGAGTATGTCGCCGATCGTTGAAGGCGGCGACATCGTCGAGCCCCTGCGCGAGCGGGTTCTCGGCCGCGTGGTTTCTGAGGATGTGAAGCGTCCGGGCTCCGAAGAGGTAGTCATCGAGGCCGGTGTCCTGCTGGACGAATTGCAGGTCCAGCGGCTGGATGACTTCGGTATTGATCAGCTGATGGTGCGTTCCCCCATTTCCTGTGAGACTCGTTACGGTGTTTGCGCCCAGTGCTACGGGCGCGATCTTGCTCGCGGCCACCGAATCAATATTGGCGAAGCGGTCGGCGTTATTGCGGCCCAGTCCATTGGCGAGCCGGGCACTCAGCTGACCATGCGTACCTTCCACATTGGTGGTGCTGCCTCCCGGGCCGCTGCCGCGAACAGTGTTGAAGTGAAGCGTGAAGGCGAGCTGCGTCTGCATAACATCAAGACGATTGAGAACGAGGACGGCAACCTGGTGGCAATCAGCCGCTCAGGCGAGGTCGGTGTTATTGACGAACATGGCCGCGAGCGCGAGCGTTACAAGCTGCCCTACGGTGCGGTGATTTCCTGCCGCGACGGCGACAAAGTGGATGCCGGTGCCATCGTGGCAACCTGGGATCCGCATACTCACCCGGTTGTGGCCGAGGTCGCCGGTAAGCTGCAGTTCCAGGACTTTATGGATGGCGTCACCGTCGAAGAGAAGATCGACGAGATCACCGGTCTGTCCAGCATTGTTGTCATGGATCCCAAGCAGCGCAGCAGCGCGGGCAAGGATTTGCGGCCCACGGCGAAGCTGGTTGACGACAAGGACGAGGAGATCTGCTTCCCGAACACGGATATTCCGGCCGTCTATGCTTTGCCGCCCGGGGCCATCGTGGTCAAGGTCGACACGTCCAGCGTGAAGGTTGGTGACGTTATCGCCCGCATTCCGCAGGAAAGCTCGAAGACTCGTGATATTACCGGTGGTCTGCCGCGCGTGGCCGACCTGTTCGAGGCGCGCAAGCCGAAAGAATCGGCAATCCTGGCTGAACACAGCGGGACCGTTAGCTTTGGTAAGGAAACCAAGGGCAAGCGGCGCCTGGTGATTACCGATGCTCAGGCCGAGAAGCATGAAGAGCTGATTCCCAAGTGGCGTCATTTGAGTGTCTTCGAAGGTGAGCAGGTGGCGCGGGGTGAAATGATCGCCGAAGGCGAGCCGAACCCCCACGATATTTTGCGTTTGCGGGGCGTGGAGCCCCTGGCCAACTATCTCGTCAGGGAAATCCAGGACGTGTATCGCCTCCAGGGTGTGAAAATCGATGACAAGCACATCGAGGTCATCATCCGGCAGATGCTGCGCAAGATTGAGGTTGTCGACGCCGGCGAGACGAGCCTGTTGCGGGGCGAGCAGCTGGAACGGGCCCGTTTGCTGGAAGTCAACGAGTCCATGGCAGCCCAGAAGAAGTCGGGTGCCACCTGGGGGCCCCTGCTCCTGGGTATCACCAAGGCCTCCCTGGCGACGGAATCCTTCATCTCGGCAGCCTCCTTCCAGGAGACCACCCGGGTGTTAACGGAGGCCTCCGTGAAGGGTCTGCGCGATGATCTGCGGGGCCTGAAGGAGAATGTGATCGTTGGTCGCCTGATCCCGGCGGGTACCGGTTACAGCTACCACGCCGGCCAGCGGAAGACCCGTGAGCAGGAGCTTTCCGAAGAGCTGCGGGGCCTGGAAGAGGCCACAGAGGCAGCCGAGGCGGCCCAGGTCAGCGCAGCGACCGAAGCGCTGGCCGAAGGGCTGGCGGATGATGCGCCAGCCCCTGAGTCGTCCGAGACCACGGCTACGGAAGACTAGGCACAAATCGGGCGGCCTCCAGGTGGGCCGCCCGATCTGGCTTGACTGGCCTTGGGCGGGGCCCTAGACTTCTCGGCCCTGCGCAGAGTAGGCCGGCTCCTAGGGCTGGAAAAACAAGGATTTAGAGGCGCTCAGCGCGCCACGTTAGTTAGCCCGGATGCCGGTACTTGCAAGAGTTCCCCGCATGCGGGCTGACGTTCATTTGCAGCAAGCGATTTGAGAAGCATATCTAATGGCGACCGTTAACCAGTTGGTCCGCAAGGCTCGCAAGACGAAGCCGACCAAGAGCACTGTCCCGGCACTGAATGCCAGCCCCCAGAAACGGGGTGTTTGCACGCGTGTCTATACAACGACTCCCAAGAAGCCGAACTCGGCTCTGCGCAAGGTCGCACGTGTGCGCCTGACGAATGGGTTTGAAGTCACCAGTTATATCGGTGGTGAAGGCCACAACCTGCAGGAGCACTCCGTCGTATTGATACGCGGCGGTCGTGTGAAGGATCTGCCCGGTGTTCGCTATCACACGGTGCGTGGCACCCTGGATTGCGCCGGCGTTTCCGATCGACGCCAGGGCCGTTCGAAGTACGGCGCCAAGCGACCCAAGTAACAGCACCATTTAATCGACCGCGAGTCCGATCATGTCCAGACGTTCCCAAGCCCCCAAGCGAGTAATCCTTCCGGATCCCAAGCATCAGAATCTGATGCTCGCCAAGTTCATTAACATGATCATGCGCGATGGTAAGAAGTCCACCGCCGAGAGCATTGTCTATGG
>JBPCXH010000025.1:0-5238 GCA_051008735.1 Gammaproteobacteria bacterium | reverse complement strand
GATGTCAGCAGCACGGCGCAGACGCGATGTCCGACCATCGGCAGCCACCACCAGCCTGGCCCTGACCTGGCGCACACCGGAGTCGGTCTCAACTTCCAGAGTCATACCTGACGGCGTCGCGACGGGTCGAGCTGTCGCCGGACACCACTGATCGAAAGCAGGATTTCTGGCTGCCCCGCGCAGCAAAGCAGCGGACAGCAGTTCGTGATTCAGGTAAAGATAATAAGGATGCGGAATGGCCAGCTGATCGACTGTGGCATGTAACACCAACTCGCCCTCGGGCAACAAATAGCGCGAGCCCAGACGTTTCTCAGCCCCCAGGGCCCACATGTCATCGAGTACACCCCACTGCGACAGCCACTCACAGGTCTTTGGTTGCAAGTGGTCACCGCGCGCCGTATCCAGCGCCTCGCTACTGCGTTCCACCAGTAAAACCCGCCACCCCGTAGACGACAAGGCACAGGCCATGGCAGGCCCGGCGATCCCCCCCCCGACAATGGCCACGTCAACGTCGTGGTGTTCAGGCATCGGCGTAAAAGAAACCCTGGGCAGAACCTTCTACCCGCAGGACGGCCGGCGCAGCGAAATGCGCACCCAGCAGCAAGGAACCGTTGTCCGCGACGCGCTCCAGCAGCCGCTCACGAGTGGACCGGGCCAGGGCCTGATCCAGATCAAAATTACTGCACCAGTCAGGCCGCTCGATTTGTACCGGATGATGAATAACGTCGCCGCTGAGCACAGCACGAGCCCGGCCATCATCGAGTTCGATAACCACATTGCCCGGCGTGTGACCCGGTGCCGGACGCAGGCGAATACCCGGAAATAACTCGGCATCCTCGGCCACAGTCTGCACCAGCCCGGCCTCGAGCACCGGCAACACGCTGTCTATCCAGGGTTGGCGGTAAATGCTTTCGGGATCGGCGACATGATGCGCCTGCCAATACTCCAGTTCCGGTGCGGCAAACAGATATCGCGCATTTGGAAAAGTCGGCACCCAGCGACCGTTGTCGAGTTGCGTATTCCAGCCCACGTGATCACCGTGCAAATGGGTGCAGCAAACGAAGTCGATATCTGCGGGGGTCAGGCCTGCCTGCTCAAGCCGCGAAAGATAGGGCCACTGCTGCATATGCCACTCGGGGATCATACGCCGATCCTTGTGATTACCGACGCAGGTGTCGACCAGAAGCACCCCCTGGGGCGTCTTCACCACCAGGCTGTGGAAAGACATGGTTAATAATCCCGACCGGGGATCAACGAAACGGGCATCCCGACCCGTTCGGGTCTCCAGGATGTCGGCGGCACTGATGCCCGTGAGAAGAAAATCCGGCTCACGGGCGGGCCACTCGAACTCGAGTACGCGAAGAATTTCAAAAGGACCAGACAGGCGCATGGGACTAGAGTACTGCAAGCGGGGTCGCCTCTGCCTGCCGCTGCTTCAGAAAATATAATCGCCGAGCACCTCGACGAGATGATCTGACCACCGCTCAGGGAAGGGCACCAACAATTCGGGCGAGCGGGCAAAATCTTCCTCAAACAGCCGCTGTTGTAACTCCCGCGCAGCAGGTGGATGTGAGGTTGCCAGGTTCATTTCGTGATTGATTTTCATGCTGAAGCGATCGAAATTTGCCGAGCCCAGGCAGACCCAGCCATCGTAAATAGCGGCTTTGATGTGCGACATTCCCGGATATATATATACCCGAATGCCGTTTGCCAGCATCACATTTGCCGCCAGTGCATTGTCGCGAGTCAGCGCGCCGCGGTCCGTCACAATGGGAACGATCACCCGCACATCAACGCCACGCCGACGCGCATCAATCAATTCCTTGAGCAGCGAATCATCGGTGAAGTAAGCGTTCTCAACAAAAATATAATCAGTGGCCCGGCGAATAGCTTCCCGTTGAACGCGAAAAATTTCGGCGTTCTCCGGTCTGGTATAAAGCAGGCGGATCGGGTATCCCATGGGCCGGGACTGCCTGTCTGGCTGACCACGCAACTTGTGGAGAAACCAGCCAAGATCCCCCAGCACGCCGGCATGAGCCCAGGCCTCGTCGAACTCGGACTGTATCTGGCCGACCACGGGGCCGCGCAGCTCAACCATCAAATCATGCCAGTCATACCGGTATTCACGAGCGATATTCATGCCGCCCATGAACCCGATTTCACCATCGATAATGGTTGTTTTCACATGATCCCCGGTCATCCAGGGGTTGGGTGTCTGACGCACTTTCACGGATGAGTTGCCTTCCAGGAAGGCCCTCACTGAAGGTGGGGCCTGGTGTTCCGGAGGCAGACTTTCCTGAGTTTCCGTTGTGGAGATGATCGTGCCCAGGCCATCAAGCAGCACCTTGACGTCCACCCCGCTGTCGGCTCGCTCCCGCAATAGCCGGCCGATGCTGGCGGCAAAATCGTCATTGTCGAAAATGTAGGTTCGCATATGGATAGCGGTTTTCGCTGCTTCCACAGCACCAATCAGGCGGGGAAAAAATTCTTCGCCATCAACCAGGTACTCAATCGTGCCACTGGAGGCCTTGCGGCCCGTGAACCTGTCCAGGTGGAGCTCCCAGGCGGCCAGATCCATGCCACTCGACGCGGCGAGGGGCGGCGGAATGTAACCGCTCGGGACATCGACCGGCCCTCCTTGCAGGGGCACACTCACTGTGTCCGTCAACACGAAAAACAAACGCTTCAAAGAAGACAGGGGCCGCACAGCAATGCCCGTAAGATGGCTGTGAGCAATATGGCCGAGGGTCTGTGCAGCCGGTATGACGGGGGCCCGCGCGACCCGTCCTGCCCCCGGATCAAGACGCGCGAATACCGCCATCCGCCAATCCAGGTTCAGGTACAGAAATGGCAAGGAATAAGGACCCGTGTCACCCGTGTTCAGCACCAGCCGACGGTCTTCAATACCCTGCTCTGCCAGATAAGCCTCAACCACAGGCTTTCCGGACTCCAGCAGGCCGACCATGGACAGATTCCCGGCGATACGAAAGCCGGCGGGCCGATGGCGCAGGAGCACCGACATAATCGGGCCATCCCCATGCCGATAGATAAAATAGTCGTCCTGAGAAAAATTGATGACCAGGCCCGCCCCTGGCTCCTCGGGCATTACCGCACTGAACAGACGGGCCTTGATTGACCGCCAGTGTTCCACGGGCAACACCCGCACGCTGATTGCATCCTTCGGTAAAACTGCCCAGCGCTCGGGCTGATGGTATTCCAGGGGCACCAGATAGGGCCCCTGAAACCGACCCTCAGGATGCAGCTCCAGGTCGATTCGTTTCGTCCAGCTGCCACCGGAGTAAAACTCGCCCGCCGCTGACTCGTAGCGGATGAAAAACCGCTCATTGCCAAGAACAGCTTCCGTAGCGACCAGCGGGCCGGCCAGTGATGCATCAGCGGCCTGGGTCAGACCCGGGCAAAAGCTTAAGGTCACTGCACCGAACAGCACCGCAACCGATACAGCCGCTGCAAACGGCCTGCGACGGTATGAAGCCAAGGCCTTCATCCTTATAGCGTAACGCACGCGGACCCTTCGCGGCTTCAGCCTTCCATATCCGCCCGCTCAAGGGGATAAACAAGCAGTAGCAATGCGGCAGACAGCTGGCAGGCCACCGGAATCCAGATAAATCCCAGGTACATGGCACGGACCGCGCCTGCGGACTGTTCGGCTATCGTGGGTAAATTCTTGTCAAAATCCATGGCCGACAGCAAGGCACCGATGATCAGCGGCCCCAATGCCAGGGAAGCTTTTTCACAAAAACTGAAGGCGGCCGACAGCACCCCTTCGCGTCGCACACCGGTGAGCTGATAATCCCAGGCGAAGGTATCCAGCAGCATGGAGTTGCCGTACAGAAAACTCCCGGCGCTAAACATACCCAGCACCGCACCGCGCAGGGCAATCAAGATCATGGGTTCTCCCGGTGTCGCAAAGGCCCATGTACTTAAGGTGGCGACGAAGCCCACCAGACAGATTGCGTAAGCCGGCTTTTTGCCTAGCCGCCTGGCAAGGATGGCGCAAAACGGAATAAATACGATGGTGGTCAGGGTCTGTGCCAGACCAAACACGGCAAGCGCCTGGGGGCCCTTCTTCAGGACACTGGATAAAAAGAACAGCATCACAGCGATGAAAGATGAAATGCCCACGTAGATGAGAACTTTCATGCCAATCAGCACAACCAGGGGTCGGTTGGCCAGTAACCAGCGCAGATGTTGCGCCAGGGAGACCCTCACTGTTTCCTGCTTGGTCTGGCGCGCGCCTGCGGTCCCCAGAAAACTCAGCAGCATGCTGCCAAAAATCACGCCGCCCACAATCCAGCCCATCTGCCCGTAGGCCGCGCGTCCCTCGCCCAGGGCCTGAACCAGAAACGGCACCAGGGCGGAGCCGGCAAAGTTGCCCAGGGTCATGAACAGAACCCGCCAGCCCATGATGCGGGTGCGCTCGTGGTAGTCCTCGGTCATCTCAGCCGGCATGGCCATGTACGGCACCTGGAAAGCCGTATACGACAGAGCATAGAGAATCAGTGCAAAGCCAATAAACAGATACAAGCCCGAACCGGACAAGGTGGTGGGCACATTGAATAACAGGGCGAAAGACAAGCCGCAAAACAAACTTGAGCCCAGCAGATACGGCCGACGCTTTCCCCAGCGTGTGCGGGTCCGATCCGACACCAGCCCCATGGGCGGGTCGGTCAGCACATCGAGCAACTTCGAACCAAACAGCAGTGCGCCTGCCACCACCGGCTCTATCTTCACGAAACTGACCAGGTAAAACAGCAGTACCACAGACACACCATTAAGCATGGTGGTGGTGGCCAGGGTCCCCAGACCCCAGAAAGCCGCGATACGCAGCGGAACTGACGACGAATCAGGTGCCACGCGCTAAGGCTTGCTGTCAGACACCGGGGTTTCCAGACCTTCGGACCAGTGTTTATCCACACTGGCGCTGCCATCCGCCGTGCCCCGCAACATCCGCAAGACTCGCCAGGGTGTCATCGGAATTTCCGGCACCAGGGCACCCACGGCATTCTGCACGGCGGCAGCCACGGCAGACATACTCACCACAATCGGCCCCTCACCCACTTCCTTGGCACCGAAAGGCCCGTAGGGGTCAATGGTTTCGATCAGCGTGTAATCCACCTCGGGTAATTCATAGGCGCGGGGCAGTTTGTATTCCAGACGTGAGGGATTAAGTATCAGACCATCTTCTACCCGGCACTCTTCATAGAGCACCTGGCTCAT
>JBPCXH010000024.1:0-3332 GCA_051008735.1 Gammaproteobacteria bacterium | reverse complement strand
ATTCTGGACGACGTGTTCGGGGACCAAATAATTCAGATCGGTCCCTGGGCCGGTGGCATGTTTCTGAAGGCCGCCCGTACCCGGCGTACGGTGGTGATTGCCGAGGAGCCGGGTGCCGGGGTGCAGCTGATTAGCCGGGCTAACGATCTGGCCATTCCGGCCGATTCAATCGATGCGGTCCTTCTGGCGCATATTCTGGAATCCCATGGCGATCCCCATGCGGTGCTGCGGGAAGTGGACCGGATTCTCCGGCCTGACGGTCAGTTGATTGTCGCCGGCTTCAATCCCTATGGAACCTGGGGCTTCCGCCACCTGCTGTCCGGGAGCCGGTTTCCACCCGGCACGGCCAGCTTGATTTCGGACCGACGTTTGAAAGACTGGTTGCGATTGTTGAACTTCAGTATCCAGCGCACGCGTTTTTATCATTTCCAGTTGCCCCTCGGTTCTGGCCCCAGGGCCTGGTCTGCTGCTCTGGCTGAGGACTCGCGCGCCAAGGCATGGGCGAAAGCCGGTTCGCGAAAGCTGCTGCCGGGGGCTGCGAATGTGTGGCACCGGAAGCGGCTCTGGCCGCCTCTGGCAGCTTGCTACGTCATGACGGCGCGCAAGGAAATGTATACCTCAACAATGATTCATCCGGTGAGGCGTCGACGGCGCCGACTGGTGGCCGGCTTGGTCAACCCGACGAGTCGCAACGCTGCATGAATCAGGTCGAGATTTATACTGACGGCGCGTGTCGCGGTAATCCAGGGCCAGGTGGCTGGGGTGCAGTGCTTTTCTATGGAGATCACGAGCGAGAAATTTGTGGGGGCGAACAGCCCACCACGAACAACCGCATGGAATTGACCGCGGCGATTCGCGCCCTGGAGGCGCTGAGTCGCCCCTGCAAGATTGTTCTTTACACCGATTCGCAGTACGTGCGTAACGGCATCGAACAATGGTTGCCCGCGTGGAAGGAGCGAGGCTGGCGAACCGCCGCCCGCAAGCCGGTTAAAAATGCGGACTTATGGAAGAGTCTGGATGAACAGGCCGCCCGTCATGAAGTCGACTGGCGCTGGGTGAGAGGACATGATGGCAATCCGGGCAATGAGCAGGCAGACATGCTGGCCAACCGTGGCCTGGACGAAATTCTGACGGAGGGGGAGTGAGGCTATGCGCCAGGTTGTGCTGGATACTGAAACAACAGGGCTGGAGTACGAGAAGGGACACCGGATTATCGAAATAGGCTGTGTTGAACTGCTGAACCGTCGTCGTACCGGCAATCATTTTCATCGCTATATCAATCCGCAGCGCGAGATCGATCCGGCCGCTGCGGAAGTTCACGGCATCACCTCGGACCAACTTGCCGACAAGCCGGTCTTTGACGCTGTGGCGGAGAGCCTGCTGGAGTTCATTGACGGCGCTGAGTTGATTATCCACAACGCTGATTTCGATGCCGGATTCCTGAATCACGAGTTGCACTTGATGGATCAGGAGCAGCGTATTGAAGATCGCTGTTCGGTGATAGACAGCCTTGTGCTGGCTCGGGAGCTGCATCCCGGCCAGAGAAATAGCCTGGACGCTCTGTGCCGTCGTTATTTTATCGATAATTCAAGCCGCGACCTGCATGGCGCGTTGCTCGATGCGCAGCTGCTGGCGGACGTGTACCTGGCTATGACGGGGGGTCAGGGTGAGCTGGGCCTGGATCGGGATAGCGTTCAGCAGTATGCCGAGACTACCGGCAGTCGGCGGGTTCGCCGAGAGGATCTGGATCTGGTTGTCCGGCAGGCTACTGCGGCAGAACTGGAGAGCCATGAGCAGTATCTGGATCTGATGGATACGGCCTGTGGCGAGGGCGCTCTGTGGCGCCGCCTGGATGCCTGAACTGGAATCTCTGCATGGCACCAGCAGGTGTCGCGTACTAACATCCGCCGCCGGGGCGAGTCAAAGACAGACAGAAATATGAATCAATCCTTGATCAAAGCAATTGCCGCAAATTTTCTCGGCAATGCGCCTGATTGGTACAAGCTAACGATCGTTGGCTTCCTTATTATAAATCCCATCGTGATTTTCACGATGGGCACTTTTGTTGCCGGGTGGCTGCTGGTTGCCGAGTTTATTTTTACCCTGGCCATGGCCCTTAAGTGCTATCCCTTGCAACCAGGAGGGTTGTTAGCAATTCAGGCTGTCATTGTCGGGATGACGACAGCCGACCAGGTTTATTATGAGGTTGAGCACAACCTGCCTGTGATATTGCTTTTGATGTTCATGGTCGCGGGCATCTTCTTTCTTAAGGAGATGTTGCTGTTTACGTTCACCAAGATTCTGTTGGGTGTGCGCTCCAAGATTCTGCTATCGCTGCTTTTCTGCAGCGTGGCAGCCATTCTTTCAGCTTTTCTGGATGCGCTGACCGTCACCGCGGTGGTGATTACCGTTGCTGAAGGTTTCTATGCCGTTTATCACAAGGTTGCCTCAGGCAAGGGCTACGACATTTCTCACGACGCGTCTGACGATGATCAGGTTGAAAGCCTGCACCGCGAAGACCTGGGCAAGTTTCGCGCTTTTCTCCGGAATTTAATGATGCATGCCGCTGTGGGTACGGCCTTGGGTGGCGTGATGACCATTGTTGGCGAGCCCCAGAATTTGCTCATAGCCAAAGAAGCAGGCTGGGAGTTCATGGAGTTTTTCTGGCGGATGGCACCGATCTCCATTCCGGTGTTTTTCGTGGGACTGATCACTTGTGTGATGCTTGAATATTTTGGCTGGTTTGGCTACGGCGCCGACTTGCGCCCGGGTGTTCGCAAGGTTCTTGAAGAGTACGATGATTTCGAGTCTGCACGTCGCACTGTGCGTGACAAAGCGGTTCTTTTGGTTCAGGCAGTGGCAGCAATTGTGTTGGTCATTGCGCTGGGTAATCACCTGGCTGAGGTAGGTATTATCGGGTTGATGATCATCGTGCTGGCGACCGCTTTTACCGGTGTCGTTGAGGAGAAGCGAATCGGCCATGCCTTTGAGGAGGCGTTGCCGTTCACATCATTATTGGTGGTCTTTTTTGGCATCGTGGCGGTGATCCAGGATCAGAATCTTTTTGATCCTGTGACCAATCGGGTACTGGCTCTGGAAGGGGATCTGCGGGTAGTCATGTTTTTCCTGGCCAATGGTGTTTTGTCGATGATCAGCGACAATGTATTCGTCGCGACGGTGTACATTGGGGAGGTCAAAGACGCTCTGCTGAACGGGACCATTAATCGATCGGAGTTCGAACTACTGGCGGTGGCGATCAATACGGGCACGAATATTCCCAGTGTCGCGACACCTAACGGGCAGGCGGCATTCCTGTTCTTGCTAACCTCGGC
>JBPCXH010000023.1:0-21882 GCA_051008735.1 Gammaproteobacteria bacterium | reverse complement strand
GATCACGGTGGAGCAGGCCATTCGGGCCTGGACCATTGATCCGGCCTGGATGATGCGCATGGAAGATAAGATCGGCAGCCTGGAAGTGGGTAAGTACGCGGACATCGTCGTGATCGAGAAGAACCTGTTCGATGTGGCGCCCCGCGATATCGCGGATGTGAAGGTGCAAGCGACCATGATGGACGGTCGCTTCACCCATCGCGACGGGATCTGAGTCATTAAAAAGAAGGCCCGGGCAGGTGTAGCGCCTGGCCGGGCCTTTTTCTTGCCTGGCAGAATGATGCCAAGCAGATTTGTGCGCCTACTTCGCCAGATGTTCGATGACTGCGTCGAAGGCATTGATATTGAACTCGTCGTAGTAGTTCACCGACGAGACCGGTTGCGATGACTGCTTGATGATCGCGATATTGCGATCCACGTCGATATAGATCCATTGCCCGTGGACGCCGATCGCCGTGAAGGCTTCTTTGCCCGGCGTATGTCTCACCCACCACTGGGCCCGGTAGCTCCAGTCCTTGTTCCCCAGCACGCCCGATGACTCCGGTCCGTTAGAGAATGCGTCGATGTTGCCGCCCTCGGACAGAGTCTTGATGATGTCGGCGGAGATCACCCGCTGTCCATTGAACTCACCGTCATTTAGCATCATGGCGGCGAAGCGGGCCAGGTTCATGGGCGTTGCATTCAGCCCCCCACCGGCAAACAGGGTGCCGTCCTTGTCGAGCAGCACGTAGGTTTCGCCCTCGGTGCCCAGCTTCTTCCAGAGGCGTTCCTCCAGGTCGGTCTCAAAAGACTGTCCGGTAGCGCGATTGGTAACCCAGTTGACCACATCGGTCTTCGGGGTCTGGTAGTGGAAGATCTCGCCGTGATCATGGGCGGGGTCTTTCTTTTGTTTCTGCAGGAATTCGTAGATATCGTCTTCGTAGGTCTCGTCCGGCAGCGGCTCTGCAAAACCCAGGACCGTCGCGTACTTGATGATGCCGGAGCGGGGGTTGGCATAGTCCTCGCTGAACTCCCAGGAGTTGGTCATGTCGGAGACCTGTCCAACCGTGGCATCGAAAGCCGTGCCGGCCAGTTCCGGGATGTACTTCACCACGCGGTCGCTTTCCTTCAGCTTGCCGTTCTCGGCCGCGATCAGATTCATCAGGCCGGCGAAGGATTTCGTTACGGACATCATCTGGTGCGGCTGATCGGCGTTCATACCGTTCAGGTAGCTCTCGTGGCGCAGTGTGTCACCCTCGACTACCACCAGGGCATCGCTGTAGGTCATTTTGAGGTAAGTATCGAAATCGACTTTCTCCCCGGTCTCCGGGTTGGTCACCATCAGCCCTTGAATGCCTTTGTCGGCTTTTCGCGGTAGCTGCACGGGAGTATCTGCGCTGTTGATGTTCGCAGTGGGGTACACGGTGCGCATATTGAGAAAAGACCAGCGCACGTAAGGTGGCGTCTGCAGCGCATTGGAGCGATTCACCCGCTTCTCCGGAGGCGGCGGGAAGCCTTTCATCAGCCCGAGCTCCTCGGCCGTTGCATAGCCATTCTCGGTATCGATGTGACCGCCGGCCCAGGCGCCTGCAACCAGAGCAATCCAGGCAGTCAGGCTGATGACAAGACATTGGCGGACCAACATCGCGCTGCTCATCTTCATGTGTATCTCCATTGCTTAGTGTTTTGCATTGTTGCGGGGCAGTCGCCCGAACCAATAGCCCACAGGGTAATGCAACGCGCGAGCCAGCCGTATCTTTTGGCAACAACCCGAAGAGACCGATGTTTCCTGTTATTTAAGCAGGCGTTGAACCAGCAGGTAGCTGAGCCACGACAGTCCCCAGATATCCGGGCCCAGCCAGGCGAAGGGCAGGGTCACCAGGGCCGTCAGGGGTTCTGCCAGGCCGGCCTTATTCATTTTAGCGACGTTTTCCTGCGTGATGTCATCGGCCAAAAGTCGTCGGTTTTTGCTCGCATAGCGCCAACCCAGCATGGAGAGGAGGCCGACCACCGCCGCACCGATGCTCTGTAGAGCCAGGACCTCGGCAGAGTCGGGAAAATCCACCGCGAGGCTGACGATATAGAGGTACAGCACCAGCAAGCACACTTGCGCCAGCACCAGTGATGCATGTCGCCCATCCGTCCCCCTGAGACTGCCCAGCAAGCCATTGCTCTGGTGCCAGTAGATGCCCACCAGCAGCATGGCAATCAGTACAAATGACAGGTCATTGGCGTGGTGGCCCAAAAATCCCAGGGGAGTATCGCCTTGCCATTCAGATTCCGTCGGTTGGGGTAATGCCGCCACCAGTACCACGATGGAAACGGCAAAGACGCCATCTGTCAGTCGGCCCAGGCGAATGAGTTGTTGGCTTCCCATGATGACACTCCCTCTTGTCAGCAGTCTGTATCGTTTTCGTTACAAGCCAAACTGTACGGCCGTTTGGATGCGATGATTATCCGCATCGGAATTGTCTTCGTCCTCGCGCTTTCCGTACAGGTACTCAACGCCGAAGCCGAATCGTTCAAAGGGGCTCCATATCAGGTTGGCACTGGCGGTCTGGGTGCGCTTGACCGAGTTACCCGGCATGCCCGACGCGTTGTCGACATCCGCGATACCGTAGCTGACGGTCGACTTGAGCTGGCTGGTCCAGAAGTGCTGATAGCCCCCATAGGCAGTGTAGATGCGCAGGGACTCCAGGTCGCCATTGGCGGATAGACCGGCACCCACGGGACTGGTCGCGAAGCCGCCGACGTAGTTGCCCATGCCGTCACCGTAGCTGACGCCGCCCACCAGCTTGTGCCGTCCAAACAGCCGGGCAGCGCCCGTCAGGTTCAGGCCCCAGCCGATTTCGAATTCTTCATTGCCCGTTGCCTCCTTGAGTCCGAGTTCCCGGACGATACCGCCCAGTTGCAGATGGTTGCCGGCGTCGCTGCTGACCCGCAGTGTTGCAATGCCATTGGGAGTTCTCTTCACCTGCGTGGCACCGTCGGGCAAGGCCACGTCCGTGTTCGTCGAGGGCTCCTCGATCGCAAAGTTGCTGGACCAGCCATTCCCCCAGGGTTGCGACCAGCGCACCATGCTCGGGCGTTTGAACATCACGCCCGCCGGAGCTGTGAGTGCCACGGTCTGGGGTAGCGCTGATAAATCCATGAAGGTGGACCAGGTTTTGCCTGCCATGAAGTTGCCGATCTTTCCGTAACCCTCACGCAAGCGAAAGTTCTGACTGCCACTGCCGTAAAAATCACCCACGAAAAAACCGGTTACCCGGCCGAAGCGGGTGGGCTTCTGTGCCAATGCACCGAACTGGCTCTGTTGTGCCGTAATCTGGCTTTCTTCCGAACCGGTGCCGAGGCCCACCGTGTCCGGGAAGAAGCGGCCGCCGGAGGCCACGGCGTCCGTGTCATAGATGGCGTCCGCCTTGATATAGCCATCGAAGGCCAGGGAAACATCCGTATCGGGCACCTTGAACGAGTAGGGGAAGTCCCCGCGGGTGACCAGGCTGGCAAATACCGTGCTCGTGGCCGGCAGCTGGCTAGTGTCAATATCCGCACCGCCGGACGGGCCACCGGTATCTTCCGACGGTTCTCCATCCACCTCGCCGATGGGTCCCCGGCTGCTGGAAATCTGGCCACTGGGGAGCTGTTCCGGCCGGGTGTAGTCGTCGGCCTGGGTGACGGGAATATTCACCAGGGCTTCACGCTGAAAAGTCTCCAGGCCGGCGATTCGTTGCCGGAGATTTTCGATGGTAGCCGTCTGGGATTCCATGAGCCGGGTCTGGGCCTCGATCAAGGCCCGGAGTTCATCCAGGTCCGTGGCCTGGGCCGGCAATACGAAATACAACAGACCCAGTAGCAGTCCGGTGACTTTATTCATGGTGTGCCTCGGTGCAAATCAGTTCTGGCCCGCTCGCGGACGCGTTCCGCACCCGGGCCTCGGAAGTTCGATCATAACAACGGGGCGCAGGCGAAAAGCCGTCTTGATCCGCCTATACTCCGCGTGGGGTTTGTCATCGCCGACGAAGTGGGAGCGCCTGGCGAATGAAGAGACAGGGAACATGGGGGCCGCAAATCGCCGCGGTCTTGCTGCTGGCCGTGTGGGCTGTGCCAGCGATGGCCGATGGACCGGCATTGACCCGCCTGTACGGCGCGGCGGAAAACGCGATGACGGCGGCCAACACGCCGGCCGGCATGACCCGGCTGGATGAATCCCAGCTGGCCACCAGCCTGGTGGTGGCCCAGAGTTTCTCGCGCTTCAAGGTGGACGAGAACCGGACCACCGTCGACGGCGGCAATCCGCGCAACCCGGATCCCCTGTTTATCCCGTCCCTGGGCTACGTCAAACCCCTGTCGGAAGACTGGCGCCTCGGCCTGTCCCTTTTTGCGCCGGCCGGCTTTGGTGCCAGCCAGGGGCCGAACTGGGCCGGTCGTTATTACAGCGATAATTTCCATCTTGTCTTCGTCGCGATGAATACCGTGCTGGCGTACAAAGTAGCGCCCTGGTTGTCGCTGGGTGGCGGGGTCTCCATTAACTATTCCGATTCGGAGTCCACAACCCAGGTCAACAACGCAGGCAGCCCTGACGATGCCAAGTTAACCAGCGAGGCAGATGGCGTCGGCGCCGGGCTGGTCTTCAGCGCTCTGATTGAATTCACCCCGCGTACGCGCCTGGGTCTGAACTATATAACCGAGGTGGAGACCGACAACGATGTGAAGCTGCGTCTGAAACGATCCAACCTGCCACAGGATGAAATCGATCTGATCAATGCCGCGGGCGACGACATCGACGTGAAGCTGCGTTCGCCGGCACGTTTCGAAGCAGGCCTGTTTCATGAATGGGAATCTGGCTGGACTGCCTCGCTGGATGCGATCTGGATTGAAATGTCGCGCTTCGGCCTGAGTGAAATCAAGGTGCTTGGCAGCCAGGTTGAAACGCCCGGCAGTGTCTTCGACGATTTCTGGGTAGTCACGGCTGGTCTGTCCAGGCCGTTTAGCGATCGGCTCGAGGGTCGTATCGGTTTCGCGGTAATGGAGTCGCCTGTCAACAACCGGAAACGCACGCTGTCCTTCGGGATAGACAACGCCTATGGGGGTGGAGTGGGGCTTCACTACCAAAGGCTGAACGGTAATGCAGTCTCCACTAACCTGGGATTGTTCAACGGCGGCAGTGGGCCTGTCGATACCGGTGATGATCCTTTCGCCGGCCGGGTGGCAGGCCGAAAAAAGAACCACTATCTGTTGTCCTGGGGCATCACCTACGAATTCAATTGAAACGCGTTCGGGAAAAGCGGCAGTTCCCAGGTCTTGGGTTACTGGATACCATCCCGGTAAGTGAACTCGCCACCCAGTATGGTGCCTTCGACCTTGGCTTCTTCAATCAGGTTCTCCGGCTCGATTTCCCGCAGACTTTTCTCGAAGATCGCCAGGTCGGCGTATTTGCCCACTTCAATTGAACCGATCTTGTCTTCCATCTTCATCTGCCAGGCTGGCGCCACGGTGTAAGCGTGCAGCGCCTGGTCAATGGTCATTTTCGGGCGCCAGTCCGGGAAATGTGATGCGCCTTCCATGGATGGTTCGGTCAGCGTCATTGCCTGTTGCATCAGGTAAACAGGATAGGCCTTGTCTATTGTAGTGCCGGGGGTATCTCCAGACAGGGAGACGTTCTGGTACAGGTTTGCGAGCTCCGTGTACTGGCCGTAAGCCTCTTCGACGTAGTCCCTTTCCATGAACCGGAAGATCTCCTCGCCTTTCAGGCCTGCGTCGAGTTCATTGCAAAACATCGGCGTCGCATTGGTGGGAATATTGTGCTCCACAACCTTGGCGCGCGTTGCATTGTCCATCATCGAAATATGGTCCAGGCGATTGCGGGCATCCGGATAATATTCCTTTGCCTCGATAATAATGTCGGTCAGCCGCTTGACGAGGCGCGCGCCATCGGCATGGGTGATGACATCAAGCCCGTTCATATTGGCCCGGTTCACCACCTCGAAAAGTCGGTCAGGCGACACACCAAAGGATCCCCAGGTGGGCGCATCACCCTCGTTCTCGGGAAGATAGGGAACCAGTTGCGAGGCGCCCCGAGTGTTCCAGGCGAGTTCGGGATGGATCTTGATCTTGTCCACCCGAAGCATGTCACTGTCGTAGGTCTTGTTCATCTCCAGCGCAAAATCGACAACATCCTGGGGGTCCGAATCGGGTAATTTGAAAAACGGCAATACGTTCAGGCGAATCTGTGCTTCACCACTGTCCGCTCGCGTTTGCAGAATCTCCATGATGTCGCGCATGTCCTTTTTCATGAGCTCGGCGCTGACCACAACACCGGGAGTTACCAGCCCGGGCACCATGGCTGTTGTGACACCCTGTTTTGTCAGAAATCCCTGCAACTCGTTGATGGATTCCGGCACCATGGTTTCCGGTTGCCAGGCACCCATCTTGATAAAGCCCTCGAAGAATACGACTTCGATGCCAAGACCCGTGATGCTCCCCTGTTCATCACGCTCCCAATACATAACACCGGGCTGAACATCGGGTGTGTCGTTGGTGATGCCTGCGGCCTCCAGGGCCAGGGTGTTCAGACCGGCATCATGCACATAGTTGCCGATCGCGATCGTCGGGCGTCCGAGGTCCCACTTGTCGAGATCCTTTGTTCGCGGGCCTTCGCTGCCGATATTGGCAGGCGCCCAGCCGAATCCGACGAGCGGCCCGGTCTCATCAGGATTCGCATCGACATGTTCCTTAAGAAGACGGCCGATATCGTCCACCGAGCGGGCGCTGCTCAGGTCCACGCCCATCGTCGTCCATGCGGAAGCGACGACATGATTGTGCGATTCGATAAAACCAGGCGTAACGTACTTGCCGCCCAGCTCAATGACGTCAGTGTTGTTGTCGATGTAAGTGCTGACATCCTCGCTGGAACCCACAAACAAAATATTGCCGTCCTTTATGGCGACTGCTTCGGCCACCGGTTGGTCGGGATTCATGGTTTCGATGTAGCCGCCCCGGAGCACGCGGTCTGCGGTTTCCGCCCCATGCGCCATGGGCGTGCCGAAAACGAGAAAGATCAGAACAAGCAATCGGTCGTTCATATCGATGCACTTCATTGGTGTTTATTTGTGAAAAAAGTATTCTAAGGGGGGGCTGATCCAGAGTAAACGCGGATCTGTCCGAACTGCAGCCACAGGCGAACTTGAAACCCTGCTAAACGATGAACTAGTCTAAGCCTCGTTTGGAAATTTCCCCGTCACACGGGAGCAGGGACCTGATGACCCGAGTATCTCGATATCTCGCCACCTGGCTGATCGGCCTGCTTTGCTGCAGTGGGGTCGTTCAGGCACAGGAAGGGGGGATGAGCGCTGACGATCTGGCAGCGGCTTTTCAGGATCCCCTGGCCAGTATCTCCGCCGTGTTCTCCGATAATACGATCAGCTTTGATGTGGGCCCGGACGGTGATGACGAGGCCTATGAATTCAATCTGCAGCCGGTCTATTCCCTGAATTTTATTGACGGCGTGACGATTATTCCGCGGGCCATGATCCCCATTGTGGGCGCCAAGCCCGGCGCCGATCTGCCGCGCTTTCCCGATGACGGTATTTTTGATGAACCGCAGGAAAAAGGCCGCCAGTGGGGCTTGTCGGATATCGTCACGCAGTTTTTTGTGACCCCGACCGGCCAGGAAGGCTGGACCTGGGGCGCCGGGCCGATGATTTCCTGGAAGACACGTACCGACAACGACGTGAAGGGCGCCGGCGGGGGTGCCGGTTTAAACGGCGTATTGGTCGGGGCAATCGGTCCGCTGGAGACCTCATTGCTGGTCGGCCACCTGTGGGGCTTTGATGGCGACTTCAGCGTCACAACCCTGCAACCCATGCTGTACTACAATTTCGAGTCGTCACCCGGCTGGTATGTTGGCTACAACAACACGGCCTCTTATGATCACAAGACGGATGGAAACGGCTGGACCGTGCCGCTGGGCCTGTCCAGTGGTAAGTTTTTCGCCGTCGGCGAACGCGGTCATGCCGCAGATGTCGGGCTTGGGGTCTACGCCTTGCCGTCCTGGGGCAATCCTCGGGGTGGCGCGGATTACCAGCTGAAGTTCAACGTGGGCTGGGTTTTTCCCAGATAGGCAAGGTTTACACGGTCAACGAAGCCCAGCCCTGGGCGGAAGTCGTTGCGGTCAAGGACAACAAGATTGTCTACGTTGGTGATGCGGCCGGCGCATCCGATTTCATCGGTAACGCGACCGAAACGATCGATGTCGGCGGCAAGATGGTGCTGCCAGGCTTTATCAGCGGGCATGCGGCAGATGTCGGGCTTGGCGTTTATGCCTTGCCGTCCTGGGGCAATCCTCGGGGTGGCGCGGATTACCAGCTGAAGTTCAACGTGGGCTGGTTCTTTCCCAGATAGGCGGGACCACAGTATGATTCTGGTGAGTCAGTAACCAGCCGTCCCGGTAGTAAGTTGCTAAACAGATAAGCAGAATTGATCCTAAAGGGTTTATTCACTAACGCGGGGATAGATTCTTCATGAAGCCTTTTGTTCCAGTGTTCGGATTGTTGTTACTGGCTGCTTGTAATGGTGCCCAGGAGAGCGGACCTGCTCCAGTTGCTGACAGTTCCGCCGTGACAGACGTGACGGCCGCAGACGCCGTCTATATCAACGGCCGGATCTACACCGTCGATGCAGCGCAAGCGTGGGCCGAAGCCGTGGCGATACAGGGCGGCAAATTTTTGGCGGTTGGGTCGAATGCCGACGTGCAGGCACTGGTTGGCGGTCAAACTAAAGTCATCGACCTGGGAGGCAAGTTCGCGATGCCCGGCCTGCACGACACCCACGTGCACCCGGTGCTTGTCTATGTTAACGAGGAGTCCGGTGAACTCCAGTATCCGGAATCTACGCCGCCGGACGAACAGATCAAGCTGATTCGTGAATTTGCCGACAATAACCCTGATCTGCAGGTAATCCGTAGCAATAAATGGTCCACCGCGGATTTTCCCGACGGCAAGGCCACCAAGGAGTGGCTGGATCCGCACTTCCCGGATCGAGCAATCTACGCAATTGACGAAACCGGTCACAATGCGGTGTTGAATTCGGCTGCCCTGGAACTGGCCGGCATTAGCAAGGACACACCGGACCCCGAGTTCGGGGCGATTGACCGTGACCCGGAGACGGGAGAGCCGACGGGCTATGTCTCCGAAACCGCAATGATGCTCATTGGCAAACTGGTCGAGCGTCCGGATGTAGATGCCAATTACCGCGCCATCAGCCGTGCAATGGACGAGATTCGCGCCTACGGCAACACCTCGGTAATCGACATGCTGGTCGGGCCCAACGGCGTGGCGGCTTACCAGCAACTGGAGCGGGACGGCAAGCTGAACATGCGGGCCAACCTCGCCGTTCCCATGAATGACTACCAGGCAGAGGCAACCACGGAAGAGGAGTCTGAGGCGCTGATTGCACGGCGCGATGAAATCAATTCGCCACTACTTAATGTGTCAATCAAGTTTTTTGCCGATGGCACACCCTTCAGCCAGACGGCTCTGATGGTCGAGCCCTACGCCGATGACCCGACTACACGCGGCGAGATGACTATCGGTGAACGACAGTTCGCACGCATCAAGCAGGCGCAGCGCGAGGGTGTCCAGGTGAGGATGCACGCTACTACAGATGGCACGACCCGGACGCTTCTGGATGTCATCGAGGAGGCGCGCGCAGAACACGGTAACCTCGAATTGCGGCATCATATCGGTCACTTGTTGACGGTCACGAAGGAAGATGTCCCGCGTTTTAAAGAGCTGAATGTGATCGCCGAGTTTTCGCCAATCTGGTTTTATCCCACAGCAATTGGTGATATCGCGACTATACAAATAGGTGCAGCCCGTTATGCGCGCTGGCAGGCTATCAAGGAGTTTGTGGACGCAGGCGTCACTGTCACCATCGGCAGTGACTGGCCGGCCGGCACGCCCAATGCGGACCCGTGGAAGGGCATGGAGGGCATGGTGACACGCATGGACCCGGCCGGCGATATGCCTGGCAAACTGGGTGAAGGTATTGAGTTGGAGCAGGCCATCGAAATCATGACCATCAACGGCGCGAAAGCAACAATGAGCGAAGACAAGGTGGGTTCCATCGAGGTAGGCAAGTTTGCCGACATGATTATTCTTGACCGGAACCTGCTGGAGATCCCGATCACGGATGTCAGTGAAACCAAAGTGCTGACGACCGTGATGAACGGGGAGGTCGTGTACGAGCGGCCTTAGCCTGTTGGGCGGGGCTGATCCATTGTGATCGGCAGATTTTTTTTGTGGGGAAGCTAATGGAAATTGCAAAATTCTCGCGGGCATCGCTGGGCCTGCTGGTTATGGTTTCACCGCTTGCACTGGCGGATCCTGATCCGCGCATCGCGGAGACTTTCGAAGATCAGGATCTGGATCAGGCAGAGAATGCGCATACGCATTTGGGCGAAGGTTTCATAAACCGTGCTTTACGAGGCTACGATGGATTTCGGGACGGCATTGCCGAAAAGCACGGACTGAACTGGTTTGCAGAGCTTGGGTACATGTACCAGCAGCGCGATGGCAGCGGCGGCAAGCGTTGGACTCACAACACCGAATTGGACTGGGGGCTGCAATGGGACCTGGTCGATAGTGATGGCTGGCTGGGCCGCGGCGGCATCACTTACCTGGCGTCGTATATCTGGGAGCGCAACGACTTCTTTGGTTTGGGTTCGGGTAAATCGCGGGACCAGGTAACCACCGCTGCCGGCACCGTCTATCCCGTCAGCGACAGCGACGCGACTGACGCTCCGGTTCGTCAGTTGTACTGGTCCCAATACATGTTTAACGAGAAGTTCGAGCTTCACCTCGGGCAGATCGAAGCACCGGCATTCATCGACTACAACACCTACGCCACCAACGATCGAAAGGACTTTATCGCCGAAACCTGGACTCGTACCACCCGCTCGACAATTAACCTTTATGGTCTGGGCGCTATCGCGGGGTGGACGCCCAATGAGCACTATTATTTTCGGGCCGGATTCTTTGATGGCAATACAAATGGCGAGAATCCCAAGTGGAGTTCGTTCAGAAGAGGTGAGTACACCTACATCGGTGAAATCGGTTTTACCCCCTCTTTGCCGTGGGGCGAGGGTATCTACCGTATCTCACCGTGGTACGCCGACGAGGCCAAGACCGGCGACGACGGGATGGGTGTGAATATCAGTTTCGAGCAGGAAACGCCCTGGGATATGGCCCTGTGGTTGCGCGGTGGTGTGTCGGAAGGCCGGCGCAACAACCTGACCAGCTTCATCGGCGGTGGCGTCGTCTTCAAGGAACCCTTTAGTTTCAATCGTGACCAGATCGGCTTCGGTATTGGCTATGGATCGCCAGACAAGAGCGAGGATCGCGACAGTTTCCTGTTCGAAGGCTACTGGCGCCTGCAGGTCACGGAAAGGCTCGAGATCACGCCTGACATCCAGGCGCACATTCGCCCGGCTCGGGATCGAAATGAAGATGTTGCCTGGGTTGGAACAATCCGCGCGCAACTGGTGTTTTGATGATTTAGATACTCGGGGCGTTCCATTAAGCTCAACAAGGACCCTCCAGAGGAGAACCACATGAAGATTCTCGCCCTCATTATTCTGGGTGCGGCCGCACTGCTGTCGGGCTGCGCGGAGACTCCCCAGAACGGTGCTGCTCCCGCTGAATCGACCGCAGAGATTGCCGATGTCGTCTATACCAACGGTCGGATCTATACCGTCAGTGAATCTCAGCCTTGGGCGGACGCAGTAGCTGTTAAGAATGGCCGATTTCTGGTCGTTGGCTCGAATGGCGAGGTGGAGGGAACAGTGGGCGAGTCCACGCAGGTAATCGATCTAGAAGGCCAGTTTGTCATGCCTGGTATCGTGGATCTGCACGTGCATCCCTGGGCCACGGTGACCTTCAACACGATCAATCTGGATTTTTCCGATCCCTATGATACGGAGGCAATGCTGCAGGAGATACAGGCTTTTGCTGACGCGAACACCGACAAGCAGTGGATTCGTGGCGGTTCCTGGGGCGTCGGGCACTTTCCGGATGACCACCCACGCAAGGAGCTGCTGGACGAAATCGTTCCCGATCGTCCTGTAGTGCTGATCGACCAGACGGGTCACAACTACTGGGTCAATTCGAAGGCGCTGGAGCTGGCGGGCATCGATGCCGATACGCCGACCGACAAGAATTACATCATCGAGAAAGATCCGGTGACCGGCGAACCCACCGGCACCGTGCGCGAAAGCGCGATGCGACTCATCGAGCAGGTTGCCGAATGGCCAACCCTGAAAGAGTACTACCCGGTTCTTCAGGATGCCTTTCAGGAGTTTAATTCACTGGGCGTCACATCGATGCGTACAGCTGAGGGCTCGACCCAGTGGCTCGACGTGACGCAGGCCATGGAACAAGCAGGCGATCTGGATATGCGTCTGTTTATCGGCTGGGACTGGCGCACGCATATCACGACGCCTTATACCAATGAAGAAATGGATGAACAGATCACGAATCGAGCGAAGTATGATTCCGAGCTCGTCAAACCGAACTTCGTGAAAATTTTTCTGGATGGGACCCCAGGTGGTTACGAAGCTGCCTTTGTCGAGCCCTACAGTGACGGCTCGGGCGAATATGGGAAGACAAAATTCACCACCTCGGAACTGACGGATATCATCGCTCGTTTCGACAAGCAAGGCGTCGGGACCTTCATGCACGCGGTTGCAGACGGCACGGCGCGGCATGCGCTGGATGCGATCGAGGCGGTTCGCGAAAAAAATGGTGATTCCGGTGTGCGCCACTGTGTCGCGCACCTGGTCTGGGTGCATCCCGACGACATTCCGCGTTTTGCGTCGATACCGGGTGTCACGGCCGAACTGTCGCCGCCGGTGCCCTATCCGAACAATGTATTCAATGCGTTCCTGACCCTGGTTGGACAGGAGCGAGTCGATCGCATGTTTCCCGCGGGTTCACTGGTCAGGGCAGGCGCGCGGCCTGGTTTTGGCACGGACTGGCTGACTGTGCTGACGCCGAGCCCCTGGGTGCCAATGCAGACCATGGTGACGCGAATCAATCCCGACGAACCGGAGCTGGGAGAGCTGGGTCAGAACGAAACCGTGACCGTGGAAGAGGTGGTCCGGATATTTACGATTAACGGGGCGTACACGGTCATGGCGGAAGACCAGATTGGCTCAATAGAAACCGGCAAGAACGCGGATATGATTGTGCTGGACCGCAATCTGATTGAAATCGATCCGATGACGATCAGTGAAATCAAGGTATTGAAGACGGTGATGGGCGGGCGAACAGTGTTCGAACGCGGCGTGACCGAAGTCAAAGACGTGGTCGATGAGTCTGACTACGAAGACGGCGGTCGACTGGTGCATTAGAAGGAGTGCAGATATGTACTTAACGAATCGCATAATTCGTGCGGTGGCGATGATCGCCAGCCTGTTTCTGTTCATCTCGATAGTCAATGCGGCTGATGTCCAGCGTTATTCCCATGAAGGTTCGACCTTCATCAAGAATGTTCGCGTGATTGATGGTCTCGGAAACCGGGCCAAGCAGGAACAGGATATCCTGATTACTGGTGGCAGGATTTCGGCAATTGGGAAGACTGGCAGTCTCACCAGGCCGGACGGTGCGCTGGAGATCGACGGCACCGGGCTGACCGCGCTGCCGGGGCTGATCGATGCACATATCCATCTGCAGGGCGGGTGGGGCAATGGCACCCTGCCGGGCGACGAGTTCGCGATTAAGCTCGACGACGCGTCGCTGCAGCAGACACTGAATGCCTACATTTATTCCGGTGTCACGACGCTGCTCGATATCGGTAACGACCATGACTGGGTTCTGGGTATTCGAGATCGTATCGAGAAAGAAGAATTCCTCAGTCCGCGCTTTTTCGTCGCGGGTGCGCCCTGGAGCCAGGCGCCCAATGGCTGGGATGCGGCCGGGGCCGAGGAGGATCGCGGTGATGTCGATATGGCATCCCGGGTTGTCGACAACCTGGAGACCATCGGCGTGCAGATGGATATCTATCAGGCTGATGGCATCGAAATTATCAAGCTCTATTCAGGCATCTCGGCTTTCGTCGCTCAGCTGGTCGTCATGGAGGCCCATGAACGAGGCATTAAAACGGTCGCGGATCTCTGGTCGCTGAACCTGGACACGATGTGGATGCAATCGACCGGCCTTGACGGCTGGGCGCATACGGGTGGTTTCGATATTGCGCCGAAAGCCAATCACAAGTGGATGGCGGAGAACGATCGCTTCGTGATCGGTAATGCCGTGCTGGGCGAGCAGCTTTCGGGGCTGCGTGTTGCTGACGAGGCCGGCCAGCGACTGATGGCCAGCGAACCGCTCATTGTCGATATCTGGGGTCAGCAGGCAATCGATATTTTCTATGAGAGCCACCCGCAGATACGCGAGCTTCTCTACGACGGGGCGGACTCCTTTTACCAGATGATGGGCTTTGGCAACCTGCAGCGCTTTCGAGAGAATTTTCTCGTCAATATCAGAAACGGTCATAAGGCGGGTGTGCTGATCGCCTGTGGGAGTGATGACCTTTATCCGGGTCTCTGGCCGGGCGAGGCGATCCATCGCGAGATGGAGCTGCTAGTGATGGGCGGCATCTCTCCGGTCGATGCCATCCAGATCTGTAGCTCGAATGGTGCGAAAGTTCTGCGTCGTGAACAGGAGTTCGGCTCATTACAGCCTGGCCTCGTTGCGGATCTACTGATCGTCGAAGGTAATCCGGCGAAAAACATTTCCGACACCCGCAATGTGCGGCATGTATTCATGGGCGGCAAGCAGGTCAATCGCGAATCGCTGAAGCTGGTGAACTGAGGGTCGTTTCTGATATTGCGCTACTTGGGCAGTGGGCAGTAGCAAAACCCAGGGTTTGACTTCGATATCGGTCTTTGGCTGACTGTTCCTATGTCTGTAGCGCTAGCTGTCCCAAATCCACATTCGCGCCTGGCCTCGCTTGGTTGTGCGCTCGGCCTGTCATGGCTGCTTGCTGGCTGCAGTAATCCCTCGGATACCCAGACACCTGTTGTCGAGGGTGAACAGGCAGCTTCGTATGTCGGTGCGACGATCTGTGCCGGGTGCCACACTGACCAGGCTGCTCTCTGGCAGGGTTCTCATCATCAGCTCGCGATGCTGAAGCCGACATCGGAAACGGTGCTCGGCGATTTCGACGCGGCCGAATTCGACCGACAGGACGTCGCATCGCGTTTCGATCGTCGCGAAGACCAGTACTACGTCACGACGGACAACAGCGAAGGCGTGCCAGAGGAATTTCCGGTGCGCTACACCTTCGGTGTCGAACCCTTGCAGCAGTACCTTGTGGAAATGTCGGACGGCAAGATTCAGGCATCGTCCTTGGCTTGGGATAGTCGCCGGGCAGAAGACGGCGGGCAACGCTGGTTTCATGTCTATGGCGACGAACCCATCGATCACACCGATGTGTTGCACTGGACCCGCTCCAGCCAGAACTGGGAAACCATGTGCGCGGACTGCCATTCCACAGAGCTGGTGAAAAATTATGATGTGGAGGCCGATCGCTTCGACACAACTTTTGCTGAAATCAATGTAGCTTGTGAAGCCTGCCACGGCCCGGGCAGTGAGCACCTTGCCTGGGCCGAAAAGCCTGACGACTCAGCCGACAGGGGCCTGCAACTGGCTCTTGATGAGCGCCTTGATGTCAGCTGGGTGCTGGACCCGGCGACGGGTAACAGTCAGCGCAGCGCACCGCGGCAGACAAGCCGGGAGATTAACGCCTGTGCCGGTTGTCATTCCCGGCGTTCAAGGATTGCCGACAGCACGTGGGCAGCAGGTGTATACCTGGATAACTATCAGCCTGCCTTTATTCAGCCACCGCTTTATCACGCCGACGGACAGGTGCTTGATGAGGTGTACGTCTACGGGTCTTTTTTGCAAAGCCGTATGTATCAGCAGGGAGTGACGTGCAGCGATTGCCACGAGCCCCATTCCCTGCAGCTGCGTGCCCCGGGTGAGCAGGTATGCCAACAATGTCACGACGCCAGTCGCTTTGCTGCAAGCGAACATCATTTGCATGAACCAAATAGCGCTGGAGCTGATTGCATCGCTTGCCACATGCCGCCGAGCACGTTCATGCAGGTGGACGTCCGGCATGATCATAGTTTCAGAATTCCCCGGCCGGAACTCGCCGTCGAGTTTGGTACGCCACTCGTTTGCCTCGACTGCCATACCGATCAGGATGCTGAATGGGCGATGCAAGCCCTGGCCGGGGCCGGCAAGTTGCGGCAAGACAGCGCCTCTCACTGGTCGCGCCGTCTGGCCGGTGCGGAGGCCTTGCCCCTTGAGGCCCGCAATCTGCGGCTTGGCCTGGTAGCGGATGCGCTGGTGCCGAACATTATTCGATCTTCAGCCATGACCCGCCTTGACCTGTCGAGGGATGCGCTGGGTGCCACCGTGGTGGGTGAGCAACTACAAAGCAGAGATCCACTCCTGCGCCTGGGGGCGGCCATTGCGATGCAGACGGCCTCACCCGCGGCTCGGGTACAGTTCGGGCCAACGATTCTGGCGGACCCTGTCAAAGCAGTCCGCCTGGCAGGTGCGATGGTCATGGCGCCCCTGGGACCGGAAGCCCTGCCGCCCCGGGCGCAGCAAGATTTCAATCAGGTGACGCAGGAGTATGTCGCCGCGCAGCTGGTGAATGCGGAGCGGGCGCCTGCTCATATCAACATCGCGAACCTGGAGCGCCACCTGGGCCGTGATGACCGGGCGGTGCAGGCTTATCGGACTGCGATCCGGCTGAACGCCTCGTATGTGCCGGCCTATGTGAATCTGTCGGACCTGTATCGCCAGCAGGGTGATGAAGCCGCCGCGGAACAGGTCTTGCGAGAAGGCCTGGAGCAAGAGCCAGCGCAGGCGGCTCTCTGGCATGCCCTGGGCCTGGGTCTGGTCAGGCAGGGCCGCTCGGAAGAGGCTTATGAAGCGTTGCGTATTGCTGCCGACAGTCCGGATGCGACACCGCGATTCGCCCTGGCAATGGGGCTGATCATGGATGCGCAGGGGGAGGCCGCTGCCGCACTGACTTATCTGGAAGCCTCGCTACAACGCTTCCCGGATGACCCGGGGCTGATCGCTGCGCTGGCTAACCTGTATCAGCGCAGCGGCCAGACTGAAAAAGCGCTGGAGTTTGGCGGTCGACTCCAGCGCTGAGGCTTGTCAGTCTTAGCGAATACCTGCCTGGTGGGGATATTCCTGAAAGATCAGCGGCACAACCCGGTTCACGGCACCTTCAACGTCATCGAGGGTGGACTGACGGATACGCCCTTCCGCGATACCTTCCCAGACCAGTTGTTTACGCACGGCATCAACGACGTCAATGCTCAGAGTGCCCTGGGTGTACTGCGTCACGGTGGTTTCATAGCCGCCGCCCCAGCCCCCGTAGTACCCGCGGCGATAGCCATAGTATCCACCACCAGCGGTGGGGGTTGATCTTGACTGGATCTTTTCCTGTGTATTGACATAGAAATTGATCAGCAGCTCAGGCTTTTCCGCGGAGTACGCATAGCCCCTTGCTGTCATTTCCCGACTAATTGCATCTTTCAGGTACTGCACCAGGAAACTCTGGTAGCCAAGGTCTTCACTTTCCAGTTCAGGTACAAAAGCAAAAGAATCGTACTGGGCAAAGTTGGTGCCCGGATCCTCATTGGATCGAATGGTCGGCCCCGTGGCGCAACCCGCCAGCAGAATCGAAACCAGGACATATAGCGGGATGGCATAGGGCAGACGCATAGGACGACTCCGAACAGGTTCAGATGCCAAGAATAGTCAGGCCCCGGCCGCTTTTCCAGCCACGCGCCGCTCGATGCCATTGTCCGCGCGTCGGTGTGCCCGGCATCAGACTTGAAAGCCTTGCTGTGGCTCGGCGATGCTTGGCCAACGTTTAAAAACCGCAGAGAGAGGATCACCGCGATGACTCGGCAAAAAGACCAGACATTCAAGCTGGACCGCAGAGAACTGATGGCCATGGTGGCAACCCTCACTGGTGCGGGCGCTACGGGAACTGCTGTGGCTGGCGGCGCTTCGACGGCAGCCGGTCTGTCGGCGGCGAGTGGCTACCGTGTCTACAAGTCCATGTTTCCCCACGACACCTTCCGTGACTACATGGAAGATCTTGAGCGCCGCGGCCTGGTAATGCGCGTCAAGCGCATGGATCAGGATGAATACGAGATTACGGCGGTGGCCTATCGTCTGATGGACTGTTTTGGCATGTACGAGGCACCGGCAGTCCTCGTGGAAGAAGTCAAAATCGACGGGGAGTGGGTCAAGGGACCTGTGATCATCAACAACATGGGCCACTGGGATACGGAGGCTATTACGCTGGGGCTCGAACCGGTGCCCCTGCATGGTATAGAGACCTATCGGCAGGCCATTCAATACATCCTGGACCTGGTGGAGAAAAACGGTGGCAGTCTGCCCGAGATTCCGCCGGTTGTTGTTTCGAAGGACCAGGCTCGTGTCAAGGAACAGGTGTATACGGGTGATGACATCGACATCACCCAGTTTCCCTTTATTAAATCGAATCCCGCTGACTCGGCACGCTACGTGAATACCGGCTCTATTTTTACGGACGACGTGGACGAGGGGAAAAATTTCGGCACCTATCGTTGCGAGATCAAGGGTCCGCGAAAGATCGGTGTGAACCCGGAAAACGGCCAGGGAGCCTGGCGAGCCTTCATGGCCAAGAAGAAACGCGGCGAGAAACAGGCCGTGGTATCCATTGCCGTGGGTCAGGATCCCCTGGTCTGGACCATCAGCGGGTCAGCTGTATCCAAGAGTGGCAAGGTGGACGAACTGGCCCTGGTGGGCGGTTTACGGGGCAAACCACTGGAGGTCGTGAAGTCCGAGACCAACGACCTGATGGTGCCGGCCCATGCGGAAATGATCATCGAGGGCATTGTGCCTCTGGACGAACCCATGGAACCCGAAGGTCCCTTCGGTGAGATGTACGGCTACCTCGGACTGAAGAAGGATGAAAACTTCTTCATGAACATTACCGCCATTACCTGCCGCAAGGACCCATGGATCCTGAACCAGTTCACCGGCGTCACGCGCGGTTTTGTAACCGCTCCCCTGGAAGGGGTATCCCTGGCCCGTCTGCGCAAGCTGTCGCCCAATATCGTGGCATTTCATTCGCCCGTGGAGGCCACGGGGCTCGGTTTTCTGAGTATCAAAAAGACCAAACCCGGCGAGGCGCTGAGTATTGGCAAGAAGATTGCCCGCATCGTGCCCATTACGAAGGCGCTAATTGTTGTGGACGACGATATAGACGTCTATGACCGCACCCAGATGATGTTTGCCATGGGCTCGCGTTGGCAGCCGTCTCCGGCTACGGAGATTATCGAGTCCGCGCGCGGTATGCCCCTGGATCCCAGTTCACCGAACCGGCCCATGAGCAGCAAGATCATCGTGGACGCCACGCGGCAGTGGCCCGAGGAGGGCGGCCCCGAAGAATATCCGGCTCTGAACCGCACCTTGCTGGAAGATCTGGCCCCCCAGTCCTTCACCCGAGTGGACAAGAAATGGGGCGAGATGGTGGCGGACTGGGAACGTCAGCGCGCGAAGCGCCTGGGATAAGGGAGGCCTTTCTCGGCCAGGCTTAGTCCTCTCGCCGCCGGTTTTCCTTGGCGAAGCGTTTCTCTGCCTGCTCCAGGACCCGCCCGCAGGGATCGGGTGAGCGCCAGGCTGCATCGAAGGCGGCTTTTGCAATGACGGACAAGCCCAGAGTCAGTACGGCTGCCCCGGTGGTCAGGGCGGCGCCGGCCGGGTTCAGGGTCACGTTCGGGTCCGCCATGGTCCCGCCGATTCGGATAAAGGGATTGACGACGCTGCCTGCACTCAGCCCCACACCGCCGCTGGGTTTGCTGTTGAAGCTCAGGTCCAGGCTTTCCGTTTTCAGGTCCACAAAGCCCTGGCTGATGATATTCAGCTTGCTGGTCTGAACGACAATTGAAGGCGTGGTCTCCATGCGGCCTTTGTCGAATGTAAAGGGGAAAACAGCGCAGTTAATGTCCGTGAATTTGTCTGTGTCTCTGTCCGGGTTAACGGCGCCAGTGATGTTGCCGATCAGGTCGCCGAAAATAGCACTGCGTGTGACGTTGTTGGCGACCCGACCCGCTGAAGATGAGAGCTTTGCCACCCCATCCAGTTCCGCGAATAATTCACGCAGGTTCGAACCGCGGGATTTCAGGTTCACGTCCCAATTACCTTTAGGCAGCACGCTGACATCTTGCTGGCCGGAAACGAAAAACTCGGTAATCAGATTCTGGGCTTCCATCCGAACCTCTGCATCAGCGACATTGGCATCCACAGGGGTCAGTCGGAATTCAGCATCCAGAGTTCCGGATTCCCCTTCAAAGCGCCAGGGTGCAACGCTGAGTGCGCCATCCTGTGCGACGATTCGAATGAAGGCATTGCGAATGTCACGGTCTTCACGAATTATTTCATCGGCGGCGATGCTCAGGTCGAGGTCATAGAGCTTCAGTGTGTCCAGCGGCAGCGTCCAGTCAGGAATCACGCGGCCGTCGCCCCGTTCTTCGGCTTCGCGTTCAGGCCTGTTGTAGAGAATCTCATTGGTAACGGGGTCAGTCAGCCAGGTAATGTCCAGGGCCTGTGACGTCACATTGGCCGTGATGCGAGGGCGCTGGCTGCCCGGGGCGAACGTAATTTCGCCTGCCAGGTCGCCTTTGTTGGTGCGTGCCAGGAAATTATCGAGACGGACAAGCTCGCCGGTGCGCTCGAGTTCACCGCTGAGTTTCAGACTGCGTCCTGGCAGGACGGTGATGCCAAAAATCGTGCCCAGGCCGGCAATGTCCGGGGAGTTGGCCTGTACGCTGAGCTTGCCCCGGTTGCGCTGGACATCGCCCCGGATGTCCACTTCAGTTTTCCCAATGCGAATTTGACCATCTTCAAGATGCCACTTGTCGTCATTCACCTCGCCACGCGCATCGATGACGAAGTCCTGTTCCGCGAACTTGACGCCGTAACGGCTTTCCCAGATGGCACGGATATCAGGGCCTTCTATTTCAATGTCGAAGTTCACATCCAGGGTGTCACTGGGAATCGCGATGTCCAGGTCCGCTTTGCCTTCTGCATCGGCCACATCGATGATGGAATCGGAGAGTCTTAGCCCGCGCGCGGTGCGTTGTACCCGACCAGAAAGCTGAAATGGGCCTTCAGGTAAGTTGGCATCGCCGACCAGGAATTCGAGGTTCTCCAGTTTCGGCCCGCGGGCGGATACGCGCAGATCCGTACCGCGAAACTGGTCCTTCCGGCCGACCTGGCCATCGATGCTAAATTCGCCCAGACCAATGGTGCCTTCCACGCCGCGCAGCAAGAAGTCCGCCGGGCGGGGAATGACCTGGCCCGACATATCAATCTGGCGTGACGGAAAACTGACGGGCAGGCCGGCAACGCGCGCCACATCGGCAATATCGACACCTTTCAGGCTCCACTTGAGGTCTGTGCCGGATACCAGGGGTCTGTCTCCCAGGGTGCCCGTCGTGGTCAGGACGCTGTCACCGGCTTTCAGGCTGGTCCCGTCGAGGACGACCCAGCCCTCGACCAGCGCCTCCACCTCCAAATCGAGGCTGAAGGGCTGATCCTTGAGGCCCGGCAAGCCCAGCAACTCGGCGAAGCGTCGGAGATTTTTGCCTTCGCCCCGGAAACTGGCCCGGGTGCCCGCGTATTCTTCGCCGGTGCCCAAAGTGCCGAAGAGTTTGGCCCGGCCGATCTCCGTGCGCGATCTCAATCTGAACTCATCCAGGCCGGCGGGGCTGCGCTCCAGTTCTCCCTGCAGGGTGAATTCACCCTTGGCGACGCCGGGCAG
>JBPCXH010000022.1:0-6608 GCA_051008735.1 Gammaproteobacteria bacterium | reverse complement strand
CTCACTTTTTACCCGCCTCTGCCGGCTGAAACCCTTGCTATGAATGGCTTTCCTATCCATGAATAACATTACAGGGAATTAATGCCCCGGTAAGGCTCCGTTAGGGCGGGGGTATCTATAGTGCTTCTCATCGGGCCTCCCCCCCCCAACGGCCCGGTGTCCCAACGGCCCCGCCTCCCCCGGCGGGGCTTTCTTTTCGGGACTGCAGAGATGCCCGGCCCCCGCCCTCCCTGTGGGGTCGGGCATCGTTTTTTCTGCTCGCCCACTGCGCCAGGCCGAGCCACTGACAGACCCGGATCAATAAACCCGACTGAGGCGATGCGACCACTAAGCGACTTGCCCGGACCAGCCTTGTGCCGGCGGAGTCGTTAACGTGGGAACCACTGCAACAGCATTGACGAAACGGGAGGACTCATGCCTCAACTGCTCACTGTTCTTTCCTGCAGCCTGTTTTTACTGACCTACGCCGGTATCCGGCGACCGCGGCCGAACGCCTACACGGCCGGACGGCTGTCCCGCCTCAGAACCGGGCAGACCACCCGTCAGCAAGCTCTGTCCCTGCTCGGCAAGGCCACATCCCAGACCCTGGGTCGCGACGGCTCGGTGGCTGTGCTCTGGTCCAAAACCCCGGGCTTTGGACGTCAGCGCCAGCTCAATGCACAGGAAGTCCAGGTCGTTTTTGATCAACAGGATATAGTCCGGAGCGTCAGCACCGGATTCGACGACACGGCCCACTAAACCTCACAACAAAGAACCCTGCCGCGGGGGGGCCACCGCTTCGCCGCGCGCGTCGAAATAAGCGCAGTAGTCGCATTCAGGCCCGGCGGCGGGCACCTCATCAAGCTGCAGGCAATCCTTGATCAGCGTGAGGGTGGGCTCGATCCAGTCGTCTTTACCCGCGTAAGTAATCAGAGTGACTTCAAACTCCAGCTTGCCATCAAAGGCCTCCAAATCAGCCTTGCCGTTGCAATACACGAAATAGCCCGTGTCGGACACCGTGAACCCGTTCTGACGCAGCAGCCACTGGTAAACCTCCATCTGGCGCTTGTAACCCGATTGCCAGTCCTGATCCAGCGCCGTAATAGGCTCACCTTTGGAAGTCGCCTTGTAGTCCACGACCACAAACTCTTCCTGCTCATTGAGCCATAAGTCATCAATCGCGCCACTGATACGGAAATTGGTGGCCCGGTGCAGAAACTGCACACCCTTGAAGTTTTCCCGCCACTCATCCAACTGTTCGTGGGCAATAGGCCGGGCATCAATGCCGTACTCCTTCTGCAGAGGATGTTGCTCCCCCTTGACTCGATGCACGTCGAACTCGGCCTTGAGCAATCGATCTACCGCACTGTTCAAATTAAAGGGATAACCCGGTGGTCGCCCCGTCCCCAGGCGCCGGTCGATGTAAAAGCAGCGCGGACATTCGATAAACAGGTCGATTTTCGAGCGGCTGAGATTGAAGGGCTTGGGGCTGCCGGGCTGGTACTTGTTGCGGCTGCGGTGAGGGTTATAAAAACGTGACATGCAAAAGTCCTTGGTAAATCGCTGAATTTTTCTGGCGCAGACCCGGGCAACGGACGACAGGAACGCCGGGCCTGACTAAACCTCGTGTCGGTACTTCTTCACCTGCTTCGGGTCATAAACAAAGCCAAAACCCGGTCCTTCGGGCAGGGTGTAGATGCCATCGACAATAGCACCCTGATTCTCGATCATCTCGTAGAAGAAAGGATCCATGTCGCGCATGTACACCTCGATACCGTGCTTCACGCCGTCGGGTGTGGCGGCCATCAGGTGTCCGGCCACCTGGGGCTGCTGGTGCACAGACATCTCCACGCCGAAGGACTGCGCCATGCCGTAGACCTTGCGCCAGGCTGTGGGCCCGCAAGCGTAACCGGGGTCGTAATTGCAGATATCAATGGCGCGGTCCGTCATCAGGTATCGCGCTCCCTCGGGTTCCAGTTCGGACTGCCCGGCGCAAATGGGCAGACCCGTGGCCGCGCGCACGGCAGCAATATCGCGGCGGGTGCGACACGGCTCTTCCAGCCAGCGCAGATCGATATCCTGCACACCCCGGCCAAACTCCACCGCTTCGGCCACGGTCCAGCGGGTATTGGCATCGGCCTGCAGCATGAAATCCGGACCCACGGCCTCGCGGGCACCCCGGACCCACTCGGCGTCCTGGGACGGAGTAAAGGGCGGGCGACCCGGCTTGAGTTTTACGCCGGCAAAGCCCATCTCGCGAACTTTTTCCATGCGCCTGGCGAAGCGCACCGGGTCGTACTTCGGACCGGGATGACGATAACGCTGGTCGAAAGTCACCACCGGCAATTCGTTACTGTAAGCCCCCCACATCTTGTAGCAGGGTGCGTCCAGGGCCTTGCCCACCGCATCCCAGACGGCCGCATCCACTGCCGCCAGGGCCCGGGCAAACTGGGGCATGACGGAACTGCCCACGCCACCGGCAAACTCGCGATCCAGTACCCGCCACGCGCGCTGCCAGCAGCGCTCCACCTGCATGGCATCCATGCCCTTGAGCAGCGGGGTGATGCCGTTGTTAATCAGCGCGGGCACCTTGTCCCAGCTGTGCCAGAAAAATGTGTAGGCCTCGCCCACCACGCCTTGTTCGGTGTACACGCGCACAAACAGCCGCGGAAAAACCTCGCCCATTTTGGTGCCGTCGTGCAGCCAGAAAATCTCGATGTCTTTGATGATCAGCGGATTGGGCCCGGGGGCCGGCACGGGCGGTGCCTTGCCGGGCCGGACATGGGCACCGGCCGCTGCCAGGGTGGGTCCACCGGCCAGGGCCAGGGAAATACCGGCTCTTAACAGGTCGCGGCGATTCATGACAGCTGCAGCCTCCGGTTCGTGGACGGATTAAGGCGTGACGGGTCTGATTCTAGGTGCAATGACAGACCCGCCCGGGACAGGCAACCCCATCTGCCCGTCAGGTAATCGCATTGCACCGGCCAGGCCTCAGTGAATCTGCAATCTCAGCGCGCGCTCGATCCGGGCCGCCGTCGCGGCGGATACACCGGCTGCGGCCGCGTACTCCGGCCAGCGCGCGACCTGCGCCTGCACCTCTTCAAGAATCGTCTCCGCCCGCCCCCGTTTCAGGGTGCCGGCTTTCGCACAGGCATTCAGGTCCGCCAGACTGAAATTATCCCGCTTGCCATTGACACTCATCTGGTGGGATGCCGTCCACAGACCCTCCGGGTTGTAGCTGTACGTCATGTCATAAGCCGGTGACAAAAACCAGCGACCGTCTTTATCCATCAGAAAAGCGATATTTTTGACGTGATCGTCCTGGTTACGAGCGACGAGGTTGAACACCATGCGGCGGAACTGTTCTTCCAGCTGCGCCATCGGCAGCTTCAGCTTGCGCATGACCAGCAAGGCCTGCTCATAGGAATAAGCCCCGGCCAGGTTGAAATCGTAGTGCGCCAGGGCCGCCAGGGATTGCATGTGCAGCTTACGTCCGTCGGCCCGGCGATCGAAGCGGCGGGTCATGAAATGCCGGCGGCCGTTTTCTTCGAGCAAGCGACATTCCTCCATGTGAATGCCACAGGCCGTCGCCATCTGGTAATAGGCGTACTCGATAGCGCCGTAGCCAAGGGGGTCTTCCAGCTCTTTATCTTTGTTCCCGCTCACGCCGTCAAACTTGAGTAACCAGTGCTCGAAACCCTGTTCGGCGGGTAACTGCCCGGAACGAACTTCGTTGCTGGCCGGGTTCCAGGCCACCACGGCCTTGGCCCGGGCGCCACCGGCCGAGGTACCCACCTGCAGAATGTCAGTCAGGGCGCGGGCACGTGCCTGTTGGTCGAAGGAAGTCTGCAGTTCATTGCGGCGGGTCAGTACATCAGAAGCCAGTGCCACCAGCTGCTCGATCTCAATGGGGCTCGCTTCGTCCCGGGGACCGGTCGCCGGTAAATATTCCAGCGCACCGATGCCGCGCTCGCCGATGTAACACAGCCGCTCCACGGCATTAAAGGATTGGGGCTCACGTCCCTGCGTGGCGAGCCAGGCATCAATCAGTGCGTTGCCGAATTTATCCGGCAGGGAATCCGCCAACAGCCCCGGCAGACCGTGAAAGCTCGCACGTGCCAGTTCAGGAAAACGAAAAAGACTGGCCGACAGCGGCATCATCAAGGGGGCGACCTCGATGCCGCTGTTGGCAAAGGCCGATGCGTACTCAAACTCCGCCACCTCGGCACCCGGGGCCAGGGACACAGCGCCGATGCGTCGCCCCCATAACTGGACTTCAGCAACCGTAGTCACGCGTCTTGATCCCAGGTCCAGGGCTTGTCTGAAACCTGTCCTGAACGGCGACCGGATGAGGCGCGTTGACGCGGCTTGCCCTCGCGCTCCAGGTAGTCGAGGGGCCGAGGCCCGGCCGGCGGCAGCAACTGATCGAGCTGAGTCAGCAAACCGAGTACCCGCAGCACCCGAATCACGCTGGCGAGCTGGGCCGAAGCACCCGCCTCCATGCGTTCGACCGTTCGCTTGCCGATGCCGGCCTGCTCGGCCAGCTGGGCCTGGGTCAGTTGCCGGTCGATGCGGCTGCGAGCCAGACGCTCACCCAGTTCCGTCAAAATGCCGTCGTCGGTCAATAAGTCTGTGATCTGCATAGAAATCGCCTCTTATGGCGAATTAATAGAGAATAAGGCACTTTTTCGTCGAATATGACGACTTATAACCCACTTGAAACGCCCAGTCAACTCGTCACTTATTGCGAGTTACGGCATGAAGACGATCTTTCCCGCCCTATTCGACGACTTTAGAACAGACGGCCTGGTGACTCCGGACCGACCGGGCCGGACCGGCTCAATCCCGGGATAGCCGACTTGCCCGTGAAATCACATAGGCCCGGATGGCCTGGGCATCGCCGGCACTGAGCACCTCGGCAAAAGAACGCATGCCCCGATCGGCGCGACTGCCCCCGATCACGATGCCGTTCCACTCGGCAAAGGTCTGTGCGCTGGCGTAGCGAAGATCAGGGATGACGCCACCGGCCAGGGCGTCGAGTCCATGACACATATAACAATATTGCTCGTAGGACTTTTTACCCTGCGCAACGAGAGCTTTGTCCGCCGCGAACGCGCGCAACTCCGCGCTAAGCTCGATGCTTCGTTCGAGCCTGCGAGGTGGGGGCAAGCTTGCATTAGCACCCAGCTTGAATGCCAGCACACGGTTTTCATTGACGACGCCCTGCCAGGCGCGGGCCATGGGCCCACCCACCAGCCCGGCACCGCCGCCCCGACCGGCGAGCACCGCCACGTATTGCTCACCGTCAACCGCGAAGCTCACCGGGCCGGCCATCACTGAGGTGCCACTTTTAAAACCCCAACGCTTTTCGCCCACATCAGCGGTGTAAGCCACAAACTCACCCGTGCCCAGTCCCTGGAACACCAGGTTACCCGCCGTGGCCAGGATGCCGCCGCCAAGATCTTCGTGCTCTACCCGCCAGCCTTCGGTCTGGGTTTGCGGATCCCAGGCTAACAACTGCACGCCAAAGCTAATTTTTTCCCGCTCACCTTTGGGGTTCAGGGCGCGAAAATCACTCACACCTTCTTCAATACCCGTGTTCTGAAAGCCCGGCTTGTAGGCGTAACCGCCGTCATGGTTGTAATAGCCCGGCACGTTCAGGGCCGGGATATAAGCCAGCCCCGTCAACGGACTGTAGGCCATGGGATGCCAGCTGTGGCCACCGGAGGGACCGGGAATAATCAGCCGGCCCTGGTCCTGATAATGAGCAAAGGGGTATTCCACCGGGCGGCCGGTGGCCAGGTCCACGTGGCTGGCCCAGTTCAGCGGAATATATTTCTCGGCCGAGATCAGCTCGCCGCTGGTGCGATCCAGCACATAAAAGAAACCGTTTTTGGGCGCCTGGATCAGAACCTGGCGTAATTCACCATCGACCTTCAGTTCGGTGAGCACCATGGACTCCACCGCTGAGTAATTCCAGGATTCGCCCGGTGTCGTCTGGTAATGCCACACGTACTCGCCCGTATCGGGTCTCACCGCAATCACTGACGACAGGAACAAATTGTCGCCCCCGCCCGGGCTACGCAGCTCGCGACTCCACGGCGTGCCGTTGCCGACCCCGAAATACAGTAAATCCAGTTCAGGATCGAAGGCCATGGAATTCCAGACGGTGCCGCCGCCACCGGTTTTGTGCCACTCGTCGCCGTTCCAGGTTTTCAGCGCCATATCGAGCTCAGCGCTCTCCTGCGGGAGTGCAGGATCACCGGGCACGGTATAAAACCGCCAGACCAGTTCGCCGCTATCAGCATTAAAGGCCGACACATAACCGCGCACGCCGTAGTCCGCCCCGGAATTGCCGATAATCACCCTGCCCTTAACCACGCGCGGCGCACCTGTGATCGTGTAAGGCTTCTCTTTATTGATGGTTAACACCGACCACAGCAGTTCGCCGGTCTGCGCATCCAGGGCCAGCAGGCGTCCATCAAGGGTCGCGGCAATGACCTTGCCCTGCCAGACCGCGACGCCACGGCTGACTGCATCGCAACAGGCATGGGCCGCCACCCACTCGCGCGAGACCTGCGGATCGTGACGCCACAACAATTCTCCGCTGGCAGCATCGATGGCGTGGA
>JBPCXH010000021.1:0-4170 GCA_051008735.1 Gammaproteobacteria bacterium | reverse complement strand
GCCTACCCGGTCATAGAAAAGTACGGCATCGTGTTTGCCTTCCTGGGTGATCTGCCGGAGACGGAGCGACCGCCGTTAATGGAGATTCCTGAATTTGCCAGCGAGGGCTGGCGGGCGAGCTGGATGGAATATGACATCGACTACAACTTCGAGCGCTCTGTCGAGAACGGCCTGGACCCGGCTCATAATGAATTTGTGCATCCGACCCATGGCTTTTCCGGGGAGAATGAGGACTATCAAGTGAATATCACGCGCTGGGTGGGCGACGCCAACTGGGGCCCTGGCTTCTTTGCCCAGTTCAACTCACCTGAGTCGAAGGACAAAGATTTCGCCAAGATGAAGCAGGCGAGCAGCACTCGCGAAGCGGGCACGGGCGCCATCGGCGCTAACCAGATCTGGACTTATATTCGTTTCGCCCCCGGCAAGGCCATGCACCAGTATATGTATGAGTGTCCGATTGACGAGCACAATACCCGCGTGTTTCTGGTCAATCTGCGCAGTACCTTTCTGGAGGAGGAAATGGACGCGAAAGTGAACCAGATGAACTGGACCGTCGCCGAGCAGGACATCACGGTGCTCCGCGACCTGGAGCCGCCCCTGACCCCACCCACCAATTCCAAGGAATTCATGGTCCCGGCAGACGAGCCCATTCTGCGCTACCGGGAGAAGCTCAAGGAGTGGGAAGCTCTGGGCTGGCGGATCGATATGGAGACCGTTCGCCGGCATGAGAAGCGGGTGGCCTTTGCGATTCCGTCGCCGGCCAGGCGCCAGGCCAAGGGCTGGATTCTGGATCCCGTCCCGGTCTACCCAGCCACGAACAAGTCACCGTATGCCCGCGCCGCGGGCGGTTGAATCCGGACACTGTTGCAGGGCGGGAGTTTCGGTGCGAACATCAGGGACCGGGCGCTTGCGAGCATAAGAACGATGGCGCCGGGCAGCCGGATACGCCCGTAATCATTTCGGAGGCAGATGCTGAGCCATCATGTAGGGCTCAGTCGCCTATTTTCAGTGCAGGTCTTTTTTTGGGGGAGAGTGCATGGCCACTCAGGAAACAAATTATGAGGGTGTCTGGGACGGGCGCCTTGGCTTCGGTGAAAAAGCCGCGGTCATCTCTATCGATCTGCTCCAGGGCTACACGACAGAGGGCTCTGCGTTATATGCGCCCGGTGTCGTTGAGTGCGTAAAACAGATGCCTGATTTTCTGGCGCTGGTTCGAGCCAAGGGTGTGCCCCTGATTCATACGCAGGTTCGTTATACAACGCCGAATTACGAGGATGGCGGCGTCTGGATTAAGAAAGCGCCGGTCTTAAAGGACCTGGTGGAAGGTAACCCCTATGCAGAGTTCTGTGAGGGTGTTGAGCCCCATGAAGGCGAGGTGCTGATTACCAAGCAGTATGCCAGTGCCTTCTTCGGGACCTCTTTGGTTGCCACTCTGAATGCCCTGCGCGTCGATACGCTAATCATCACCGGTTGCACGACCTCCGGCTGCATCCGGGCGACGGCCGTTGACGCTGTCCAGCACGGTTATCGACCCATTTGCGTGCGCGAATGCATCGGTGACCGGCATGACGGGCCGCACGAAGCCAATTTATTCGATATCAATGCCAAGTATGGCGATGTGATTTCCAAGGCCGAGGTCATGGAATATCTGCAGGGCCTTTGAGGTCAGGGCGTGGGCGGACGCTCGACCAACGTAATAGCAAACAAGCTTTAGGGGAGTAGTACTGATGGCGACCAAAAAGAAGACCAAGAAACGGACTGCAGCTAAGAAGAAGACTAAGAAGAAGGCCGTCCGTAAGGCCGCGAGCAAAACGACAGCGCGTAAAAAAGCCACGCGGAAAAAGGCTGTAGCCAAGAAAGCGGCAGCCAAGAAGCCGGCCAGTCGGCGCAAGCTGACCCAGTCGCAGCACTATGACTATGAGCCCATCATCGATCGGCCCAAGTTCAAGCTCCCCAAAGGCGCCCGCGTTGCTGTCATGCCGTACATCAATATTGAGCATTTTCCTGCTGACATCCCGGGGACCCCGCTGATTCCGGGTACAGCGGGATTTTCACCCGATCCTCTGAACTACGGCTGGCGGGACTACGGAAATCGCGTTGGCCTGTGGCGCATGATGGATCTGATGGACGAATGCGGGATGCGCGGTACCGTCTGCCTGAATGGCGAGATCATTCGGGAATACCCGCGGATTATCGAGGAAGGCGAGAAGCGCGATTGGGCGTGGATCGGCCACGGTATCAACAACGCACCGGCCAACTTTATCGGCAATACGCGGAATCCTGACGGAAGCCTGAATGCTCTGCCGGAAGCCAGGGAGCGCCAGATCCTTGAGTCAGTGCTGGGCGAAATGAAGAAAACCCTGGGTCGTAAAACCAAGGGCTGGCTGAGCCCCTTCCTGACGCACACGGACAATACGCCGCGCCTGCTTGAGGAATATGGGGTCGAGTATCTTTGCGATTACACGGCCGATGATCATCCTTTCCCCTTTAATACGCCGAAGAATAATCTGATCTCCGTCCCGTATACGGTGGAGCTCAACGATATTCCGGCGTTCCTGAACGTGGGTGTCTCTTCGGAGGCATTTGGGGATATGATTATTGATCAGTTTGACGTGCTCTATGAGGAGGGCGAAACAAATGCCCGCTGTATGCCCATTTGTTTGCATACCTTCCACGTGGGGCAGCCCAATAAGTTCAAGCACCTGGCACGGGCTTTCCGTTATATCGCCAGCCATAAGGATGTCTGGCTGACGACGGGTGATGAAATGAATGATTGGTACCGTAAAAAGAATATGTAAGGCTGGGCTCTGAATATTGCCCCAACTAAGAGAGGGAAGAGATGGCACACCGAGTGCAAGACAAAAAACCCAAGCGCAACAAGGCTGCGCAATCGTGGATCGATGACAATGTGGCGGACCAGAAGGTTCGTTATCGTGCCATCGTCAAGGAGATGGAAGATCTGTGGCCACAACGTAAGAAGTGGTATGCAGAGTTCCTGAAGGTCGTGCAGACGCGCGGCTTCAATATGGATGGCGACATACTTGTGAAAATTCCGAAAAAGGATGTCCCCAAGGAACCCAAACGAAAGCATAAGGTGGTCTTCTGACCAGCTCGTGATCCATATTTAAGGAGAATAGACGTGGCAAGACCACATATTGAGCCCTATGTAGAGCTCGACTCGCCCTTTAAGAAGTTTGATCTTAATGGTTTCAAGGGCAGCCATTACAAAGTGCTATCGATGGATACGGATACCGGCGCGTGTACGCTTAAAGTCCGCTTTGACGGCGGCTTTAAACGCAAGCCTGGCATGAGCTACTCCGATATGGAGGTCTTCGTGCTCAAGGGCGGTATCAAGGTTGGCAAGGAAGTCTGGGGCGAAGGTCACTACGCTTTCGTACCAGCCGGCATGCACATTGGTGCCCTGAGTGTGCCTAAGGGCGCTATGGCCCTGGTGATGTACAACGACTCTGAGCCGAGCTTCGTTGAATCGAACCGGAATCATCAGCTGTCCCTGACGGCAGGATTTTCTTCGTTCAATTCCTACAACGACGCACCATGGGGGCCGGGTAACCTGGTTTCACCGTCGGTCGCGACAGGCGTTGGCATCAAGGTGCTGCACTTTGATCCGCTGACCCAGGCCATCAGCTTCCTGTACTACATGTCGCCTGAGTTCCAGCAAAACAATATCTCCTACCACGATTGTGCGGAGGAGAGTTATCACATCTGGGGTGACTCCTGGATGATGCAGTTCGGTGAGCTGCCCACGGGCGGCTATTTCTGGCGTCCACCCTGGATTGACCACGGTGCCTTTAAGTGCAAGCTGGGCTGTATCGCTTTTGGTCGTACGGACTCGAAGCTGCATAACTACTTTCACTACAATCCCTGGGCAACGCCGGACGAGAACAAGTTGCGGGCCGCAGCCCACCTGTATCGTCAGCGGCCTCAGCTCTATGACTGGACTGCCGGCCACGGCCATAACCATCCGCATGGTCCGCCGGACTTTCAGTATCCTGAATATTCGGATGATGCCCAGGTTCGTCAGCTGCACGGCAATACGCCTAACAGCACGAAGCCGGCCGCCAAGAAGAAAACTCGCGCCAAAAAGCGCTAGATTTCATTTCATTGCCGTTAGAAGAAAGGAGGGCGAAAGCCCTCCTTTTTTTGCCTCAG
>JBPCXH010000020.1:0-4512 GCA_051008735.1 Gammaproteobacteria bacterium | reverse complement strand
GGCCGGGAACTCAGCAGCCCCAGGCACAAAGTCTTCACGTCCATGCGTTATCTCCGCGCATCCTTGGCTATCAGTCTGTGATATATCGGCCTGATAGCGTGTATCGAGCCGATACTTTAGCCGCTGGCGTGTGACAGCCGCCACCGGCTGTACCGGGTACTGCGCCGGAGTCCGATTGCCAGAAGAGAAAAAAAGCAAATAAAAACAATGATTTAAGGATAAAGCCCGACCGGTTTAGGGCTCTTTTTGCGTTGTAACTTTTTGTAACGAGCGGCCGGCTGGCCGCCTCGGGTCAGGCAGAGGCGGCGGTCATGCGCGTGAGGCTGAAGCGCCCGGTCGTCTTGAACATGTCGTCAGCCGGCAGCAGGCGCACCCGATTCCGGCCGCCTTCCTTGGCTGCGTAGCAGGCGGCATCGGCTGCCTTGAGGACGCTGGAGGCGCTATGGGCGCCGCAACGTCCGTAAGTGACGCCGATACTGGCGCCTATCTGATAGACGCGGCCCTCAAATTCCAGGCGCAGATTGGCAATGTCCCGGCGTACATGTTCAGCAATCTCCAGCGCCCGCTCGGCCGGGCAAGCCTCCAGCAGCAGGGCAAATTCATCGCCACCGATGCGGGCGGCCGTGTCGCGGGCCCGGGTGTGTGCGCGCAGGATATTCGCCACCTTGCGCAGCAGGGCGTCGCCTGCGGCGTGTCCGCCCGTGTCATTGACGAGCTTGAACAAATCCAGATCGATAAATACCAGACAGAACTCCGGCGCGTGCTCGCGTGCGTTGTTGGTCAGGCGTTCCAGTCGTCTCTGGAACTCCCCGTGGTTTATTAGCTCTACCAGGCTGTCGTGGGTTGCCTGATGATGCAGCGCCTTGGCCAGCCGGGAATTTTCCTTCTGCAAGGCGAGGAGGTTGCGCAGATTGTTGCCGGAGCGATGAGCAATCTGGCTCATCAATAAAGTAAATATCGCAATCAGCAGGGCAAGTATTTGCTCCTCGCGAACCGTGCTGGTTGCCATCCGGTGGACGAAGGGGGTCAGGGCCGGCACGGCGAAGTACAGAAATCCGTTGGGCAGGGGCGAGTAAGCTGTCACAGCGCCGGCGCACAGGCCACTGAGCACGATCGCGATATAAAGCTGATGAATCAGCGAGTCAGCCGGAAACAGGAAATAGGACAGAGCGCCCCAGATCACGCCGGAGAAAAATATGCCGGTGGCGAAGATCTGTTGCCAGGCCCGGGGGTCATCCGACTCACCGCGACGCAAAAAGCCTTGTTGCATCAGCAGACGTGCCAGGGTCAGCACCATGAGCAGGCCAAGCCAGGCCAGCAGGTCTGCGCTGGCCGTCACCGGCCAAAGAAGGACGACCAAGGACACGCCGCACAGGGCGGTGCCGCCGAGGGCCGTCATCAGGTTGCGGCACAGCAGCTTGAGCTGCTGGCGCATGATCCAGTCCGGGTCTTCAGCGCCCTCAGGCAGCTGCTGGGATGTTGTCGTTTCGCTGGTGTTCATGGCCAAATTCCTGCCGACTATCCATAATCCCTTAGGGGCGCAGCGGGTAACGTGATCCTGATCCCAGTCCGGGAGGCTGAGGGGCCAATCCCTCAGCTATAATCAGGACTATGCAGGCTCGGCGTGGAATTCAATTTTTCGCAATCGGCTTCCTGGGCCTTGTGCTGGCTTATGTGCCGTTGGCTGAAGCTGAGAGTTCCCTGACATTTGGCGCTGCCGCCGGTCTTTCCGACGGCGCCCGGGCCTTGTTCGCCGGTGACTATGACAACGGCATTTCTCTGACGCGGGCCGGCCTCAGGCAGGAAACCGGTAAACGGGAAAGGGCAGCTGGCCTGAGTAATCTGTGCGCCGGCTACGTGGGTTCAAAGGCATACAAACTGGCTGTTGCCGCCTGCACGCAAGCTATCGAAATACGGCCCTCTAACTGGCGGGCCTTTAATAATCGCGCCTTGGCTCACCTGGCCATGGGAGATCTGCACGCTGCCCGCTCTGATGTGACCGCGGGCATGGCGCTGAATCCCGAGTCAGGTCTGCTTGCCCGGGTCGATGATATGGTCAGCACGCGGGAACCCGTCGGGGTTTTTGCTCAGACAAAACAGAATTAGGTAGAAGTACCGATCTGGCTGTAATTGACAGGGCGTTACCATGCGCGCGGAGTCGGCGTCGCTTAAAAAGCCAGAGTGGCGATCGCTCAAACAAGAATTTTCTTCGGGCCTGACAAGGCGCGGATTTTTTAACAGTACAGAGGGTTGTATTGATGCGTGACGAAAATCTTTCCCGGCGCAAGTTCCTGCAGGGTCTGGCCGTGGCCGTTCCCGCCGGTAGTGTGTTACTTCAAAGTCCGGTGCAGGCGCAGGATCTGCCCAAGCTCGATATTGCAGATCCGGCTGCCCAGGCGTTGGTCTACGTTGAGGATGCATCCAAGGTTGATACGTCTAATCCGATGGCGGCCCGTTTCGAAGCCGGACAGAATTGTGCCAACTGCGCTCAGATTCAGGGCGAGGACGGAGCTGAATGGCGCGGCTGCGGGATTTTTCCGGGCAAGCTGGTCGCCGCCGCAGGCTGGTGCAGCGTTTGGGCGCCTAAGGCCTGAGTTGACTGATGCAGCCGGGGCTGCTGCAACGGCGGCCCCGGCTCAGCTCCCCAGGCAGGCGAGTGGGTCGCGGCAGCGGGCGACGGCCAGTATGTAAGACAGGGCGGCGAGGGCGCCGGCGAAGGCGAGCCCCCGAATCCGTCGAGTCGGGCCCCGTCGCAGGGCGATATGCCCCAGCAGGATATAGACCACCAGACCGATGATTTTGGCACCCAGCCAGGGCGCCGATGCAGGTGAGATGCCCAGTAGCCAGGCCAGCGTGAGCGCACTGCCAAACAGCACGGTGTCGTTCACATGAGGCGCCACCCGCACGAAGGGTTTTTGCAGCAGCAACGAGCCTTGCAGCATCCAGACGCCCCGCAAAATAAAAAAACTCGCTGTGATGAGTACAGCACTTACATGGACGATTTTTATGCTGTCGAACCATTCCATGTTGAGCCCTCGCTAATCGGACATGGGCTGCAAAAAGCGGGTGGGAAATAGCGGTGCAATCTGAATTACGTCTCCCGCCGGCACCTGCTCCAGGCCCTCCTTTACCACGGCCCAGCAGTTGGCCCTCAGCAAGGGCTGAATACGAAACGATTCCTGCCCCGTCAGCAGGCTGACCTGTAGTTGTCCACTGGCATTTAACTGCGCGTTAGCTTTGCCGAAGAACCTGAGGCCCGCCCTTTTGCCAATGGGCTGCGTGGTTTGGGCTGCCATGAGTTGTTCGGGTGCCAGGCCCCGCAGTGCTCGCAGTGCCGGGGCAACAAAAAAGCGCAATCCCACGGCCACGGCGACGGGGTTGCCGGGTAAGCCAAATAGCCAGCGGTCGTCAGGTAAACGAGCAAAGAGCACAGGCTTGCCCGGGCGAATCGCAACTTTGTGGAACAGGATTTCTCCACCCAGTTCTGTCACGGCCGCCGGAACACAGTCAAACCGTCCGGCAGAGACACCACCCGTCGTGACAATGATGCGAGCCTCGTCCATCGCGTCGCGGATGGTCGCTACGATGCCGGACAGTTCATCGCTGGCACTGCGCTGGCCGGCCAGGTGCGCGCCCATCATCGGCAGGGCAGCGGCCAGGTACGGACCGTTGGAGTCCCGGATCATGCCGGTACCCGACGGTGACCCGGCACTGGCAAGCTCTCGCCCTGTGGTAATGACTGCTACCCGAGGCATTGGATGAACGTCTACGGAGTCAACACCCGCCGCCGACAGGTTCATGACGGATTCCGGTGTCAGCTGGGTGCCCGGGGCCAGCAGCAGGTCACCCCGGCGGATGTCTTCGCCTGCCCGTCGCACATTCGCACCGGCGTCCGGCGCTGTCGTTACGCTCGCCCGACGATGGGCAGGTCCGGGCTCAGTCATTGTGATGCGTTCAATCGGGATGACGGCATCAGCCCCGACGGGCAGGGGAGCCCCTGTCATGATCTCAACGGCAGTTTGCGGTTCCAGGACAAGGCCGGGTTGCTCCCCGGCAGCCACGGTCCCGGTCACTGAAACTTCGACGGGTGAATCGGCGCTTGCTGAGGCCATGTCAGCAGACCGCACAGCAATGCCGTCCATGGCCGTGTTGTCGAAATCCGGTACGTCCATACGGCTGTGCACGGCCTGGCTGGTTACCTGATCAAGTGCTTCGATGGTTGGGCTCGACGTTGGCTCCGCCGGAGACAGGGCGGCTGCAATGCGGGTCAGGGCTTCGTCATAGCTGATCATGTGGGCCGAGGAGTGTAAGCCAGCCAGACGGTGGGGGCGAGGCAGGCCTTGCATGGATTGAGCTGCCTGCCGGACCCAGACGTGGATTACAGCCGCTCGCAGCCTGCTGTGCGGCCTTGAACTGGGCGCCTGAACCGGGCCGCGGATGCGGGCGAGACGGTGGGTGGTTTCAGGGGTTCGAGCCCCGCTTTTTCTGTAGAATCCCAGCAAAATAAAAATG
>JBPCXH010000019.1:0-5976 GCA_051008735.1 Gammaproteobacteria bacterium | reverse complement strand
GAAGCAAGCCGGCGGCAGTCTGTCAGCCAGGATCCTCGATCCGGAGGTGGTGACCCGAGGCTTGAAGGTGGATCCAGCCAAGCTGGGCCAGGCCTATCTGCACAGCACCCGGCCGGCCACGGGCAAGACAGCACATTTTACCGACAAGACGCCCCTGAACTTCTTGCTGGTAGGCTTTATCGCCCGGGCACTGCCCAAGGCTAAAATAATCTGCGTGCGCCGGCACCCGATGGATACCTGCCTGAGTAATTTCCGGCAACTGTTTGCTACGGATTTTTCTTACTACAACTACGCTTACGATCTGGAAGATACGGCGCGGTATTACCTGCAGTTTGATGCCCTGATGCGGCACTGGGATGACGTGCTTCCGAAACGAGTATTGCGCCTGGACTACGAAGAACTTGTCGCGGGCCAGGAACAGCAAAGCCGGCGGCTAATCGAGCATTGCGAGCTTGAGTGGGAGCCGGCCTGTCTGGAGTTTCAGCACAACGCAGCCCCGGTGGCCACTGCCAGCGCATCCCAGGTCCGCGAACCTCTCTACCAGGGAGCCGTCGACCGCTGGCGTCGCTACGCCGAACAGTTGGAACCAGCCCGCCGGGTGCTGGAAGCCGCTGGAGTGAGCTTTGAATAAGCCAGATGGAATGCATCACAGCAATCCTCGCTCTATCTGCGATGGAAGCCGGGCTGGATGAGTATCGATACAATTTTATTCCTCACGAACGGAAACAGAAGGCAGGCAGCTGATGAATCCCACTGATTTTTTTCTCGGTTATCGCGCGGCCCCGGAACTCGATGTTCTGGCCGTCAGCCTGGTACTCATCGCCACGGTCCTGGGCGGCGTGCTCTTCGCCGAACGTCCGAAGCATGATGCGGGGGTGCACAGCCCGCGCATGGCGTGGCTGCGCGCCGGTATATATTTCTGTGGCGTGGGCCTTATCGCCTGGCTCACCGGCGTCTGGGGCGCCCTGTCAGCCCAGCCTCTGGTCACGACCGCCCAGCTGGGCGACCCGATATGGCTGGGCCTTACCGGGCTTTGCTTCGCACTGTTTATCTGGGGTTATGTGATCTGGTGGCCACGCGGCACCCTGACCCACGGGCGCCGTCTGTATCTGCTGCCCTCCCTGCTGTTCGGCCTGATGTGGGGCGCCTGTAGCGCGTGGATGCTGCTGTCCATCTACGCCATCTTTGAAAGCTTCCAGTTACCGGGCCCGGTCACAGCCCTGGGTACGCTGGTGGTGATTGCCGTCTACAACATGAATTACCAATCCGGCTGGTGGGATATTCATGTGTCACCCCCCCATAACATTCGTGCCTGGAATAATAAAAAGGTACTGGGGTCGCACAATCCTTTTCTTCTCGCGACCCTGACTTATTTTGTTCTGTACGGCAATGTGGGTCTGTTCACCGTATTTTATGCTGCTGCCATGGCTGCTTCGGCGGTTGCGATGCGCTTTCCGCCCTTTTGGGAAGCAGACGGCCCACGCGTTTCCCTGGAAACCGCCATCGGCGAATAGTTCGCGTGAACCCCGGCGTGCTTGAGATCACCGTGCCAGGGCTGCTGCTGGCGTTTATTCCGGTAGCGGTGGTGCTGTTGGTTTTATATCGCTGGTCCGCAGGGGCCGGTACCGCGACTTATGCGCTGGGCCGGATGCTGCTGCAGTTAATACTGATCGGTTACGTGCTGAACTTTCTGTTCGCTGCGGAGCAGGTCTGGCTTGTCGCCAGCGTGCTGGCCGTCATGTTGATCGCCGCCAGCAGCATTGCGGTCCGACCGGTGCAACAGCGTGACACTGGCACATACGGTCGTGCCTTCGCGGCCATCTTTGTCGGGGGTGTGCCGGTGCTCTGGCTGGTGACACAGCAGGTGGTGCAGATCGAACCCTGGTACGAACCGCGCTACGTGATTCCCCTCGCCGGCATGATCTTCGCCAGCGCCATGAACTGTGTCAGCCTCGCCGCGGAACGCTTCGCCTCGGAAAAGTTGCGTGGCACTGACCCCCGAACGGCTCTGCATGAAGGATTTCAGGCGGCACTGATACCCCTGATCAATTCGCTGTTTGCCGTCGGCCTTGTCTCCCTGCCTGGAATGATGACCGGCCAGATCCTTTCCGGCATAGACCCGCTGATCGCGGCGCGTTACCAGATTGTCGTGATGGCCATGCTTTTTGGGTCCTCCGGCATCGCGGCCGCATGCTATCTTTGGCTCGCCTCGCGCCTGACCCAGGCCAGTTAATAATCGACGCGGCCGCCGGTCGCACCAAGGGAGAGCCCTGATGGAAGTGAACGGTATTCTCGGTTTTTTGGTCCTGGTGCTGGATGTCTATGCAATTCTAAAAATCGCGCAGAGCTCTGCCAGCACGGGCATCAAGGCGCTATGGATCGTCGTTGTCCTGTTACTGCCCGTGCTCGGCGTCATTCTCTGGTTCCTGTTCGGGCCGAGCCCCCGTTCCGGGTGACCAGCCCACGCTTGCCGTGACGCCGCTGGAATTACTGGCGGCGACCCTGGCCATTACCGTTGGCTCCGTGGTGCAGGCTGCCAGCGGTGTCGGCGCCGGCTTCCTCATTGTTCCCCTGCTGGCCTGGATCAACCTGGGCCTGGTACCGGCACCGATGATTTTTTCCAGCCTGGCCTTGTCCGGGCTGATGGCCTGGCAGGAACGGGGTGACATTGACCGTGAGCACCTCGCCCCGATTTTCATCGGCCTGGTACCGGGCTCCACACTGGGCGCCTGGATTATCTCAACCCTGCCAGCGGAGCAGCTGGGGCTGGTGTTCGCCGTAGTGCTACTGCTGGCGATCGCGCTCACGGTCATCGGTCTGGATATACCGCTGAGTAAAATGAGTGCCGTGATTGCCGGCGGTGTGGCCGGTGCCATGGGGGCAAGCACGGGTATCGGCGCGCCGGTTCTGGCCCTGTTATTTCAGCATGCCAGTGGTCCGCGGGTGCGGGCGACCCTGGCGTTGATCTATACGGTTGCATCGGCACTGATACTGATGGTGTTGGCCCTGTTCGGCCGTTTTGGCGCAACCGAGGCGTCAGCCGGCGCACTGATGATGCCCGGCTTTCTGGCCGGTTACTGGATTGCGAACCGCCTGCGCCATCGCCTGGACCAGGGCGCCACGCGTCCGGCGGTGCTCATCGTGTCGGCTGCCGCTTCCATCGCCCTGCTGGTCCGTAGCCTGGGTAGCTAGCGCAGAGTCACCAGCTCTTCGGCACTGGTGGGATGAATCGCCACGGTGTTATCGAAGTCCCGCTTGGTTGCTCCCATGCGCAGGGCAACAGCGAAGCCCTGCAACATTTCATCGCTTCCCGGCCCGATCAGATGGATACCCACCACCCTTTCTTCTGCCCCGACGGTAACCAGTTTCATCCGCATGCGCGGCTTGTGATCAGTCACTCCGTTAAATAGCGGCACGAAGTCAGAACTGTAGACCTTGACGGCTTCGCCGTGCTGTTCCCGCGCCTGAGCTTCCGTCAGCCCACAGGTGCCGATGGGGGGATGACTGAAAACCACCGTGGGAATGTTTGCATAGTCCAGATGACGTTCGGCCATACCGCCAAATACGCGGTCGCAAAGCCGGCGGCCCGCGGCGATAGCCACAGGGGTCAGGGCCGCCTGGCCCGTGACATCCCCCACCGCATAAACACCGGTAACATTCGTGGCCTGGTAGGCATCCGTTGGAATAAAGCCCCGCTCATCTGTCTGCACACCGGCGGCATCCAGGCCAAGCTCCTCAGTCTCCGGCACCCGGCCCACACACCAAAGGAAGCAGTCAAAGGGGCCGAGCTCGGCGCCGGCTTCGGTCTGCACGCGGATATTGCCCGGCTCACCCAGCAAAGCTGTCGGCGTTGCCTGCGGCACGCGGGTGATGCCGGCCTCGTCGAGAGCTTCCAGAAGACCCTCCTGCAGCATCGGGTCGAAGCTGCGCAGCACACTGTCATAGCGATACAGCAGGGAAACCTGCGCCCCCAGACTGGCCAGCATGCCGGCCAGCTCTACCGCGATGTAACCCGCCCCGGCCACGGCCACCCGGGCAGGCAACTCGGGGAGTTCAAAGAAGCCATCGGAATCGATACCCAGATTGGCACCGGGAATGGCCGGAAACCAGGGCCGACCGCCCGTGGCGATAATGATGTGAGGTGCCGTCAGCTGACGATCATCCACTTCGATGGTGTGCGCATCCAGGAAGCGGGCCCGGCCGGCAATGTACTCAATACCCTTGTTATCGAGATTGCGCGCGTAAATGCCGTTCAGTCGTTCGACATAGGCATCGCGCCGGTTCTTCAGCGCCGCCCAGTCATGGGGCACCTCGGGCACCGCGAAACCATAGTCGCGTGCATCGTGCATGCCATGAGCTAACGCGGCCGCATTCCACATAACTTTCTTCGGCACGCAACCCACGTTCACGCAGGTGCCACCCAGCCGGCCCCGCTCGATGACGGCAACTTTCGCACCGTACTCCACGGCCCGCTGGGCCGCCGCCAGGCCGCCGCTGCCGCCGCCGATCACTACCAGGTCAAGAGACTCACGCATCGCTTTATGCACCACGAATCAGGGATTTGCGAGTTTAAGCCAGCGCAGGGGCCTGTGATAGGATGATTTTTTTTCGTGTAACGGCCCCCTGTGTCCAACCCTCTTCTCGACAGCGAACATCTGCCGAGCTTCAGCCAGATTCAGCCTGAAGATATCGAGCCCGCCATCGCCCAGGTTCTCGAGGAGAACCGCTCCGCGATCGGCGATATTCTCAAGACCGCCGGTGATGAGGGAGACTTTACCCAAAGTATTCTCCCCCTGGAGGCCCTCGACGAGCGCCTGCATCACGCTTGGGCGCCGGTGAGCCATTTGCACGGCGTCGCCAACTCCAAGGCTTTGCGCCAGGCTTACAACAATTGTCTGCCCTTGCTGGCTCGTTACCAGACAGAGATGGCCCAGGATGAGCGGATCTACGCGCTGTATCGCAAGGCTGCCGACCGGGGTGCCGCTGATCAGGCCGCTAACCGGCTGCTGACACTCGCCCTGCGGGATTTTCGTTTGTCCGGAGTGGATTTGCCCACTGAGCGCAAGCAGCGCTTTAAGGAAGTGATGGAAGAGCTGGCCCAGGTCCAGGCTACTTTCGAGCAGAACGTTCTGGATTCCATGGCGGGGTGGTCCTGGCATACGACGACTGACGAGGCCCTGACCGGCATTCCTGAGGCCACTTTGGAGCAGGCCGCGAGCGCGGCCAAAACCGAAAAGCTGGACGGCTGGCTGTTTAAGCTGGATCAACCCACCTACATCGCCGTGGTCACGCACGCGGAAAACCGGGATCTGCGCCACCGCTTTTACCGGGCGTGGAGCACACGCGCCTCAGATGAGACTGAAGTCGGCACGGAATTCGATAACACGGCTGTCATTGAGAAGATACTGACTTTGCGTCATGAGGCTGCCCAACTGGTGGGCTTCGAGAATTTCGCCGAATATTCCCTGGCCTCCAAGATGGCCAGTTCCGTCGACGAAGTCGCCGGCTTTCTGCAGGAACTGGCTGATCGTTCTAGAACAGCAGCCAGTCGTGAGCTAAACGAACTGGAGCGCTTCGCCGGGCAGGCACTGGCAGCCTGGGACATCTCCTATTTTTCCGAGAAACTTCGCGAGAATCGTTACTCCGTCTCCGACGATGAATTACGCCCGTACTTTCCCCTGGAGCGAGTACTTAGCGGTATGTTCGAGCTGGTCGGGCGTCTCTATCAGTTACGTATCGAACCTGTTGCCAAGGTGGATACCTGGGACGAAGAAGTGCGCTTTTATCGCCTGCTCAATGGAGAGGACAGGGAAATCGGCGGCTTCTATACCGACCTGTTCGCCCGCGCCGAAAAACGCAGCGGCGCCTGGATGGATGAGTGCCTGAACCGCCGTGACTATGGTGGAAACTTGCAGAACCCTGTGGCCCACCTGGTCTGTAATTTTGCCGGACCAACAGCCACGCGGCCCTGTCTGC
>JBPCXH010000018.1:0-4683 GCA_051008735.1 Gammaproteobacteria bacterium | reverse complement strand
TCAGAAAGCCGCCGCCCCATTTCCAGTAGCCCTGAACCGGGTAAATGAAGCCGGTGAGGATGATGGCGAATAAAAAGAACGACCACAGCTTCATCCGTTCGGCGACGGCGCCGGACACGATGGACATCGCGGTGGCGACAAACACAACCTGAAAAAAGAAGTCCGACAGGTTCGAGTAGTAGGGGGCATCATCGCCACCCCCCACCACGGCTGCCGCGGTGTTGTCGTCAGCACCCAGCAGGCTAATGCCGGGAATGATGCCGCTGCCGTCGCCGTACATGATGCCGTAGCCACAGACCATGTACATGATGCACGCGATGGCATAGAGGCCGACATTTTTAGTCAGAATTTCGGCGGTGTTCTTGGCCCGTACCAGCCCGGCTTCGAGCATGGTGAAGCCGGCGGCCATCCACATGACCAGCGCACCGCAGACGAGAAAATAAAAGGTATCCAGCGCGTAGCTGAGTTCGGTTACCTGTTCCACTGTTTTGCTCCTGTTGTTGTTCGGTCAGACGGCTTCGACGCCGGTTTCACCGGTACGAATGCGAATGACCTCTTCCAGGCTGGTGACAAAAATCTTGCCGTCGCCGATCTTGTTGGTGCGCGCGGTGTTGACGATTGCCTCGACCACCTGTTCGGCGATGGCGTCGTCAACGGCGAGCTCGATTTTGGTTTTGGGCAGGAAGTCCACGACATACTCGGCACCGCGGTACAGCTCTGTGTGGCCGCGCTGGCGGCCGAAGCCCTTGACCTCGGTCACCGTGATGCCCTGGATGCCTATATCAGCCACAGCCTGGCGGACGTCATCCAGCTTGAAGGGCTTGATAATTGCGGTAATTAGTTTCATGTCAGTCTCCTGTGCCCGGGGCCCGCAACAGGGCCCCGGGAGGCATTTTTTTAGTTGCTGAAGACGTCGAAGGACTTGCTGATTTCGACCACGATGTTGGTGTCGCTGGAGCCCAGCAGGTCATCGGTGCTGTGGATGACCTCAAGGCTGTAGTCGAAGAGATCCGTGTCCGCGACGTTCAGCGTATTGCCGTAGCCGCCGGTGAAGTAATCACCGTCGAAGTCGTCGTAGAAAGAACCCCAGTTGGCGTAAAAGCCGTTGTAATCAACCTGCACCAGTGAATGCTGGTAGTCCTGGTCCGGGCCATCGAAGTTTTCATACTCACCGATGTCGATGTTGACGGTGAGGAATGACCAGCCGGCGCTGAGGTTCACTTCGTTGTAGTCATCGTCGAAGCTGTCAGTGTAGCGGTACAGCGTGATACCGGCGCCGAGCGTAAAGTCGCCCACTTCGCCGGTCCAGCCGCCATAGACGTCGATCTCCAGACCGTCATTGCCGCCCTCACCCGAGTCGACCGTGGACGCCCAGGTACCGGCGTAGAAGCCGAGATCCCACTCGGCGTCTGCGCCGCCAAAGGCAGCGGCATCACCGTCCGACTGCGGCACGCCGCGGAAGATGTACTCGGAGTTCAGTCCGCCGTTGGCGGTGATATCCACAGCCATGACCGGCGTGGCCAGCATCAGGGCCGAGACGGCCAGAAACTGTTTCTTCATGATTATTCCTCAAATTTGTTTTGCGACAGAGCAAGTCGGATGTCACCATCTCCCTGCTTCCCCGCTGGCCTTAAGCAGAATTCGTGCCAACAAGGGCAGGGCTTTTAAAACAAGGTCTTAGGCCAACACGGGCCCGTCGCCTGCACCAACATGGGGCGGCCCAAAGCGTTAATGCCGGGTAATGGAGCGGTTAGCACAAGACCGGCATTGCGATGAGTTGCTGAGGTGATAAACAGATGGATAAAAGCAAGATCGAAGCGCTGGCCCGTCAGCTGGCTGACAGCGTGCCGGAAGGTGTGTCGGCGGCACGGGCAGACCTGGCAAGTAATTTCAGTGGCCTGATCAGCAGTGCCCTTGATCGCCTGGATTTGGTTACCCGTGAAGAGTTCGATGTGCAGCGCAAGGTGCTGGAGCGGACCCGGCAACGATTGGAAGCCCTGGAAGCCGAATTGAAGGAATTGGAAGGCACTCGCGCGGCTGGCTCTGGGCAGAGCGACTAGGCGCGAGTTTTGGCTTCATGGCCGTTGCGACGGTTCTGACGCGCGCCCAGGAGGGCTTGGCCGCACCGCAGGTGCGGGTTGAGGTTGAAGTGGCGGGTGGTCTGCCTGCCCTGGTCCTGGTGGGCCTGGTGGAGATGGCCGTGCGCGAAAGCCGGGAGCGGGTGCGGGCGGCTATTCGTGCCTCGGGATTCGAGTTTCCGCATCGCCGTATCACGGTGAGTCTGGCACCGGCTGATCTGCCCAAGGCCGGTGGGCGTTTCGACCTGGCGATTGCCGTGGGTGTGCTCGCCGCCACGGGCCAGTTGCCGGCTGACTGTCTGGCCAGTCATGAGTTTCTAGGTGAGTTATCTCTGACCGGTCAGCTGCGCCCGGTGCACGCCTTACTGCCTGCCCTGATGGCTGCCGGTGATGCAGGGCGAAGTTGTGTGGTGCCCGCTGATTGTCAGGGCGAAGCTTCACTGTTGCCATCGGCTGACATCCGTCTGGCCGGGCAGCTCCTCGACGTGGCGCGTTACCTGCGCGGTGACGGCGAGCTGCCCCGCCCACCTGATCAGGCACCCGCTCTGCCGGGGCCTGACCTCGCCGATCTGGCTGAGGTGCGCGGCCAGGCGCTGGCCCGCCGGGCCCTGGAAATCGCCGCGGCCGGCGGACACCACCTGTTGTTTGTCGGTCCGCCGGGCACAGGCAAAAGTATGCTGGCTCGCCGTTTGCCGGGCTTGTTACCCCCTCTTCAGGAGGCCGATGCGCTGCAAGCGACGGCCCTGCGCTCCCTGATCGGAGAGCCCGTCGTCGCGGTGACACACCGGCCGCCGTTTCGTTCGCCCCATCACACGGCAACGGCAGTGGCCCTGGTGGGCGGCGGACAGAGTCCGCGGCCGGGAGAAATTTCTCTGGCTCATCGTGGTGTGCTGTTCCTGGACGAGTTACCGGAGTTTCCGCGCCGGGCGCTGGAGGCCTTACGCGAACCGCTGGAGACCGGCCATGTGAGCATAGCGCGGGCCCGGCGCACGGTTCGGTATCCGGCCAGCTTTCAGTTGCTGGCGGCGATGAATCCCTGTCCTTGCGGATTCGCCGGCGACAGCCGCCGCGAGTGTCATTGCAGTGCCGGGCAGATCCGGCGCTACCAGTCGCGCGTGTCGGGGCCCTTGCTGGATCGGCTCGACCTGCGGGTGCCGCTGCACTGGGAGCTGCCGGTGCTTGAGGTAGAGGAGGCCGGTGCTCAGGAAAGCAGTGCCGTGGTGAGTGCGCGAGTCGCCGCCGCGCGGGCCAGACAGCTGGCTCGCAGCGGCAGCTGCAATAGCGTCCTGCAAGAGCCCGAGCTTCGTCGTTGTTGCCGACCTGAGCCTGCTGCCCGGCAATTGCTGGCCCGGGCAGCTGAGCAGTTGCGCCTGTCAGCGCGCTCCTGTCAGCGAGTCTGCCGGGTGGCCCGCACCATCGCAGACCTGGATGAGGCCACGGACATTGGCCCGGCGCATCTGGCCGAAGCCCTGAGTTTGCGTCAGGCTTAAGTTGCCTGTCCGGCCGGCAGGGCTAGCGGGACTCTTCAAGCATGTGGGCGACAGCGGCAAGGATCTCGTCGTCCGACAGGTCAACGCGACCCCCCTTGGGCGGCATGTAACCGGCCGGGCCGGTGTAGCCCTGCAGGGCGTGCTTGGACAGCACGTCCGGACCCTGGGCAATCCGGGGTGCCCAGGCGGCAACATCACCCACGCGCGGGGCACCGCCAATGCCCTGTCCGTGACAGGCGACACAGGCTGAGTTGTACACGTCGGGACCGGAGAGCGGAGCTGCCACGGCAGCGGCAGTGCTAACCGCGACGGTGCGCGTTTCGCCGTCAGCTACGACCTTGCCCGCGGGCTCCAGACGGGCCATTACCAGGCCCTGGTAAGCGGGGTCCTGCCGCACGGCTGCGGTCTGTGCCTCCGCCAGGGAGCTGGCGATGAAGAAGATGCCGACAGCGATACCTATCAGGATGCCAATGACTAAGGTGAAATTATCGAGAAAATTATCTTTTGCTGGGCTCACTGGAGGTTTCCTGTTGTCTGGTATGAACGCGAAGCCGCGGCATTATAGGGATCGGCGCGCGGTCGAGAAAGCCCGACTTTGTTTCAATCAGAATTATTGTTAACCCGTGTCTCATCAATCAGCGTGCGGCGCACCAGTCGGCCCTGCTGGAACCACTGCCAGACCCTTGAGCGATGGTTGCCACAGTCAGATAACTGAATCATTTCGTACAAGTATGTTTCCGGCTCATCTTCCCGCACCCAGTACAGCAGGGTAGTCCGGTCGAAGTTGTCCAGGGCTACGCTGGCAGCCCAGCCGTGAATGAGGCCGCCCTGCCAGATCAGTTTGCCGTCGCGGATATCAGCAGGGAACTCGCGGGTCTCGGTCCGCCCGTCAGCCCAGCGGTAATGGTTCGTCTGGTGATAAGGCCAGGGGCCGGTGTCCGGAAAACGGCAGTGCAGAGTCGAGGCATGTTCGTCGATCAGTTGACCGTCGACATCGTAGTAACGATAGACCCCGTTCCAGGTTCCTTCATGACGGGCGATGCCGGGTGCGTCCCGGCGGGGATCGTGAAGTCGGCTTGCGGTTTGCATGGCAGTTCCTCCGAAAAGTCTTGCCA
>JBPCXH010000017.1:0-8927 GCA_051008735.1 Gammaproteobacteria bacterium | reverse complement strand
TTGTTTTTTATCGTAAAAAAAACCGGCACCCCAACATTGGGGTAGCCTTAATTCAGCAAGATATTGTCACTTAGACGGGCCGAGCCACCATAAGCGGCCGCCAGCACCCCCCAGGAATCATGGCCGGCCCGAGGCGGGGCCAGATCAGCCGCTCGCCGCACGGCAAAATAGTCCGGCCGCATACCGGCCGCCAATAATCGGGCGGCACCTTCGGCTTCCAGCGCAGCAAAATCGTCCCGGCCGCCCTCGATATCGCGGCCAGCCTGCTGCAGCGCGGCGTAGAGGGCCGGCGCCTGCGCTCTCTCGGCCTCGCCCAGGTACTGATTTCGGGAACTGAGCGCCAGGCCGTCTTCAGCCCTGACTATGGGGGCGGACAGAATACGAATGGGCAGATGCAGATCGGTCACCATTCGCTGAATTAACAACAATTGCTGGTAATCCTTCTGGCCGAAAACAGCGCTGTCCGGCTGCACTATGTTAAACAAGCGACAGACCACGGAGGTCACACCCTCGAAATGCCCGGGCCGTGAAGCACCGCATAACAAAGCAGATAGCTCCGGCACCGTCACCCGGGTCATGGCCTGTACGCCGAAGGGATAAATCGCCTCCTGGGTGGGCAGGTACAGCAGATCGGTTCCCGCGGTGGACAGTTTTGCCTGGTCATCGGCCGGCGACCGTGGATAAGCATCCAGATCTTCGCCGGGACCAAACTGCGACGGATTGACGAATACTGACGCGATTACCCGGTCAGCCCGGGCACGCGCCGTCTCAATCAGACTCAGATGCCCGGCATGCAGATTGCCCATGGTAGGAACCAGTGCAATCCGCTCACCGGCACTGCGCCAACGAGCAACCTGCGCCCTGAGCTGCTGGATATCAGCACAGATTTTCATGGGCGGATGGTCGGTCTTTTGGCTGCTCAGCGCCATTGTCAGGAGAAACAATGCTCCGGCGCCGGGTAGCTGCCTTCTTTGACTGCTTGCACAAAAGCGGCGCACGCGGCTTCGGGCGAATGGGCTTCGGCCATAAAGTCTTTAACAAAGCGCGGCATACGCCCATGGGTGATACCCAGTACGTCGTAAAGCACCAGTATCTGCCCATCCACTTGCGGACCGGCGCCGATACCAATGACAGGCACCTCCAGCGCATCCCTGACCTGCCGGCCCACTTCGTTGGGCACACATTCCAGTAACACGATATCCGCCCCGGCATCCTGCAGGGCGCTAGCATCCTTGATCATCTGCTGAGCCTGTGCGGCATCGCGCCCCTGGACCCTGAAGCCACCGATCTTATGAACCGATTGCGGTCGCAACCCCAGGTGCGCACAGACGGGAATATCGTGGCCGGCCAAATGCTCCACGATGCGAATCTGGCTCGCGCCCCCTTCCAGCTTCACCATCATGGCGCCACCTTCCTGCATCAGGCGAACGGCATTATCCAGCGCCTGCGTCGCGCTGCTAAAACTCATGAAGGGCATATCGACCATCAGGAATGCGCGCCGCAGACTGCGGGCCACGGCGCGGCTGTGATAGATCACATCGTCTACCGTAACCGGCACGGTGGTGTCGTAACCCTGAATCACCATGCCCAGGGAATCACCCACCAGCACCAGGTCTGTGCCCGCCTCGTCAACCAGTCGCGCAAAACTTGCATCGTAGGCCGTCAGACAGGCGATGGGTTCACCCTCGGCCTTCATGCGTGCCAGGCTACTGACATTAACCGGCGGCCTGTCCATGCCGCGTTCTTCTAATTGCTTATACATGCAGGCACTCCTGCCGCAAGATTCAGGCCAGGGCGGACACTAGCGGATTGAAAAAATGGCGGCCGCTGCGTGTCCGGTCAATCTGGTCTAACAACATCTGATAGTGCGTGTCGTTATTAATAGGATCAATGGTTGATGCATTGACGATCAGCAAGGGCGCGTCATCGTAGTCGTGAAAAAAGCGGGCATAGGCCTCACCCAGACGCTCCAGATAGCGACGGCCGATACGCTGCTCATAGCGAATGCCTCGCCGCGCAACCCGGAACAATAAGGTATCCACAGGCGCCTGCAGGTAAACCACCAGATCCGGGACCGGCGCATCGACGGCCATGGTCTCAAAGACCTTGTCATACAAGGCCAGCTCGTCGCGATCCAGCACAATCTCGGCGAACAGCCGGTCTTTCTGAATCAGGAAGTCAGCCACCCGGGTGTCACTGAACAGGTCAGACTGCCGCAGGTGGTCAATCTGGCCAATGCGCTGAAACAGGAAGAACAGCTGGGCCGGCAGCGCGTGTCCCCGAGGGTCCTGATAGAAGCGCTCCAGAAACGGATTGGCATCCGCATCCTCCAGGAGCAGTTCGCTGTCCAGGCTTTCGGCAAGCCGCTTGGCCAGGCTCGTCTTACCGACGCCAATAGGCCCCTCAATAGCGATATAACGCGAATCAGACATAAGTGAATTATTTTTATTAGCGGACGCCTGTGGCGACCGTGCCAAATCAATCGAGTCTTTCCAGACCCTCAGTAGTCACTGCCGCAGCTAAACAACGCACGGAGTCCAGACCCGGAATCTCCAAATCAGGCGCCACAGCAAGCAGCGGCAACAATACAAAATTTCGCTCATGAATGCCCGGGTGCGGAACCCGGAGGCCCGGCTCATCAATCCGCTGCAGACCGTAGGTCAGAATATCCAGATCCAGCGGGCGCGGCCCCCATCTTTGCTCCTGGTCGCGATCACGGCCCGCGCTCACTTCAAGTGCCTGCAAATGTGCCAGCAATGACTGCGGTGACAGGCGGGTCAGCACGCCCGCAACGGCATTAATAAAGTCAGGCTGGACTACCGGCCCCATGGGCACACTGCGATAAAAAGCGGAGCACAACTGCACGCGGGTGTCGGGCAAATCGTCCAGTGCCAGCAGGGCAGCCGACAGCTGAGCCGCCGGATCATTCTGATTGCTACCCAGCGCGACCCAGGCGGGTATCCAGAGAGACGCCGGCGCCACGTGACCTAGGCGGCGGGGGGCGTACTGCGCGGACGACGCCCGACGCGACGGCGGCGGCGGCGGCGAGGCCGGGTCTCTTCCTCGGCCGGGGGCGGCGCATCCTCACCTTCCTGGGCGGCCGTCCAGAAGTCCGCAACCTCCTGCTCGACCTCACCCACCTGCACCAGCAACAGCATCAGGTCGTAAGCCGCGCGAAATCGCTTGTGCGCAAGCAAACTTCGCACGCGCCGGGGACGCCGGTCCAGAAACCGCGGCTGCAACTGCAGCACTTCACGCATGGGCAGGCTGAATCGGCGCGGCAGCGCGATCCGCGTGCACTGCAGGTCACTGGCCTGAGCGGCTGCCAGGGCCAGCGCCTGGCCCGGACTCATGGATTCGTCTTCCAGTAGCGCTGCCACCCGCTGTTGCACCGGGCCCCACAGGAGCACAGCAAACAGGAACATGGGCGTGACGGAACGCTCCTGGGCAACCCGCTCATCCGTATTAGTCAGGGCCGCATCGATCAGTTCGCGATAGGCAATCTGTTCATTACTCACAACCAGCTGGGCCGGTTCCGGAAACATATGCTCGAACAGCCCCAGTTCCAGCAGCTTGCGACAGCTCTCACGCGCATAACCCGTCTGGAACATTTTCAGGAATTCGTCGAATAAGCGGGCCGACGGAACGCCATCGATCAGTTCGGCCAGGCCGGCAATCGGAGCCGCCGATTCCGGGTGAATACGCAAACCCAGCTTTGCTGACAAACGCGCCGCCCGGAGCATCCGCACCGGGTCCTCGCGATAACGCTGCTCCGGATCGCCGATCAGCCGCAACCAGCCGTCAGACACATCGGCCACACCGCCCGCAAAATCCCAGATGGAGAAATCACTCACGTTGTAATACAAGGCATTGACAGTAAAATCACGCCGCCGGGCATCTTCCTCAATGGAACCCCAGGCATTGTCTTTGAGAATGCGGCCCGACTCATGGATCACATGCTCGCCATCCGTCGATTCGCTGTCACCCGAGCCCCGGAATGTGGCCACTTCAATAATCTCGCGACCAAAGCGCACGTGGGCAAGCCTGAAGCGACGCCCGATCAGGCGACTATTGGAAAACAGGGCCCGCACTTCCTCAGGACGCGCATCCGTCGCGATATCGAAATCCTTGGGCTTGAGCCCAAGCAACAAGTCGCGGACGCCGCCACCCACCAGAAAAGCCTGATAACCGCCGTCTTTCAGGCGATACAGGACCTTCAGTGCGGCGTGGGAAATATTCGACCGAGAAACATTGTGCTCGGACCGGGGAATTATTTGCGCAGCGGCAGGGACAGCCGATGTGGATGAATCAGTCAAAAAGGAATCGCTTGTAGGCCAGTAATCGGACTCTATAATAACAGCGCTGTCTATCGCGGACAGACATCCGAACACCCTGCTCCCTTCGTCTAGCGGTTAGGACGCGGCCCTCTCAAGGCTGAAACACGAGTTCGATTCTCGTAGGGAGCGCCATACGGACGCTTTCGGCCACCCCCCATGCCAGCTCAAAACACCGCCATTCCTGCCAGCCTGTTGCGGCGCCTGGCCGCCAGCGTCTACGACCTGCTGCTGCTGGCCGGGCTTTGGATGCTGGCGGGCCTGGCCGTGCTGGGTCCACGGGGTGGCGAGGCCGTGCCAGCCGGCACCTACTGGTTTCAGGCCCTGTTGCTGGCGCTGACCGCAGCCTTTTACATCGGTTTCTGGACCCGCGGCGGTCAGACCCTGGGCATGCGCAGCTGGCGCCTGCGAGTCGAGCGGCGTGACGGGCGCCCCCTGGGGCTGGCCACGGCCAGCCTGCGTTTACTGGCTTCGCTCGTGAGCCTGGCACCCGCGGGCCTGGGTCTGCTGTGGATCCTGGTAGACGCCGACAAGCTGGCCTGGCACGACCGACTGACCGACAGCCGCGTCGTCGTTCTATCCAGGGAGGAAGCGCGCCGCTAGCGAACCAGCGCGCGGCGAGGCCAGCCATGCTGATACGCCACCAGCAACAAACCCGATGCCCCGCACAGCAGGTGCACCCACCAAAGGCCCAGGCGCGGATCGATATCGCCCCGCTCCACCCAGACGCGTGCCACTGACAGCAAATTGACGTAAATCAGATAGATCATGACGCCGGCGATCATCCCTGAATAACGCCCTTGCCGAGGCGCACTGCGACTTAAGGGGACGGCCAGCAAAGTGAGCATCACCAGGGTCAGAGGCGCAGACAATCGCCACTGCAATTCAGCCCGGTCGGACAGACTGTCCGACGACCAGAGTTCGGCCAGAGACCTGGCTTCCGGGCCCAGGGAACCAGGGCCCAGATCCGGCACTTCATAAGGAATGCCGTGCTCGGCAAAGCTCATCATATTAAATCGCGGATTGCCGGCAGCGCCTTCATACCGGTGGCCATCGGCAAAGCGCAGGACCCGCGCTCCGTCATCCCGGGGCTCACCTTCCCAGGCCCGCTTCGCGATTATTAACTGCACCACATCATCATTGCGCCGCTGCACGAAAACGTCGCGCAGGCTGCCGTCGCGGTTCACACTTTCCGCATAGAGCACAGCGCCGGTGTTGCCCAGGGGCACAAAGCGGCCGGCCTCAAGGATGTCGAGGCCGATCTGTGCCTGCGCGGTGGCAGCAATTTCCTGGATGGTGCGCGAGGCAGACGGCGACACCACCAGGGACAGCCAGCCCACCCCGGCGGCCAGCAACAGGGCCAGGCCAAGCAGGGAACGGTAGAGCCGCGCCGGCCCAATGCCGCAGGCCATCAGAGCCGCCATCTCGCTATCGCGGTACAAACGCCCCATGGAGAGCAATACAGAGAGAAACAGGCTGATGGGAGTCAACACGGCCAACAGCTTGAGTGAAGTTAAACCCAGTACACGAAAGACCGCATCCCGAGGTAACTTGGCGGCCGCCGCGTCGCCGAGCACCTCGGTGAATTGGTAAGTCACCAGTATCAGCAGTAACACCAGGGTCGTAACGAGCCAGGTTTGTGCGGTCTCGCGCAATACATACGCTTGGAGTATGGGAGCCACGGTTCAGTCAGCCGGGACCTTCGGGGAAATCCGCCAACCGGTGAGACAGACACTTTCACGTATACTCATTTATGTATTAAGAATGACTCGGCTTGGCTGGTCAACACGGGCCAGCAGGCATGATTCAGAGCCGGCCTTTTGAGCCATCAACGGCCAGGCACCCAACAACACTCGCCACGCCAGACAAAGGGGATCCCGATGGAGTTTCATGTCAGTACCGCCGCAGCGGAGAAACAGCGAACCGCTTGCCTGATGCTGCCGGTGTACTCAAAGGGCGCCGCCTTGCCACCGACTACCCGACGCGTAGATCGAGCCATCGGCGGGCTGATCACAGAAATCATGGAAGCGGGCGATATCCAGGGCGACGCAGGCAACACCCTGTTGCTGCCCGTCGCGGCGGATCTGCCGTTCAAGCGCATCCTGCTTGTGGGTTGCGGCGCGAAGGCCGACTTCAGCCGCAAGAACTATCTGACGGCCGTCCGGGCCGCCTTCGCGGCCTGGCGCAAGACCAGGCTGCCCACGGCGGCCTGTTACCTGATGACGGAAAGTCCGCGTGGTACGGACACCTATCGTCGGACACGCCTCGCAGCAGAATGCTGGTACGACGGTGCCTACCGGTTCACCGCCATGAAGTCAGACAAGGCGGATGACACCCCGGCACAGAAACAACTCACCCTGTGCGTCAGCGACCGGCAAGCTGCGCCGGCCCGCAAAGGACTCAAACACGGGATGGGTATCGGCGAAGGCATCGACCTGGCGAAGGATCTCGGCAACCTGCCCGGGAATGTCTGCACACCAACCCATCTGGCACAGGTTGCCCGCGGGATTGCCAAAAGCCACACAAAAATCACCGTGGAAGTGCTCGGTGAAGCGGAGATGCGCAAGCTGAAGATGGGCGCCATGCTGTCGGTCACAGCCGGCACCCGTGAGCCCGCCAAGTTCCTGGTCCTGCGCTACAAAGGCAGCCCGGCCAGCAAGGCGCCGGTTGTGCTGGTGGGCAAAGGCATCACTTTCGATGCCGGCGGCATCTCGCTGAAACCGCCGCCGCAAATGGACGAGATGAAATACGACATGTGCGGCGCGGCAACGGTCCTGGGTGTGTTTGCCGCCCTGGCCAAGCTCTCGCCGACCGGCAATGTCGTCGGCATTGTGCCCAGCTGTGAAAATCTGCCCAGCAGCACCGCAACGAAGCCCGGCGATATTGTCACTTCCATGTCGGGAAAGACCATCGAAATTCTCAACACGGATGCTGAGGGTCGGCTGATACTCTGCGACGCCCTGACCTATGCCAAGCGTTTCAAGCCCAGCGCGATGATCGACATCGCTACGCTGACCGGCGCTTGCCTGATCGCCTTAGGGCGGCATCGTACCGGGCTGCTCGGCAACTCGGATCAACTGGCCAATCGCCTGCTCAGCGCGGGAGAAAAAGCCAGTGATGAAGCCTGGCAGCTGCCCCTGGGGGATGCCTACGACGCGCAGCTGCGGAGCAATTTTGCCGACATGGCCAACATTGGCGGCCGGGAAGCCGGCACCATCACGGCCGCCTGCTTTCTCGCCCGCTTTGTTGACGAGACACCCTGGGTCCATCTGGATATTGCCGGCACGGCCTGGCGGCAGGGCGCCCGCAAGGGCGCGACCGGGCGGCCCATTCCGCTGCTGATGGAGTATCTGCTCAACAACTGACGTTGAGCCGGCCGCCCCGCGGCATGGGCCGGGTATGATGCCGGGCCACTGTCCCTGGGTCCGGGAGCTACCCGTTGAGCAACGAAGCCACCAGAATCGACTTTTATGTCCTCGATGATTCGAGCGCTGAGGCTCGGTTGCGCTTTGCGTGTCGACTGGCCGAAAAAGCCGTGCATCTGAATAACCGGGTGATTGCCCTCGCCGCGGATGAATCCGTGGCCCGTCACCTGGATGAACTGCTATGGACCTTCCGTGCGGAGAGCTTCGTGCCTCACGCCGTCGCTGAGGATGCAGCAGCGGAAGCCCTGCCGGTTATGATTAGCTTTGGCGCGGACGCACCGCAGGCACAGGGTGATTTACTGATCAATCTCACGCCCGCGGTGCCCGCCTGCTACGAGAGCTTCGCCCGGGTCGCGGAAATCATCGACAGCAGTGACGAATGCCGGCAACAGGGCCGCACCCGCTTCAGCTTCTACCGCAATAACGGCCTTGAGCCACAGACCCACAAGATCACCTGACCCACTCACCGAGAAAGAGCACCGCTCGTCCATGGATAAAACATACAACCCCGCTGCCATTGAGCAGCGGATTTATCAGCACTGGGAATCAGCCGGCTATTTTCAGCCCGGCGGTCAGGAAGATGCCTACTGCATCATGATCCCGCCTCCGAATGTGACGGGCACCTTGCACATGGGTCATGCCTTCCAGCACACCATCATGGATGCTCTGACGCGCTATCACCGCATGGATGGCAAAGACACCCTCTGGCAGCCGGGCACCGACCATGCCGGCATTGCGACCCAGATGGTCGTAGAGCGACAGCTGGAAGCCGACGGCGTGACCCGCCATGACCTGGGCCGAGACGCATTTCTGGAACGCGTCTGGGACTGGAAAGCCCACTCGGGCAACATCATCTCGCAACAGATGCGACGCATGGGCTCTTCAGTGGACTGGGAGCGCGAGCGCTTCACCATGGATGACGGCTTGTCCGCCGCCGTGGCCGAAGTGTTTGTTCGCCTGTATGACGAGGCACTTATTTACCGGGGCAAGCGACTGGTCAACTGGGACCCGGTGCTGCATACGGCCGTGTCCGATCTGGAGGTGATCTCTGAAGAAGAACAGGGACACCTGTGGCATTTTCGCTATCCCCTGACGGATGGTTCCGGACACGTGGTCGTCGCAACAACCCGGCCGGAAACCATGCTGGGCGACACGGCTGTCGCCGTGC
>JBPCXH010000016.1:0-9932 GCA_051008735.1 Gammaproteobacteria bacterium | reverse complement strand
GCCGTCCGCTCACTGTCGTCTTCCGTTGTCAGGTAAACCGACGAAATTTCGCTGGCTGACAATTGTTCCCTAATCGAATAGCCCTTGAGACTGGGCAGACCTGCTTCGGCCAAACCTGAGGCCGCCGGCGTGCCGCCCATTGCTACCTCGATCACCTCGATCAGTCGCACGTGATTCAGTCGGCTCTTGGAAAGATATTCCGCCGCGCCAGCCTTCATAGCCTCAACAATTTGCCGCTCTTCGCCATTACCGATCACCACCACCGGGGGAAACCCACGGACCTGGCGAAACTGGCGCAACCAAGACAGCGCATCCTCACTACCCGCCGGATGACCCAGCAAAACCAGATCATTGCCGGCACCGGAAAAGGCGTCAGGCAAGCGCCCTGAGAACAGCGGGTCGTAATCGCGTACCACAGCGTCAGGCCAGTGGGCCGTGACGTGATGGGATAACAGTGCGCGGTAATCGGCACTGTCATCGATAATAAAAATTCGCGGCTTGGTGCTCAGCATACAGCCATGTTCCGGACCCGGATTGGCACAGCCTCAGGCAGCACCGGCCTGGGGCCCGGCAGACAGGGAATCATCATCCCCCTCCAATGCCTGGCGTTGCGCCTCACGCTCCGCCTTGGCCAGATCGGAGCGCTCCTTTTCCAGACGCGCCAGATAGGTGGTACTGACATCCCCGGTCACATAGTCACCGGAAAAACAGGATGCATCGAAGCCATCGATCTCTGCATTGCCATGGTTGACCGCCGCAACCAGGTCATTAAGTTCCTGGTAAATCAGCCAGTCAGCACCGATAAACTTCCCCACTTCGTCCTCGCTGCGATTCGAAGCCACCAGTTCTGATGCAGCCGGCATATCGATACCATAGACATTGGGATAACGGACCGGCGGCGAAGCAGAAGCGAAATAGACTTTTCTGGCGCCCGCTTCCCGCGCCATTTCAATAATCTGCTTGGACGTGGTGCCGCGTACAATCGAGTCATCAACCAGCAGCACTGCCTTGCCGGCAAATTCCAGTTCAATGGCATTGAGCTTGCTGCGCACAGATTTCTTGCGCTGCTCCTGCCCCGGCATAATGAACGTACGACCGATATAACGATTCTTGACGAAACCTTCCCGATACTTCACCCGCAGTCGGTGAGCCACCTCCAGCGCACTGGTGCGGCTGGAATCCGGGATCGGGATAACCACATCAATGTCATGATGTGGTTGCCGGCGGAGAATCTGATCAGCCAGACTCTGCCCCATGCGCAAGCGGGCCTTGTACACGGAAATCCCGTCAATAATGGAATCCGGACGTGAAAAATAAACCTGCTCGAAAATACAAGGTGTATAGCTGTGGCGCTCACCGCACTGCTGACTGAACAGCTCGCCATCATTGCGAATAAACACGCCCTCGCCTGGCAGAATGTCTCGAACTTTCTCAAAGCCGAGCACATCCATGGCAACACTCTCCGAGGCCACCATATGCTCCACACCACTGGGTGTATCGCGTCGACCTATACACACCGGGCGTATGCCATGGGGATCGCGGAAGGCAACGATACCGTGACCGATAATCAACGCGACGACAGCGTAGCCACCACGACAACGCCGATGCACCTGGCTGATTGCGGCAAAAATTGCCTCGGGCGTCAGGCCACCGCCATCCTGGCGCTGTAATTCATCGGCAAAGACATTCAGTAGCGCCTCGGTATCCGAACCTGTATTCAGGTGGCGACGATCCTCATGAATCAGTACGCGCTTCAGCTCTTCTGCATTAGTGAGGTTGCCGTTGTGGGCAAGGCAAATGCCATACGGCGAATTCACATAGAAAGGCTGGGCTTCGGACGAACTGGACCAGCCGGCCGTCGGATAGCGGACGTGACCGATTCCCGAATTACCCAGCAGCTGCAACATGTGGCGCTGTTGAAATACGTCACGCACCAGGCCGTTGCCCTTGCGCGTGTACAAGGTCCCATCAAGGTCTGTGGCGATACCCGCCGCGTCCTGACCTCGATGCTGGAGCACAGTTAAGGCGTCATAGATCGCCTGATTAACCGGCTGGTTACTAACGATGCCGACGATTCCGCACACGTCTGTTCAGGGCTCCGTTCTGGTCGACTGGGGTAATTCTACAGCGGCGGGCAGCTCAGCTTCCTGCAGCATGTCTATGCCCTCTGAGGCGGCGTCGCGCAAAGCATCGGCGACGGGCGCCGCATACGGTATCAGCTTGGACTCCTGCCACCAAGGATCAGCATCAAAGCCGGTGAATTGCAGCGCAATGACGACCAGTCCGGCCAGGATAGCGCCCCGACCGAGCCCGAACAGTCCGCCCAGCAGTCGATCGGTCCCCGTCAGGCCCGTTTGATCGAGCAGGAAGGACAACAGGGCGGTCAAGAGCCCACCTGCGATAAGTACACCCACAAGCACCACCAATCGGGCCGTCCACAAGCGCAGCACCGGATCCTCGACCCAGCCGGTCATGCGGGCAGCCGCCAGATCAGCAAAATTCCAGGCACACCATATGCCCACAACCCAAACGGCAAGGGACAAGGCTTCTTTAACAAGGCCGCGAAACAAGCCCACGACGCCTGACAGGGCCAGCAAACCCAACAGGGCATAATCGATCCAGTTCATCGCGTTCTCATGACTCCGGGCTTTGGGCCGCCACCTGGCCTTTATAACCCGCTTGCTTGAGCCTGGCTGCCAATTCATCGGCGGCCTGTCGCGTGGATTCAGGCCCCACACGCACCCGGTACAGGGTTCGTCCGTCCCGTTTCAGGGGCAGCAAATAGGTTTTGTAACCCTTGGCGGCGACTTCCCCTGAAAGGCGTTTTGCATTGGCCTGATTAGCGAAGCTTCCGAGCTGCACCGCCCAGCCGCTGAGATTGGCCGTTGTCGCCGGTTTTGGTGCCGCCTTGGCGACGGGTTTTGGTTTTGGCTCTGGCTTAGGCTCAGGTTTTTGCTCTGGCCTGGGTTTTGCCTCCGGAGGCGGCGCCGGCGCAGCAGCAACTTTGGGTTCCACGGGCTTCTGCGCCGGTCTGGCAGGCGGGCTCTGTATAGCCACCGGCGGCTGCTCAGCGCGCTGGTCGGGGCGAATTGTCACGGTGCGAACCACACGGTCGCCGGGTACCGAAACGGGCACCGCTTCGGTACCGTCACCCGGTCCGTCCAGGATCGCGGGCGCAATGACCACGAGTGCCAGGATCAGTACCGCAGCGCCAACCATGCGCTCTAGGAGCTGGCGATCCATCAAAGACCTCGAACAACGCGGCGTGCAGTATAAAACCTTCGGTGACGCAAAGCTTGGCAGCCTTGATGCTGGAACAAGCGCATCAGTTAACGGTTAATCCCAGAGCAGCCATGGCGGGGCCCACGACTTCAAAGGAACCGCAGACGATAACCCGTTCCGAACGCGGCGTGCCCCCGGCGGCCAGGGCGACAGCAGCAGCGGGTGATTCCTCATAAAAGACCTCAAGCTTGCCCATGACCTCCAGCCGGGTTGCCAGCCCACCGGGGTCCCAACCCGCCATTTGACCGGCCCGACAGCAAATCCAACGCTGGATCAGGCCATCAAAAGGCGCAAGAAATCCGTTCAGATCCTTACTGGCATGCAGACCGAGCACCAGGGTGGTCACAGCCACCGGCGGCAATTCACGGACCCGCTGCGCGAGGACGCCGGCGGCCTGCGGGTTGTGGGCGACGTCAAAAATCCATTCCTGGCCCTCTCGAGAGCAACGCTGAAAACGCCCGGAGACCTCAAACCGGGAGACGAGCGACGAGATATTGCCACTAGCCAGAAGATCCCGGTCGCAAGCCCCAGCCGCCGCCAGGGCCAGGCTGAGATTAGCCAGCTGGACATCATCCCCGGGTGAAGGCATTGGCAAATTCGCCTGATCAAAGCCATCGGTCCACCAGCCCCAGTGATCGTCACTGCGCACGTGGCCAAAATCCTGCCCGGCCACTCTCAGATCTGCAGCAATAGCATCGGCCCGATTACGAACCGCAGCGGGCAGGGGCTGGTCACCATAGAAAGCGGGTCGATGCGGCCGCAGAATGCCTGCCTTTTCCGCAGCAATCGCCTCGATGGTATCGCCCAGCCAGTCGCGATGATCAAAATCCACGGTGGTAATCAGACTGAAGTCCGCATCGATGAGGTTGACCGCGTCCAGACGCCCGCCCAGGCCAACTTCAAGAACCCAGGCGTCGAGGTTTTCCTCGGTAAAGAGCCACAGGGCCGCTAGCGTCCCAAACTCAAAATAGGTCAGGGGTACCTCGGCGCGGGCATTATCAACCGCTTCAAAAGCCGCCACGAGGGCCTCATCGCTCACCGCCTGACCAGCAACTCGGATGCGCTCGTTATATAGCCGCAAATGGGGCGAGGTATACAGGCCGGCTCGCCAGCCACGGCCAGTCATCAGGCTATTGAGATAATGAGCTGTTGAGCCTTTGCCGTTGGTTCCGGCAACGGTGAATACCCGGCCGGCCGGCGGTCTGAGATTAAGCCGTTCAGCCACCAGACGACTGCGGTCCAGGCCCAGTTCAATCTCACGCGGGTGCAGAGACTCCTGATACTCGAGCCATGCTGTCAGGGATCGGGACATGCCCGGTTGCTCAAAGGGCGCGCCGACCTCAGTCGACGGGCTCAGGCTTCTTCATCAACTTGGCCAGCAATCGCGCCACTTCGTCGCGCAGCTCGCGCCGGTCCACGATCATATCCAGGGCGCCATGCTCGAGTAAGAATTCACTGCGCTGGAAGCCTTCAGGCAGGGTTTCGCGGACGGTCTGTTCGATAACCCTCGGTCCGGCAAAACCAATCAGTGCATTCGGCTCGGCGATATTGATATCACCCAGCATGGCAAGACTCGCCGACACACCCCCGGTCGTAGGATCCGTGAGCACGGACACATAGGGCACCCGCGCCTCGGCCAGGGCGGCCAGGGCACCGCTGGTCTTGGCCATTTGCATGAGGGAGAACAACGCCTCCTGCATACGTGCTCCACCACTGGCGGAAAAATTTATCAACGGCATCTGGTTATCCCGACTGAAGGTCGCCGCCCGGGAAAACTTCTCTCCCACTACCGAGCCCATGGAGCCACCCATGTACTTGAATTCAAAGGCCGTGGACACCACCGGCTGCCCCTTGAGCTGACCCGTCATGGCGACCAGTGCGTCCGCCTCCCCCGTGTCTCGCTGAGCCTGCGTGATCCGGTCGCGATAGCGTTTGCTGTCCTTAAATTTAAGCGGATCAACGGGTTCCAGATTGTCGGCCAAATCCCGACCCGTGCCTTGATCCAGAAACATCTCCAGACGTTCCCGCGCGGTAATGCGCATGTGGTAACTGCATTTCGGACAGACGTGAAAATTTCGCTCCAGTTCCGAGCGATACAACTGCGCGCTGCATTGACGGCATTTGAGCCATAAGCCCTCAGGGACCGAACGCTTGCGGCGCTCGGTATTGATGCGCGAAGGCATGATCTTGTCGAACCAGTTCATGGGTTAAGCATCATAAACAAGCACCGCGGGCGAATCACGTCACCTGGTCATCGGGCAGGCCAAAAATTGCCGGATAACGAACTGCCATGAGCGTCAACCCTGCCGCCGGAGCTGTCATGCCGGACAGCTTGCGGTCGCGAGTGGCCAGTAGATCACGGACCCAGACAGGCTCGGCCTCGCCCCGGCCAACCCGGACCAGGGTACCCAGCATATTTCTGACCATGTGGTGCAGGAAGGCATTGGCCTCAATCTCAAAGCAAAGCATCGCGCCTTGCTGGCTTAACTCCATCCGGGTCAGGGTGCGCACCGGGCTCTTGGACTGACAGGCCGCGGCGCGAAAAGCAGAAAAGTCGTGCTTGCCGATAAAGTACCCGGCTGCAGCTCTCATCGCGCTGACGTTGAGCGGCTGGCGTACCCACCAGGCCCGATTGTGCTCAAGGGCAGAACGCGCCTGCTGATTCAGAATGCGATATCGATAGACCCGGCTGGTAGCCCGGTAGCGGGCGTGAAAATCATCCGACACAGCGATGGCCCATTGAACGCTGATGTCAGACGGTAAATTGCTGTTTAAGCCCAGCAGCCAGGATCTGGGCGTGCGTTCGGCCGCCGTGTCAAAATGCGCGACCTGGCCGGCCGCATGGACGCCGGTATCCGTCCGACCCGCGCCCACGCAAGACACTGTTTCATTGGCAACCTGGGACAAGGCGTCGTTCAGTGTGTCCTGAATGCTCGGCGCGTGGGGCTGCATCTGCCACCCGTTGTAGGGCGTGCCATCGTATTCAACCCCGATAGCGACACGCCGGAGCCCTGGGCCCGGTTCTGTCAACGCCCGCTGACCCGGCTTCAGCTCGACAAATTGTCGAGCAGGCGCTGCGCCTCCTGGCGTTGCGCTTCGTCACCTTCATCGATGACTTCGCCCAAAATGCTCTTGGCGCCTTCGGGATCACCCATGTCGATATAGGCCCGTGCCAGATCAAGCTTGGTGCCCACCTCGGTCATGGTGGGACCTTCCGGTCCGCTAACCTTCGGCTTCTCCATGGCGCTGGTGGGCAGGTCTTCAGCGGGGACCTCGTCGCCGATATCTAAATCGATGCCCTCGTCCTGCACGTCCGCAGGGCCGGGTAGCTCGGCTGTTTCGTCGGATACAGCCCTTGGCTGATCGACGGTATTGTCCGTCTCGCTGTCCGTCTCGCCGCCTGTTTCTGCACCAGGCGTGCTCTTGGCCAGCGCGGAACTCAGTGCATCCAGCCCCGGGTCTTCATCCATGTCTTCCAAAGAGCGCATCTCTGCGGTGGAATCCACGTCCATGTCTTCATCATCCGGCAAGTCATCGCTCAGTTGCTCCACCTCGGCTGTGGAATCCAGACCGGAGGCCGCATTCGCCAGCAATTCATCATCGTTCAGATCACTGGCCAGCAGGGTGGCATCGTCATCGCCGACAATTTCTTCCTCATCAGCAGCTTCTTCCACATCAGCAGCCGCGTCCTCAAACTCGGACAAATCAAGGCCCAGCTCATCCAGATCCAGGGCCGCCGTCGCATCGCCGGAATCCTCATCCATACCCACATCAATCGGGGTCTGAATGGTTGGCGTCTCCATCGTCGGCTCATTCATGGGCTGTTCGATGGTCGGTGTTTCTACCGTTGGCGAAGACAGGCCAGCCGTCTCAATCGTCGGCGTCTCAACGGTGGGCGAGTCTCCCGCCAATTGTTCCTCCGTCGGAGAGTGGTCTGCCTCTTCCTCATCAAGCGCAGCATCGCCCATATCAAAGTCCAGGCCCATGTCATCAGGCCCAGCCGACAAGTCCAGGTCAACATCACCGTCACCCGCATCGAGATCGAGATCGACCGCACCGGCCCCCTCATCATCCAATGCCAGATCCAAGTCATCGCCGCCGACTGTTGCGCCCGGTGCGCCCTCAAACAGGGCCTCATTGGGGCACAATTGCTTACCCATGACCAAGACCTTATTCCAGAAGGAATCTGAGCCGGGTTCGATACGATCGTTGTATTCCGTCGCGGCCTTCAGGAAAGCACCGCTGTTATCCCAGCTGAAATTGACCTCGATCAGTTTGCGTCGCAGATCGAGCCGATCTGGCTCCACCTCAATCGCTGCGTTCAACAGGTCTGCAGCCTGGTCGTAAAGGCCATAGGCCGAATGGAATTCGGCCTCTGCCAGGGGATCCGATTGGTCAAGATTCAGTGCACCGTCGCTGCTGAGAGTTTTCTCCAGCGGCAGCTCCTGATCACCGGACCGATTGATCTCCATCACTTCGGTGCCGCTGCCCACCTCCAGACCAAAGGAATCCTCCGCAGGTACTTCCTCGACAACGAAGGTTTTTTCCTCTGCATCGCCAACGGGCGCCCGCAAGCGTTCCGTTGACAAGCGGGACTGGTCGTCAATTACCTCGTCGCCGCCCAGGGTCTCCCAGGTGCCCGTAGGCTCATCGCCACCGCGACGACGACGGGCAAGCAACAATCCGGCCAGCAGGGCGACACCTAAACCAACGTACAACCAGATGCTGCCGAGCAACTGGCCAATAAACGAAGGTTCATCAGCCGGTGCACTGACCACAGGCGGCAGGGTGGAACGAGTGGGCTCGGGGGCCTGGGCAGGAACAGTGGTTTCATCAGGCGCCGGCTCGGGCTCGAGAGTCTCGCCGGGTAATTCGGTGACAGGTTCAGCAAGCTCCGCGCTTTCACCCTCAGCAATAAGCTTATCAAGCTCCTGTTGGCGAAGCTGAGCCAGCTGGTCCTGCAGTTCGGCCAGCTCTTCATTACGCAACTGGAGTAAGCGCTCGCGATTGGCCAGTTCCGCCTCCAGATCGCTGACCCGGCCAGACAGGGCTGCATCAGCGGGAGTTGCGCCAGCCTCTGCGCTCACGGTCGGTTCCGGCGTTTCTGCCTCGCCGCTGGGTGGCGGCACCAGGCGCAGACGCGCCGTGTCGGTCGGCGGCTCGTCCTGCCGCCACGCGCTGTTCTGGCGTCGGACTTCGGCGAAGGCATCAGGGCGGGATACCGAAGACACTTCGGCCGCGTCCGGAATACGCAAAATAGCGCCGGCCCGCAAGCGGTTGATATTGCCGTTAAAAGCTTCCGGATTAGCGGCATAAATCGCCAGCATCATCTGGTTGATATCCATGGCGGGATCAGGCCGGGTTCGCTGGGCTATACCCCACAGCGTTTCATTGCGCTGCACGGGACCGAAGGAACCCGGGTTGGCAGCTGGCAAAGGCCGAGCCGCCGGTACCGGAGCGGGGGCTGGAGCAGGGGTTGGAGCGCGTGCCGGCTCGCGCGGAGCTGCAGGGCGCTGAACGGGCTGCGGCGCGGCTGCCGGCGCGGGGGCAGAAGGCGCCACCGGCGCCGCAGCGACCGCGGCGTCAAATATGGGGGGATCCAGCAGGACCGTATACTCCCGCAGCAAGCGACCCTGGGCCCATTTGACTTCCAGCAGCATGGTGACGAAAGGCTCAATCACCGGGTTTCGCGAACTCACGCGAATAAAACTGCGTCCGTCGCGCGCGGTCACCGCGAACTCAAAATCAAGCATGAAGGCGGGCAAAATCAGCCCATAGCGATCGAAGGTGTCGTTGGAAGCCAACGCCACCTCCAGGTCTGTCACCTCATCCGAAGACGCGGACGTCACCGGAATTTCCGCCAAGAAGGGCTGGTTTAGAGCCGACTTCAAGTCGATTTCGCCCAGCCCGAGGGCAAAGACGGTTGAGGGCAGGATCCAGGCCAACACCAAGATCGCGAAGATATAAATTCGCGGCATCACAATTCCCCGACTAACAGTCCCTGCATCATCCGTGGCTGCCTACAAGTAAGCGCACACTTACTCTCAGGCGATTGGATTGAACATAACTATAGCCTACAAGTAGTCACGCACCAATATCTCGGCAATCTGCACGCTGTTGAGCGCCGCACCCTTCCGGATGTTGTCGGCAACCACCCACATGCTGATGCCATGATCATGAGAGATATCCTCGCGGATCCGTCCGACAAAAACCTCGTCACGCTTCGCGCCCTCGGTCACTGCCGTCGGATACCCGCCCGTATCCCGCTTATCCAGCACCTCAACGCCGGGCGCCCGCGCCAGCAGCGCGCGAACCTCATCGGCTGAGATACGATCTCTGGTCTCAATATGAACAGCTTCGGAGTGCCCGTAAAACACCGGCACCCGCGCCGCCGTGGGATTGACCCGGATACTCTCGTCACCGAGGATCTTGCGGGTTTCCCAGACCATCTTCATCTCTTCCCTTGTATACCCGTTGTCCTGGAAGCTGTCGATGTGCGGGATCGCATTAAACGCGATCTGCTTCTCATTACCCTCAAGTTCCAGGCCCTGGCCGTTCATTAACCCGGCCGTCTGGCCGGCCAAAGCTTCCATGGCACTGCGGCCGGCGCCGGAAACCGACTGATAGGTCGCCACATTGATCCGTTCAAT
>JBPCXH010000015.1:0-15429 GCA_051008735.1 Gammaproteobacteria bacterium | reverse complement strand
GGCTTAAGCGGCAAGACAAGGATGCCGTCTGAACCCGGCTGAACACGGCCATTCGCCTTACATAAGCCGCAACATGGTGGCGGCGTGGCCAGGGTCACAGCTCCAGACTGCCAAGCCTGCTAGATTTGTTGATTATTCTAGCCTTTGCCCCGGTTTTCATGGCCGATCACCTGATTACCTTAAGCTGCGACCGTCTCGAAACGGGCATGTATGTGGCCGAGCTCGACCGCTCCTGGCTGCACACACCTTTTGATGGCCCGGGCATGCTGGTGGGCACCGAAGAACAGCTTGCGGCCCTGCGCAGATGCTGCCACTACGTTTATGTGGATCCGGCGCGCAGCAGTGCCGAGGCCCAGCCGACGCTCGCCGCGGGGCCCGACACATTGCCCGCAGTGCTTGCTGCGCACGATGATTTCAGTATCGCCCGGACGACCCTGGCCCGGGTCGTGGAGCACCTGTCAGCCGCGGTCCAGGAGGCACGCGCCCATGGCCGCATGGAGCTCGCACCGCTGCGCCGAGCTGCGGCCAAGCTGGTGGAGGAAGTAAAGGAACGACCCGACGCCTGTCTGTGGCTGATCCGACTGAATGGCGCCAGCGGATTGTTGTATCGCCGCTCTCTGGGCACTTCAATCCACGCCATTTTGTTCGGCCAGCAACTGGGTCTTGAGAACAGTGAGTTGCGGCAACTGGCCATCGGCGGCCTACTGCTGGATATTGGCAAGACCTCAGTGCCGGTGCCCATTCTGGCAAAGCCCGGCGAACTGAATCCCGCCGAACGCTTTTTTATCAATCGTCACGTTATGCAAGGCCACGCCATGGTGCGACTCAGCGAGGGTGCGGACCCTCGAGTCACTGACATGGTGCTGGGACATCACGAGCGCCTGGATGGAAGCGGCTATCCGCGGCATTTGAGTGGTACCGAGATCCCGTTGTTCGCGCGTATTGCCGGCATAGTGGATACCTTTGATGCCCTGACACTGAATCGCCGCTACGCGCAAGGCATCTCTGCTCACGATGCCTTGCGTTTCCTGAATGCCGAGCGCGGCGAGCGTTTCGACGCCGCCCTGGTGGATGAATTCATTCACGCGCTGGGGGTCTATCCCACCGGCACACGGGTCGAACTGGTTGATGGCAGCAGCGGCATCGTCTGCTCTCAGAACAGTGCGTGGCCGCTGCGGCCGACGATACTACTGACCCATGACAGCACCGGAGAGCGCCTTGAGAACCCGCGGCTGCTGGCATCCGGAATGGACGGACATATTGCCCGGGCCCTGCCGCCTGCCCCGCCCGAGCACCCCACAGCTGCACTGGAACAGGCGATCAGCCAGGGTTCCTGACACCGCCCGCACAGTGGCTGCCCGGGGACGCGCTTTGCGAGCGCGGCGCGACTTAGCTAGCGTAGGCAGCAGTCGGTAGACACCGTCAGCTAATGGGAGACCTGCCGTGTCCGAAGTCGAGCTTTATAGCGTACAAGCCTGCCCCTTCGCGCAGCGCACCCGCATGGTACTGGCGGAAAAAAACATCCCGTTCGAGATGCACGAAATCGATTTGTCCAACCGGCCCGCTAATTGGGCCGACATCTCCCCGACGGGCAAGGTGCCGGTGCTGCGCCACAAGGGCGAAATACTCTATGAGTCAGCCATCATCAATCAGTATCTTGATGAAAGCTTCCCGGCCCACCCGCTCATGCCGGCTACCCCGGCCGCACGCGCAAAGGCGCGCATCTGGATGGATTTCTGCGACAGCAAATTGCTACCGGCCATGAATGCGCTGATGTGGAAAAGCGGAGACGAAAAAAGCCGGGCAACGAGTGCTGAAAAAGCGACCGCTGTTATTCATGAAATCGAGCAACGGGGCCTGGCCGGCAACGGTGAAGGACCCTATTGGTTCGGCGCAGAGCCCTCACTGGTGGATTTTCAGTTTTTACCGTTCTTCGAACGACTGCCCGTGTACGAAGAACTCGGTGACTTTTCACGGCCCACTGACACCCCGCGACTGGATGCATGGCTGGCGGCAATGAGTGAACGCGACAGTGTGCGGCCCGCCATGCGACCCGTGAAGCTTCATCTGGAGAAACAACTTGAGTTGAATGAGCGCATCGCTGCCCGGCGTCGCAGCGTCGCCTGATAAAGGACCGCCTTGAGTAATTCAGCGTTCGCACCGCTGGCAGAGTTCTGCACACGTTACCCGCGCCTGCTGGTGCTCACGGGTGCGGGTTGCAGCACCGCATCGGGGATTCCGGCCTACCGGGATGATTCCGGTAACTGGCAGCACCCGGCGCCGGTTCAGTACAAGGATTTCGTCGGCAGCGCCGCGGTTCGTCAACGCTACTGGGCCCGCAGTGCAATCGGCTGGTCTCGTATCAGGAATGCACAACCCGGCGCCGCCCATCGCGCAATTTCCCAACTGCAAGAGGACGGGCGCATCACGCACCTGGTGACCCAGAATGTTGATGGTCTGCACCAGCAGGCCGGTTCCGACCCGGTCACCGATCTGCACGGTCGCCTGGACCAGGTACGCTGCCTGGATTGCGACACCCTCCAGCGCCGGGATAGTTTTCAGGCGCTACTGGAGCAGTCCAACCCGGACTGGAGGCCGGCGGCGCGACCCGCCCCGGACGGGGATGCTGTGCTGGCCGATGACGATTACCAGCGCTTCCAGGTGCCGGGTTGCCCGGCCTGCGGCGGCACGCTGAAACCTGATGTGGTGTTCTTTGGCGAGTCGGTCCCCCGACACCGGGTAGGTGATGTCCGGAAGGCCCTTGCCAGGGCCGATGCCCTGCTTGTCGTGGGCTCATCCCTGATGGTCTTTTCCGGCTTCCGCTTTGCCCGGGAGGCCCACCAGCAGGATATTCCCGTCGCGGCCGTCAACCAGGGCCGCACCCGGGCCGATGAACTGCTCCAGCTTAAGTGCAATCACGACTGCAACACGGCATTACCGGCCTTGCGCAGCCTGCTCCAGGGCAGCGAAATGGCGGAATCGTGATGTAACGCAAGGCATCTGCCGCAGACAGTTTCTAAGCTTGACCCTCGCAGCGCCTGGCTTGCGCTGCGTCGATGGGTATATCCGAGCATGTCCAGTCTGATTATGTTGCTAATCGCAGTGGCTATGGCCTTTCCCGCAGGCTGGCTGCTGTGCCGCGCATGGATGAATGCCACCGGTGAATCCTCGGGCGACAACATCAGCCGCGACAAACACCATGCCCTGCTACAGGCGCAGCGCAGCCGCTATCGGAAGCAAGTGCAACGCGTGATTGAAAGATTAAGGAAACATGAATCTGCTCGCGATCAACTGCGCGAAAAACTCAGCGCGATTGACGAGCAAACGAGCACTCAGCAACAACAGAATGAGGACTTGCGATTAAGTCTGGATGAAAGTCGCCAGGCTGAAGACGTTGCCCGGGAATCACTGGCGGGGGTTCAAGCGCAGGCTGACGCGGGACAGGAACAAACAAAGAAACTCCAGCATGAGTTGAGCCTGTTGCAGATCGAGCGAGATGAACTCGCAGCCCAGGCTGGTCGGCGAGAAACGGATACCCGGTCTATGAAAGTCCCCGCTATTTCAGACACTAAGCAGGCTGCCAGTCGCGCCGAGCGTGGCGAATTGCGCGAAAAGCTGGCCACCGCAGCGCATCGCCAACGGGAATTGGAAACACGCCTGAAAGATCGCGATGTTCGTATCGACGAACTGCAACAAACAGTGGAGTCGTGGAAACATCGCGTAGCCCCGCTGGCGCGTCAGATCAACTCCTATCGCCAGGCAATCAAAAAATTACAGCGCGGCGACCAGGTAGAACCAGCTCAGATACCCGCGCCGGACAGCGAACAATCCAGGGACCCCTTGCAGCGTATTCGAGGGATCGGGCCCGCACTGGAACGACGACTTAATTCCCACGGTATCCGCACTTTCCCCCAGTTGGCGGTGCTGGATCCGGTCGAAATCGCCGCGCTGGCGGACAAGCTGGCGATCGCGCCCTCGCTACCCAAGCGCGATGAATGGATCAAGCAGGCCAGGGAACTGGCCACTAACGACTGTTCAGCAACGACCGCCTGAGAGGCCGGACCGGGCACTAGCAGACTCCAGGGCACGGCTTGCAAATTGGCTGGCAGGGCTTCGATGGCTGTATTGCGCTTTCGGATAAGCCGTCAAACTCAGCCTGATCCTTGCCCGCGATTGTGCGGTGACCTCTGGCAACAACTGGGGAAAAAAGTCAGCGCGGCGTGACCGCCGATCAGCAAATGTCCTAGTCACCGGCGCGCGCGGCGCGGTCGGCCAGAAGGTCGGCAAGGTAGTGGACATTATCCGCCTGGCTTTTGCGCTCACCCTCGGGCTGGAGTAAATCTCGCGCCGTCAGGGGTGTTTCCAGCCGCAGGGCCAGCCAGTCGATTAACGAGCCCCATTGATCCAGGTCCTTGGCCACCCGCGAGGGCTGCATCTCGTGGACACCGATCCCTTGTTCGGCTGCGTGCAGATAATTCTGGCTATCACGTAACTGGCAAACTGTGGCAATGGACAGCCGGTCGAGAAAGCGTTTAAGCCGTCGGTAACTGACGGTATTTTCCCGCACTCGATTCGCCACCACGCCCAAGCGACCCATGCGGCGACTGACCTTGGCCACCAGCAACAGGCCGGAAACGAGGTCCGTCGCGGCATCAATATCAATATCCGAGGGTAAAACCGGCACCAGGATCGCATGGGCACCCCGCGTGTACTGCACCAATTCATGGACGGGCAGGGACGCCGGCGTATCCACCACCAGGTAGCGAATTTCTGCGGGTACGCGCAACTGGAAGCTGCGAGTCAGGGTCGCATCATGCTCACAGGCATCGATGCCATGAATCTCCGGGCGCTCTAAATCACGTTTGCGCAACCAGCGCAGGCTCGACCCCTGGGGATCGCAATCCATCAGGGCGACCCGCTGTTTTCGCGCCGCGAGCATACCGGCGAGGCTGGTCGCCAGGGTCGACTTGCCTGAACCCCCTTTGGGATTCAATACCACTATTTTTTTCAGATCCGCATGGCCAGGGACATTCAGCATGCAGGGCGGTCCCGTAGAATTCACAACAACGCCACCTTTTTAACATATGCCGCGCATTTTTCGTATACCAAAGCGGGATTTAGCGGCAAAACCTCTGGTGGGTTATCAGGCATGGCGACGCTCCCCGGCGCCGGGAGACGAACGCCCCTGCTGGAGCCGGCGCTGGATTTCGCCCGGCACCGCGGCGTAGTGATCGAAGGACAGGGTGAAGCTACCCTCCCCGCCAGTCATGGATTTCAGCGTGGTCTGGTAGTCATCCAGCTCGCTCACCGGGACCTGTGCCGACACCCGGAAGCGGCTGCGAGTCAGCGCCGTGCTGCCGTCGATGCGGCCCCGGATTCCTGCCAGATGCCCGGTCACATCGCCGACGCAATCCCCGCGCACTGTGACCTCCACATGCGCAACCGGCTCCAGGATCAGGGGGCTGGCTTTATGGACGGCATCCAGGAACGCCTTGCGGGCGGCCGCGACAAAGGCCACTTCCTTGGAATCAACTGAATGATGCTTGCCGTCATAAACCGTGACCCGAATGTCCTGCAGGGGATATCCCGCCACAGCCCCTTCAGCAAGCACCTGCCGCACGCCCTTCTCCACAGCGCCGATAAACTGGGTGGGAATAGAACCGCCGACAACCTTGTTCCTGAACTCGAATCCACTATCTCGCGGCAGGGGGTCCACACGCAGATAGACTTCGCCGAACTGACCCGCACCACCCGTTTGCTTTTTATGCCGATAGTGACCATCAGCCTGCCGAGTAACCGTCTCCCGGTAGGCAACTTTGGGCGGATGTGTCAGCAGCGATAAACCAAAATCATCACGCATACGTTCCAGAACCAGACGCAGATGGAGCTCGCCCATACCACGCAGGACCGTCTCATTGGCCTGAGCATTAAACTCAATAATCAGGCTGGGATCTTCAGCAGCGAGCTTATGCAAGGCATCCGAAAGTTTTTTTTCGTCACCGCGGCGGGCCAACTCAAGGGCCACGCCGTGCATGGGCGAGGGGAGCCGGACTGAGCGCAGATGATATTGGTCCTCGTCATGACTGGAGTGCAGCACGCTGTCGAAGCGCAACTCATCAATTTTTGCGATGGCACAGATATCACCCGGGACGGCTGACGCGATCTCCGTCGTCTTGCCGCCTTGCAAACGATATAAATGGGCCGCTTTGAAGCTTTTTCGGCGATCCCCAATAAAGATGTGGTCCCCCGAGCGCAATGTGCCCTGATGAACACGAAAGACCCCCATCTTCCCCACATAAGGGTCTACATTGACCTTAAAGATGTGACCAATGAAGTGATCAGCCGGACTCGCCGACGCTTTCACCTTATTAGTTCCGTCGCTTTCACCCGTTAAAAAAACGGGTGGATTGGCTTCCAGGGGACTGGGCATCATTCGGGCGAAAATATTCAGCAGCTGATTTAAACCGACGCCTGTTTCCGCTGACACGAAACACACCGGTATCAGGTGCCCTCGGCGCAGGGCCCGCTCAAAGGGATCATGTAATTGCTCGGCGGTGATCTCCTGGCCTTGCTCCAGGTAAAGCTCCATGAGCCCTTCATCAAGCTCGACAACCTGATCAACAATTTCCGTGTGCGCACTGGCCACGGAAGAAAAATCCGTGACCTCACCGGTCAGGGTAAAAAAGCAATCGGCGACGGTTGCCGCATTATCAGCCGGCAAGTTCAGGGGCAGACATTCCTGGCCGAAGGCCTCGCGAATCTCCTCCAGTAATGCCTGCAGATCCACGCCGTCGGCGTCGATCCGATTGACGATAATCATGCGGCAAAGCTTCTGATCCCGGGCGAAGCGCATAATCTGGCGGGCCACCAGCTCAACGCCGGCCTGGGCGTTGACCACCACAGCGGCAGTTTCCACCGCAGGCAGCACACCCATGGCGCGCCCGATGAAATCAGGATAGCCGGGGGTATCAAGAATGTTCATGTACACGCCGCCGTATTCCAGATTACAGACGGCGGTTTCCAGGGAATGGCCCAGTTGCTTTTCAGACGGCGTGTGATCAGCAACTGTGTCGCCGCGCGCGATACTGCCGGCGGATCGGATCGCTCCCGAGCGGGCCAGCAAGCCTTCCAGCAAGCTTGTTTTACCCGCGCCAGCGTGTCCCACGAGGGCTATATTGCGAACATGCTCCGTGTCATGGAGCCTTGCAGGTATCGCCACAGTATCTCCCCTGTTGTGATGTTTTTTCGGGGAGGCCCCCAGGGGAGGCCCCCTGTGGTTTGGGATCAATATAGCAGATCAACCGGCGGCGCCTGAGACAGGCCGCAGGGACGCTAAAAAGACTGTCAGCCGGGAAGTCTCGCTGGCCACCACAGGGCACCAGAAATTTTACAAGTTGCTGTTTTTATGGAAAATTTTAATAAACCTCGCATCCCACCTCTGGCCGAGACTGAATGGTCAGACGAGCAACGCGAACTGCTGAACTATGCCTATCGCGAGGGTGGCTTCTACAACGTCATCGGCACCCTGGCGCGGCACTGGGATGCATCAAAGGCTCTCGGTGCGATGGGTTCTCATGTACTCGGGCCAACTTCCCGCCTGTCTGGCCGAGACAGGGAATTACTGATTCTGCGCACCGCCTGGCTGTGCCAGGCCGAGTATGAATGGGCGCAGCATGTTCATATCGGCTTGAAGGCCGGCCTGGGGCGAGACGAGATAGAGCGGGTGCAACGCGGGCCCGAGGACCCGGACTGGGAGGCTTTCGATGCCACCCTGATCCGGGCGGCAGACGAACTGCACTCACGGCAGTGCGTTAGCGACAGGACCTGGGCCCAGCTGAGCGCTGTTTATGATCAACTGCAACTAATGGATGTGGTTTTTGCCGTCGGCCAGTACACACTTGTTGCCATGGCCCTGAAAAGCTTCGGCACCCCTCTTGATAAAGGGCTGGAAGGCTACTAATCCGTCAAGCTAATTACTGATGCGATACTGACCAAGAATATTGTTGTACGTCCCGTCAGCTTTCATTGCGATAATCGCGGCATCGAAATCCGCCACAATCTGCTCATGATCATCATGCTGGCGAGAGATCCCCAGACGTAAGCCCCGACTCTCCAGCACAGGCGCCAGCAACTCTACCTTCTTGGCGGCCCGCAGCTTGTCCGCTTCGTGACGCAATACCATGCCGTCGCCGAGTATCAGATCTACCTGGCCCGCCAGCAGCTTCTCCACGTTCTCGCCCACACTCCCGCCGCTGATCACCTCGATACCCGTCGTGTCATAGGGCTGGGCGCCATAGGCAAAGTCTTCAACCACGCCGACCCGCAGGCCGACCAGGTCCTCTCGCTTGTTGGCCTGCGCCGTATCGCCCGCGCGACGCATGAACCGCAATTCATTCATGATGAAGGGCTCGGTAAAAGCAATGGTCTTGGCGCGCTCATCGGTATACCAGAGCGTGGTGATGGCATCGAAGTCACCGGCCTGGGTTGCCGTCAGGGCTCGCGGCCAGTCGTAAATAAACAGAGTCACCTTGTAGCCTGCCCGCTGCAGGGCAGCCAGAACCAGGGCCGGTGCGACGCCGTTGCGCGAAATACTCGTGTCCACATAGGGCGGCCAGTCTGTTGCCACCAGGCGCAGGTCCTGGCCCGGCGCCGGAGCCGCCACAAATACCAACGTCAGCAATAGCAGACGGAAGCGGCGACAGGTCTGCCAGATTGTCATCATTCAGTTCTCCGTTAAGAAATTACCCGGGCCGCTCCGGCCTGAAACCCAGCCTGTCGCAACCGACTTCGCAGCACAAGAATTCCGTATTCCTGTCTGCGCCGGGAAGACACCGGCTCCAGCGCCCGCGGATGTGCCGATTATGTCAAAGCTTGGCTATGACACACAGTCAGGCGTGCTAATTTTTCGCTACCGTTGCGATTCATGCCGCCAACACATGGCATCGCAGTCGGCGCTGTGGATTCGACCGGCTCGGACGCTGGGTAATTCTTCTGAATAACCTGCCGTCCGCGCCGGCTTTTTTATGGCGCCAGCACTCTCAGCCGGCAATGCTGCAGGAGAGAATCCGCGAAATTTCGCACAAAGGCCGACCACTCTGCTGCTGCCACTCATTAAAAGCATCCTGCACCTGCTGCAGATCACGCTTCGCCGTCGGGTTTTTATCCACGACACCCTGATGAACCAGGGCACCCACTACGTCTCGAGTCAGGCAAAAGGTGTCCTTGCCCACACGGCGCAGAAAATTCGCCCCCGTTCGCCCGCCCAGGCGACTGCCTCGCTTTTTCAGGGTGGCGTGCAAGCCAGTGATATCCGTCGTTGGCCACTCGGCAATATAGCGGCCGAAACTTTGGTGTGAACGTTCCACGTCCAGGATAAAGCTCGCGTTATCGCGCACACTACGCAGCTTTTTCATGTGGCGAATCACCCGCGTATCGCCCATCAATGCCTCTATTGCCTCGTCGGGCTGATAGGCACAGGCAACCGGATCAAAGCCGTAGAGCGCCTCCTCTATCCCGGGCCACTTGTAGTCCACTATTTTCCACACAAAGCCCGAGCAAAAAATAGCCCGGCTCATTTCCGCCAGGTAGCGTTCCGGCGGCAATCGCTTCAGGGCCAGTTCACTGCGATGCTTGGGCAACCAGGCCGCCAGCTGCGACTCGCCCTTAAGCGCCACGGCACGCGCATAAATCTGATCAAAAGCTTCCATGGGCTAATGCTAACCGGGCCGGACAGCCGGCGAACCCACTAGCCAGGCGCGGGACCGAACACGGCGGATGCATCCACGTAAATCAGGTACTCACTGATCAGTCCGTCACGCAGCCGAAATACGTTTGCGAATGGCGCCCGCACGGTGCGCCCATCGTGCAGACGGTAGGTCACCTCTCCTCGGCAGATGGCCTCGTCACCTAACTCCCAGACTTGCTCCAGTTCATGACTGACCGAGGCGATGGGCGCTGACATGGCCCCCCATGCATCGGCGAAAGCCTGCGCGCCCCGGCCAGGCGGATAGCCGGCGAAACGAAACTTAAGGTCATCATGTAGCCACGGAAACAGGCCCGGTACGCCGCCGGCATCCAGAGCTGCAAACATCTGCACAAGCCAGTTGGAGCTGCTATTCATTCAGCACGCAAAGCCTCTACCGGATCCAGTCGTGCCGCGCGCAGCGCCGGCCAGACACCGGCAATAAGCCCGATCAGCAACGCGAGCAACTCTGCCGCTACCGCATAGGGAATGGAATAGGAAACGGGCATGGCAGGAAACACCAGTTTGAGTATTTCAATAATGAACGCCCCCAGCAATAAACCCGCCACCCCCCCGGCACCGGCCAGCAGAATAGACTCGCCAATAAATAAATTACGAACCTGGCCCCGCAAGGCGCCCAGCGCTCGGAGCAAACCGATCTCAAAGGTTCGCTCGCGAACTGCAATGGTCATGATGGTGAAGATGCCGACACCGCCCACCAGCAGGGAAATGCTGCCCAGGGCGGCCACTGCAAAAGTCACAACATTGAGTACCGAGCCCAGGACATCGAGCATCTGTTGCTGGGTCGTGATGGTGAAGTCTTCGCCCCCGTGCCGGGTCATCAACATGCGACGAACGCCTTCCCTGACCTCCTCCACGCGTGCCCCTTCCGCGTAGAGCACGTCCACCTCCATCAGGCTGTCACGATTGAACAGTTCCAGTCCTCGGGCCGCCGGTATATACACCGTGTCATCCAGGTCGAATCCAAGCACGGTGCCCTTGGCTTCCATCACGCCAATGATGCGATAACGGTCGCCGCCGATTCTTATACGCTCACCCAGGGGATTGGTTTCCCCGTAGAGCTCGTCGCGCAGTTTGCTGCCCAGGACCGCGAAGGCGCGTGGCGCCCGGGGGTCATCGGGCGGCAAAAACTCCCCCAGGGCCACCGTGAACTGGAAGATCCGGGGCATGGCGGTACCGACGCCGCTGACCATGACCCGCCGCTCGCGGCCGTTGCCCTCCACAGACGCGTTGCCCTGCACCACAGGCATGGTTGCAACCACCCGCGGCACCCGCTTGAGGGCTTCGGCATCATCAATACTCAGGGGCCGCTCGCTATTCAGTACACCGGTGGGTGAACCAAAAGTGGTGCTGACACCCGGCGTAATACCCACAATATTTGTGCCGAACTGAGTGAACTCGGCGAGCATGTATTGATGCAGGCCTTCGCCGATAGAAGTCAGCAGCACGACGGCGGCAACACCGATGCCTATTCCCAGGGCCGTCAGGGCGCTGCGCAGCCGATGAGAAAGTGCCGACATGGCCGTAAAACGAACGAGGTCAGCGGCTTCCATCTTCAGCGACCCATCAGCGCCTGGATCGGATCCAGGTCTGCTGCTCGACGGGCCGGCAAAATACCGAAAAAGATGCCGCAGGCCATAGCAACCAACAAGGCACCGGCGGCTGCCCAAAGAGGCGGCGCAAAATCCAGGGTCGCGTAGAAAACGCGCATGGCTGCCACGATGCCATAGCCGAGAATCAGGCCGACGACGGCGCCCAGTGCAGCCAGGAACAAGGCTTCTGTCAGAAACAGGGCAATGATTTGCCGACGGGTAGCCCCCAGGGCTTTCAGCAAACCCACCTCCGCAGTGCGCTGGCTGACAGCCACCAGCATGACATTCATGATGAGCACCCCGGCCACCACCAGGCTAATAGCAGCGATACCACCCAGAGCCATAGTCAGGGTGCCGAAAATTCCATCAAAGGTGCTGAGCACGGCATCCTGAGTAATCACAGTGACATCTTCTTCGCCGTAGTGACGCTCGGCGATGATGCGCTTTGCATCAGCCTGCGCCCGGGGCATGGCTTCGCGACTGGTCGCTTGCAGGACGATACGAAACAGCCCGGGCGAATTGAACAGGGCCTGAGCATCCACAACCGGGATGATGACCACTTCGTTCACATCAATCATCACCGAAGTCCCTTCGGGCGCCAGCACACCGCTGACGCGGCAACGACGGTCGCCCACGCGCAGCCATTGTCCCAGGGGCGGATCGGTGCCGAAAAGTTCAGCGCGAATGTTAGAACCGATCACGCAAAGCGGGGCGCCCCGTTCCAGGGTGACATTGGGCAGGAACTCGCCCAGGCGCATCTTCCATTCGCGAATTTTCCTGAACTCAGGCGTTGTACCGATGATGCTGATTTCCCGCTCCAGGCTGCCCCGGGATACAGAAGCCTCACCAACGACTACCGGCGCGAGTCGCTCCACGTGGGGACTGCGCAGAACAGCCCGCGCATCATCAAGGGTCAGATCCCGGGGGGTTTCAGCGATCATCATGGCGGGATTGGCGCCGCTGGTTTCAGAACGCCCGGGAATCACAATAACCAGGTGAGTCCCCAGGGACTGAAATTCGGCTGTGACGAACCGGCGCGCCGCCTCCCCCAGGGAAGTCAGCACCAGCACGGCCGCTACCCCGATAGCGGTCGCCAGCAGCATCATAAAAGTGCGTCCGGGATAGCGAACCAGGGCGCCGCCGGCCATTTTGTTGCAATCCAGAACTCTCAAGCGCCCGCGCCCGAATCATATGCCAGCCGACCGTCTTTGAATTTCAGCTGACGGCGGGCTCGTTCGCCGACGGACGGATCATGAGTCACCACAAGCAAGGTCAGCCCCTGATCGTTCAGGGCTTCCATGATGCCCACAATTTCCCGACCGGAAGCACTGTCCAGATTGCCGGTGGGTTCATCGGCCAGCAACAATTTGGGCTCCATCACGATGGCCCGGGCGATGGCCACGCGCTGGCGCTCGCCACCGGATAACTGACTGGGGCGATGGCTGTCACGGTGCCCCAGGCCAACACGTTCCAGCGCCGCGTGACCACGCTCGCGCCGCAACCGGGGATCATTCCCCGACAGCATCATGGGCAATTCCACGTTTTCCAAAGCGCTGAGACGCGGCACCAGATGAAAAGACTGAAAAACGAAACCAATTTTGTTCTGTCGAACACTGGCCAGCTCATTGTCTGCCATCTGCGAGGTATTGACGCCATCCAGCGAATAGCTACCGGCCGTGGGGGTATCCAGCAGGCCCAGAATATTAAGCAGGGTTGATTTACCCGACCCGGACGGGCCCATGATTGATACGTACTCCCCAGCCGGCAGATTAAGACTCACATGGTCCAGGGCGTGGACCACCTCTTCACCGACATTGAAGTCGCGGCAAAGCTCCTTCAGCTGGATCACGGCTTACTCGGCGACTGCCGCCGCACCCTCCACTACACCATCACGATCGACGGACAACACCACGCGTTCACCGGCAACCAGGCCATCAACTATTTCTGTGTGCTCCCAGTTGGCCAGGCCCCTGCTGACCTGGCGCGATTCGAGAAGGCCGTTGGCATTGAGCACCATCACGCGACCGCCTTCCATGATGACCTGGGTCGGGACACGCAATACCTCGTCGCGGGCCTCCAGCAATACTTCGACATCTGCGCTGTAACCCGGCAGCAGGTTGCTGTTGCCACGATCGGTAATCTCAACCTCGATCTCCACCGTGCGGGCCTGCTTTTCCTGGTCAAGGACATAGGGAGCAACGCGGCGCACAACACCGGCAAAGCGCTTGTCGGGAAAGGCATCCATGGTGACAAAAGCCGGCTGACCTTCACGCACGGCCGGCGCATCCACTTCGTCAATCGGCGCACTGATATAAAGACAAGCATCATCAATCAGGTCAACCGTCGGTGGTGTCGCAACGCCCAACGGTGAAGGCGTCACGAATTCACCCAACTCGCCGTTGATCTCTGCCACGACCCCGTCAAAGGGTGCCCTCAGAATAGTGCGTTCAAGTTGGGCAAGGGACACATCGATCTGAGCCTCACTGACACGGGTGTTCTCCTTGGCAGCATTACAGGCAGCCCTCGTTGCATCGGCCTCGCCGTCGGCCAGATCAACCTCTTCTTCCGAGACCAGGCCGCGCTCGCGCAGGCCATTGAGGCGCTTTGCCTCACGTTCGGCCACGTCGGCACGCACGCAGGCTTCCTTCGCGCGCCCCCTGGCGGCGACTGCGTCACGGCGGGACAGCAACACTTGAGCCTTAAGATCCACATTCCAAAGCTCCAGCAGGATCTGATTGGTTGTGACTGACTCGCCCTCCTCGACATTGAGTAGCGCCATCTGGCCACCCAGCGCCGGGGAAAGCCCTGCCCGTCGGCAGGCATCAACCGTACCCGCTCGAGTATTGGCTACCGTCGCACGAACTTCGCCACGTTCGGCCGTAACCAGGGACACCGCCACTGCCTGAGGCCTCATGGACCAAGTCACCGCGGCAGCAATGGCAACAAGCAAGAGGACGGATAGCAGAATTTTCGGCTTCAAAAGCAAATCCTGTAAGGCGGGAAGGCACAGCGGGCGATTATAGCGGGGCTTGGGCGGCGAGCGCGTCCGTAGATGCCACGATCGGCACGACGCCCGGATACCCGGCACCCGCCGACTTAGTCAGGCACGGCCCGGGCAAGCAAACGGAATTTGAGCTGCATCTCATCGCGAACGGACAAAGCACCGAAGGCAACACTGAATGGGACCAAACCGAGTTCGGTCTGCCGCAGCTTCAGGCTACCTTCTGCGACAATTTCGGTTGGATTCGCCGTGACCGTAGCAGGCACCGTGATGCGAGTTGTCTGCTCCCGAACGGTCACATCCATCAGCAGGCTCAGATCCGGGTAGTCGCCGGCAATGCGGTGGCTGCGCAGCTGTATCGCGGGAAAGCGCGCGGCGGCCAGAACTTTTTCGCCGAGCATGTTGGCGCGCGTCCCGTCAATAGAGGCCTGATCCAGCTCACCAGGAAAGTCATCGCCTTCGGCATCACGCAACTCGGGCAAATCAACAGACAAAGAGCTGAGGGGGAACTCAAAACTGATGGCAGAACGGGCCGGCGTTGACCCAACAGCGAGCTGTCCGCTGATGGCTGTGGTGCTGATGACATGGTTGTGACCCAGGGCAGCCAGGGCACCATCGCGGTAGACCAGAATACGCACCCAGGACTCTCCGGGGATCAGCAAGAACTTTTGGGCGTCGGCGGATACGCGCCCGGCGGGCTCTTCATCAGCGGGCAAGCTTGCCCGCTCCGGGGGCGCACAGGCGACCAGAAGCAATAGACCCAAGGCCATTAGCAGACAAGCGGACCAGCTTCTACGTCGGACGATGACAATCGTCATTGATATAAGCCTGCGCATGGATAGATCGGATCCGCCATCCGCGAACCATACACGCTATGCATTACCGCCGGCGGATGCCGCAAGACTCTCGGTCAGGCGCGGGCCGCGCTGGAATGCTCGAAGCGGTCGACCCACTGAGCCTCGAACTGATCTGCTGGAATCGCCGCGCCAAAGTGAAAGCCCTGACCAATATCGCAATCCATGCTCTGCAGCACCTGCATAACTTCAGCATTTTCGATTCCTTCAGCGACCACA
>JBPCXH010000014.1:0-2821 GCA_051008735.1 Gammaproteobacteria bacterium | reverse complement strand
TGCCGGTATCAGCAAAGGATCAGCTTTCCCTCAGGGCTTCGTGGCCCGGATTCTCAATACTGCTCCGCAACGACAAGGGCCGCCATGAGGTGGCAACAGGAGCGGCAAAATGAGCGTTAAAAACAATTCAAATATCATTAAAAACAGAGCCTTAGGCGCTTTTCTGGCGGCTGGTCTGGCTGTAGTGCTGGGTACCACCCCCAGTAGGGCGACTCAGGACTGGCAGGCCGGTATCCAGCTGCGGCCTGGATCAGCTGCTGTGGCGGCGGCTCCGAAGGCGGGTGGGAAAGTCGCCACGGCCTTATTGGGTGGCCGCCAGAGCACCTTGAGTGGCTGGTTGAGCAATCTGCGTGAGGCAGGTCAGGACCTGAACATGGCTGCTCGCCAGGGAATCAGCCGGACCCGGCCGACGGAATCGGCTCAGGCTGCCAGTACTGCCTGCAATCGGATCATAGGGGCATTTACGGGCCGGGTTGGGGCTGTCGGCGAGATTCGCTGCGACCGGACCCGTCCTTGATTCAGGCGCGGTCGGTCAGGTCTCGAGATTAGCCTGGCCATGCCCGGTTGCGGCCCGCGAGCGCCGCTCCCGGTCTCCGTCAGCTGTCGAGCATATGCCGGCGACGCCGGCAGAAGCCTTACACTCCTGCCAGCCGAAACGAATTCGGCCTGAATACAATAGGCAGGCAAAGCACCGTGCAGACTCCAGAACCAAAACTTGTTGCCGTCAGCGAACCTGATGCCATGACTTTTGCCGGCCCGGGTATCGGGCCGTCGCTGCGCCGGGCCTGGTTGGCAACGCGACCGCAATTCCTCACGGCTTCAGCACTGCCGGTTATTCTGGGTACCGCCTGGGGCGCCGGGCAATCAGGCCGTTTGGACCTGATCAGTTTTGTCCTGGCTTTGCTCGGCGTCGCTCTGCTGCATGCCGCGAGTAATGTCTGGAATGACGTGGGCGACGAGCAATGCGGCACCGACAGCCAGAATAACGAACGTATTTATCCGTTTACTGGCGGCTCGCGTTTTATCCAGAACGGCGTGCTCAGCCTGGCGCAGATGACCCGCCTGAGCCTGGTGCTGGCCATCGGTGCCGGCGCAATCGGCGCCTTGCTGATTTGGCTGCACGGCTGGCCTATTTTGGTCCTGGGTGCCCTGGGAGGCGGGATTGGAGGTTTGTACTCCTGGCCCCGGGTTCAGCTGGCAGGTCGTGGTCTGGGCGAACTTGCCGTCGCTCTTGCCTTCGGTGTGCTGCCCGTCTGCGGGGCTGCCTGGTTGCAGCAGGGCAGCCTGGATTCCATGACCGTGCTGCTTGGCTTGCCTGTGGCTTGCTGGGTAGCAGCGGTACTGCTCATAAACGAGGTCCCCGATTGTCAGGCTGATTCGCAGGCTGGCAAGCGAACTTTGCCGGTGCGACTTGGGCTGGTGCCGACGGGTGTGCTGTATGCCGGCCTGCAAGGTCTCGCGCTAGTGGGTGTGGTGATCTGGCAGCAGCGCCTTGGTCTGTCGGCCTGGCCGTTGACGTTGTTCGCATTGCTGGGAGGTCTTGGGCTGGTGCTGGGTTACCGCCTTGCGGCCCGGCTGCCGGGCCTGCCCGGGATGATTCGCCTCACCCTGGCCTTGCACGCTGCAGGCTGTCTGGGTCTGGTTGCCTGGATTATGCTGGCCGGTCCGGGGCTTTAGTTTTCTGAACTCAATCGCTGCCGCAGTCAGGGCAGTGATCCTGTTGATTAATTGTTGCCAGCCGCGCACAGGTCGCCCTGAACTGAATGGCGGCCGCTTGCCGCCGCTTGAGGTCTCAGCTCAGAGGGCTCGCGTACTGGAGACTGAGGGTGACGCGCTGTACCAGGGCAGCCTGGGAGTGCACGCCGACTTTCTGAAACACGCTGCGCAGGTGGGTGCGGGCGGTGTTTACGCTGATAGAGAGTTCGCTGGCTGCCGACGGCAGGCTGCGGCCGGAGCACAATGCCTGGGTTACATGGGCTTCGGCAGGGGTCAGATTGAAGTAAGAGGCCAGCAGGGCATCATTGGGTGCGGCCGCGACCAGTGGGTCATGAAGCAGGGCAATGGCCATAGCTGCCTGTTTATCCAGGGTGGCCTGCCGCGGGTCAGTCTTCATCGGGTAGGCCATAAGCTGGTAAGCAGCGAGTTCAGGCGGGTTACGCGTTACCGGGATGGCTGTCGACCTTTGGGCCTCGCCGGCCTTATCACTGCGGGAATTGTGGATAAATTCATCAAAGACCTGCATAGCGCTGGGATCGCCGAGCACGAGCTGGTCTTCGAGCAGGCTGATGCCATCGCCGTTATTGAAAATGCGCTTGGCCTCGTTATTGGTATAAGTCGCCAGGCCGCGCTGGTCGAGGATAACGATGCCGCGGGGTGCAGAATCAAGAACCAGGCGACTGGCCCGATAGTCGGCAAAGATCCGGATAAAGCGCCGGTTCAGGCCTACGGCACGCCGCAGGTACCCAGTGACCTGGAGCAAGCTGTCCTGGTCCGCCTGGCTGAAGCTCCCGGCTGCATTGCGAATCAGGATAAGGCCGCAGCCATTGGGGCCCTCGGCATCCACCACGCTGGACATTACTGCCCCAGCCGGCCAGCCGGCCTCGTTCTCAGGTGACTCAAAGATAGCCAGAGGGCCACCGGATTCCAATTGACCAAAAAGGCTGCTTTCCTGATTCCGGGCAGCAAACCACTCAATGACCTCGGCTTCCTCCAGTTCATGCCGAAATTGCAGCAAATGCTCTGTTTCGCCGCGGGGCCAGATCACCAACGCAGCCTTGTCCGCCCGAAAATAAGCGGCAGCGCCAGATACGAACTCACCGAG
>JBPCXH010000013.1:0-2992 GCA_051008735.1 Gammaproteobacteria bacterium | reverse complement strand
AATGCAGCGCGGCAGATCTCACCCTCCATACGAAATGCAATCTGCAGCCCGGCCGGATTGTCCGGCCCACAGACAAAACACTGGTTGGCATCGGGACGTCCGCGGGCTTCGCTCATACTTTGCTCCTGCTGGCGATTCGTTGCGCGCCGAAGCGGCATGACGCATTCTAAGTGACCGGAAGGGAGGGGACATGGCCTACGACCAGAACAATATTTTCGCCAAGATCCTGCGCGGGGAAGCGACGGCCCATAAGGTTTATGAGGATGATGCCACCCTGGCCATCATGGACGTAATGCCCCAGGCAGACGGGCACACGCTGGTACTGCCCAAGCAGTCAGCCGAAAATCTCTTTGATCTGGACAAAGACACCATGACTGCCCTGCTGAGCACAACGCAAGCTGTCGGAGCCGCTGTAAGAATAGCTTTCGGGGCGGACGGAATTCGGCTGATGCAATTTAATGGTGCAGCCGCGGGTCAGTCCGTATTTCACTTTCATATACACATTATTCCGTGCCATGACGGCCGCGGACTGGGGCGTCACGCCGACGGCATGGCAGACGAGCAGGTGCTCGCGGAGCACGCTGAGCGAATTCGAGTGGCGCTGGATAATTCGCACTCATGAACACGAACATTTACAGCTTCAGGAGAAGTCTGATGGGGCGATGGTTTTTACTCTGCTTTTGCTGCTTGCCCGTGCTGGGCCTGGCAGATGCTAACCAGGGTGAGATGGGCGGCTATCAACTGGGCCAGCGATATGCCATGGATACAGCAACACAATGGCAAGCCGAGAACGACAAGTCCGTGAAAATAGCCACTCAACAAGCGGTTAAGCCGGAGGGCGTCGACAAGGTGTATGTCTATGCATCACCGACCAGCCATACCATCGGAAAGATTATTTATCAGAATGAATACCCGGATCTGGACTCTGCGGCTGCAGCGGCCGAGGCCTACAAGAATCAGCTCCAGGCTCAGTATCCCGACTGGGATCGACTCAAAGCACCAATCCCCATGGGCAAAGCCGGTGGCGCTATTGTCAGCCGAATGCAGAGCGGGGCTTATGCCCTGATTGTCTACTACAAGGCCAAAGACGACGCGGCCCAGCTCGTGGTGGAACTGGAATACGGTGCTTCGTCAGCGGAAAAGAAAGCCTGGCGAAAACAGCTCCGGGAAGAAGCCACGTCTGCCGCCCCGGCAGCGAGCTGATAAAACCGCCTCTGCATCGCTATGGTCACCAGCACGTTGAAAGAGCAGCTCAGTCGCCAGTCCCTGGCGCTGGTCAGCCTGCTGGTTGCTTTAACGGCGCTGTCTTATACCACCTGGCGCAATGAACAAACGGAAACGAATAGAAATATTCGTCGTGCCGGCTTCGAAATGATGGTGCATGTTGCCGAACTGCAGCGCATCGCTTACCTGGCACATTTTGATCAGGACAAAGTTGGCGGTAACCCCCGCAAAGGTTGGGTCGAAGTACTGGTCATCAAGGATCTGGCCAGCTTCATGCCGGCCACTGAGCAGGTACGCTCGGAAAAGCTCTATGCTGCATGGAACGATAACTGGAATGGGCTGGGCGAAAATGATCTGGCAATCGCCGCTATTGATGTCGCCATCAATGATCTGCGCAAGGATATTGTTCGGACGCTGGATGCCCTGGACTGAAGGCCCTGGCCTTATCCCCTTGCTTCCCAATCCAGTTTGAAAAAATCCGTGTTGCCCCTCCGCTCCAATATCAGCGAGTAAAGCGGATCCGGCCTGTTCAGCTCTGCCTTTCCTTGTTAATCCGAACGACGAATTCCTTGTCCACTTCAGCAACGCCTTCTTCCCTGGCCCGCTTGATAATGCCTTTGAGCACCGTCTTGATGAAGGGACGGGGAACCCCCGTGAGCTGCTGACAAGCCTCGCGCGTGAACTGCACGTTATCCGGATCCAGTCGGTTGGCTTCGTAGAGAATCGATTCTTCCTTTGGCCCCTTGTCAGTCGGCGTAGGGAACCAGAAGGGTCGCTTGATCTCGGTGAACCAGAATCTGGCGCCATCTCGAAAGCCGAAGGTGATAGGCATATTGGGCATTTTGCTGCTGCCTTGCTCAATGTTTCGAGCCCAGGTTTCCTTCAGCAAAATATTTTCGATAGTCAGAATGAGGTATTCCGGTGTCTTGCCGTCATCACGAACGGGCTGACCCACATCCAGCTCGCATTCATAAACCTGGAAAGCTTCCTTAAGCACCTTGGGAAAACGCTTCCCGTCCGAGGCGCGCCCCGGGGTGGGACTATCGACCAGCGTGTACGGATTGTCCTGCATTTTTTCTTCGGTGGTCTGGCCCGGGTAGCCAAGGCCGACAATCTTTTTTAGATCACGCTTGTTGAACTCCACGAAATTCAGTGCGCATTTCTGGGTGCGCTTGACGTTGCGATCCGTGTTCGAACCCTGCCGGCTTATGATCATCATGGTCCGCCCGCCGATGACCTCGAAGGGAAAAGTGAGCTGGTAGGGCCCGATATTGGTTTCGCCGTCCTCGCTGACCGTGGTCACCAGCGCGAAGGAAGACGGCCAGTAGGAGCTGGCCTGATACCAGTTGTCCCGCATTGGACTGTCAACGAATGCCTCGTTGGTCGTGTCCTTGCGAAAGAAGTCGAGAATCCCCATATCTGCTAACTCGCTCTGCTACCCCAGCGGCGCAGTCTATACGCCAAAGCATTTGATTGGCTGGAAGCCAGGCGACGGTTCCCAGTGACCGACCGACTGGTGGTACTGCAGACTCTGTAAGCGTTAACACTCAGGCCCATTGGCTTGTCTGGCCAACCAGCAGCTAACGGGCCCTTTGATATAATGACTATTCAAGATTATTCGCGGCCGCGCAGCCGCCAAGCATGGAGGAGAAAGCATGAATCGACGTGATTTTGTGACTCGTTTTAGCGGCACCCTGGCCGCAAGTGGCGCGGCAGCAGCGAGCGTTGCTGTTAGCTCACGCGATACAGCCGGCAACCTTGCCCAGGA
>JBPCXH010000012.1:0-9599 GCA_051008735.1 Gammaproteobacteria bacterium | reverse complement strand
AGCGTGCCGGGTCGGGTCATGAAGGTCCGATACAACAAGTGACCCTGCGCCTGACCCTGCAACATCCAGGGCAGCCACGGACCCACCCGCGTCCAGACACCGTCGTAGTCAGTCGAGGTCAGGTCTTCGTTCTGCAGTTCCGACAGTCGCACACTGCGATGAAACATTTCACTGATCCGATTTATCGGGCCCGCGGATTCGCGCGGCCACTCGGCCGGAGTCATGGGACTCGGGGCGACAATATGCACTTCAAACATGCTCATCGCCGTGTCGATTTTTTCCTGGATCCACCAGGGCGGCGTAAACGGGATTTCTTTGACCACGCCATCAAAGTCCATCTTAAACACGGGCGCAATCTCTGCATTGACCACCATGTTATGGATCGGAGACACCTTCACCTCTTCGCCCGTGAAAGGGTTCTCCCAGGAATCCATATAAGCACCCGTGAAGGGGTGCGTGTAGAAAGCGCACTCGCGATTGAAGATCTTGTAGGTGCCATCACCCTGAGGTTCGGTGCGCAGCACCCCCATGCCTTCGACACCGAACATTTTTTGCAGGGGCTTGTCCGGGCTGGTGACCGCAAAAATATCACCACCAAACCAGCCAACCGTCTCTACAGCAGGATCAAGGTTGCCAATGGTCTTGATGAAGCTGCGCAGGTTTTGAGCCGGATCCTGGAAATTGATGGTCTGCTCAACACGACCCCGCGCCATGGGGCCGGCGGGTGCAGGCGCAGCGGCCGGCGGTGCCCCGTCCTGGGCACAGGCGGTCAAGCCCATGCCAGCCGCGGCCGCGCCGCCGCCCAGGGTAAACAGACTTTTCAGGGCTTCCCGGCGGTTCGCCAGGGAATCGAGTAGCGTCGAATTAAGCATTACAGCTTCCTCTTAAGGGGTTTCTGGTGTTGCATCAGCCGGAGTTACCCCAACCCCGGCTGACAGTCAGTCATGAAATAACTAGTCGTAAGTTGGCTTCATCCACTTTTCCCGGGCTGCCGGGTCGGCCGTCAGATATTGCGGGTATTCCCGTTCTGCGCGCTCGCGATATTCCGATGGCAAGTCATCAATGGACGCTAATTTCACGCCCGATGCATGCCAGATGACATGGCCCGGTCGATCCCCCATATCCATCCACTTCAACCAGGGCATAAAGACGGTGGAACTGAACACGGTGGGTAAATTTGGAATATCCGGATCACTGAACTGATCCACAGGCACAAACATGCTCTGCCGCTGAGCCCGGGGCGGCGGCATCCCGGGCGGATAGGCGGTCTGATTATGCAACCACACCATATCGCGAGCGAAGGTCCAGTCAAGGATCAGAGGCTGGGCCGGCATTTTCTCAAGGAAAGCGGTGGGTCGAATACCTTGCACGGAGTAATTGAAGCCACGACCCGGTCCGCCACCCTGCACGGCCGCCGTGACCTTATTGGTCTCACCCGTATAAGGATTATCAAATACGTCAATCATTTCGCCGGTATCGACATCGCGGAAGAACGTGCAGGTATTGCCAATGAGCTCAAACTCACCGTTATCCAGATGACGCACCCAGTAAAGCTCCATGCCCTCGAACTTCACCAGGGGCCGGGGCTGCTCTTCACCCACGACTCCGAAGATAGTGCCGTCGTACCACCAGGGCACATCTTCTTCGATAAGGCTGCCCTGCACACGCAGCACTGCCTTAAGATTCTCCAAAGGTTTAGTCAGATCCGGCGCACCGGCGGGCAGGTCCCCACCAATACGCGGCAAAGCCTCGCCGGCCGCAGCCAGCCCAATAGCGCCGGCCAGAAAGCCGCGCCGGGAAACCACTCCCCCCATCTACTGCACTCCCGCGTGTTTCCTATTCCGGGGTCTCGCCCCGGGCCATTGTCACAGGCCGAGGGCCCCAGGATTCATCAGCCCCTGCGGATCGACCGAGGCTTTTAATTCGCGCAACACCCGCGCCGACTCCGGGTGACGACTGCGCTGGTAGGGATAGGCTTTACCCACCTGCATATGGGTCGCCCCGGTGGCTGTGAATACATCCTGGATGGCGGCTTTCATTTCCTTGACCAGCGCCCGACCTTCCGGGTTGGCCGGATATTCGGGAAGCATGTCCAGGTATTCCTGCGGCAGGTACCGCTTGTGAAAAACCGTGCGGTCATCTTCCCAGTAAAAGACCGGCTCATACAGCATGGCATTGGTGCTGATGGTCGTGAACATCGCGGCCTTTTCGACCTTGTGCTGCACCATGCGCTCGGCGTAATCAGCATAAACCTTGTTTATGCCGTCATGGAACTGGCGCAGGCGGGAAAAAGGCAGGATGCCGTGCATGGGCACCCAGCGCTGACCCCGCGGACCCAGGATCGGATACAACGGGATAAAGGGCATGGCGCGCAGCACGGTAGGAATGGTGTTCGCAATCTCCGTGCCATGAGAGCCCACGGCACCGCGCACCTGGGCGAGCTTGGCGTTAACCTCGGCCCGGGTTGAGCCTTCCACCACGTAATGCGATGAATAGTCGAAACCGGACAGGAAGCGCTTGCCAGCCGCCGCCATCTTGCTCACGCGCAACAGGCCGTCGATGGGGTTGGTCGAAGTCTTGAGCACCGCCCAGACTGCCTGCATGGCATCTTTGGTGCTGGTGCTGCCCAACTGGCCCTGCTGGAGTTTGGGGTCCAGCCCGAAGCAATCGGCCACCACGCCGGTGCGCGCGGCTGCGCTCATGCCGGCTGCCATGCTGTAGTAATCCTCAAAACCAAAGGAAGCCGTCGCGTGGTGCGACGGCGCCGGAATCAGGCGCAGCGTAATACGGGCCTTGATCCCCAGGGCGCCGGCATCACCGGTGAACAGGCCCGTCAGATCCGGGCCGTACCAGCGAAAAAACGGTGAGGCAGTATCCAGTGCAGCTGAACCGGTGCGAACCAGCTCGCCACTGGCAATGACCACATCAAAACTCAACGCGGTCTCGGCGGAACAACCGTAGTTGCCGGAACCCAGGCTCACCGCGTTTTGGGACATGGAGCCGCCCACCGTGGCCTTCAGACCCGAGAAGGGACCCCAGAAGGCCGTGCGCAGGCCTTGCTCGGCCAGTTTCGCCGTCAGGTCAGCCCAGGTGATGCCCGGCTCCACCGTCACGTACATATCCTCGGCGTTCACTTCCAGGACCCGGTTCAGCCGACTGGTGTCGATCATTACAGAGCGCGGTGTCGTGGGCAGATAGCCGTCGGTATAGGAGGCGCCGCCGCCGCGCGGCACCATGGCCACGCCCGCGGCAGAAGCGATTCGGGCCACGGCCTGCATGTCTTCAACACTGCCCGGCTGGACCACCGCCATGGGGATTTCCCGGGCGGTGTACACATCCATGGCGTAGAACTCGCGATCAGCCGGCTCCAGCAGCACATGCTCAGCGCCGAGCACGCCAATAAGCTGATCAGTAATTTCGGGCAAATTCTGAGGGTTAGCTGACATTCCTAAGACCTGTTCAAACTATGGGTACGGCGTAACCCGCCCAAGGCGGATGAACGCAAAAGAAGCAGCCCTGAGTTTAACGGTTTCGGCAGCAGACGGGGGCTGCCGGGGCCGGGCAGGTCTCAGCCGATGATCTGCTTCGCACCCGGCATGGGCCAGTCCTTCCAGACCTTTATCTTGCCGTCCTCGATCAGAAAGTGGCCGGCAATATGAAAATGCATGCTGGGGCCCTTGCCGCCCTCCGGCGCATTGAAGTGGTCGATGCGCTCATTCAGCACCAGGGGACCCACGGCATGGGAACGCAAGATTTCCCATTCGATACTTTCCAGCCCGCTCATCCAGGCACCCATCTGATTGACGAATTGCTCATAGCTCTCAATCAGTGGCTGACCGGGGGCGATCTGGTAAGTCAGGTCATCGGCCAGGTATTTATGCAGAGCACCGGCGTCTCGCAGGGACCAGTCACGGCAAAAATTATTGACCAACTCTTCATTGGCGTTTTCGATGGGACTGAAATCCATAACCTAAGCTCCTTGGGTCATTCCATATGAACCGCAATGATTGCGGCTACTCTTCGGGCGCGCCCCTCAGGCCTCACGCCGACAAAAATTCCGACCCCGGCATACCGCTAAATGGCGCGCGCGGGCGGCTGAAGATAGGGCAGACGCGGATCATTGCGAACCAGGGCGTGGCGTGCCGACCATTCGGCGGCGGCATCCAGTTCATCCAGGGCGCGAAAGTTGCCGCCCACCTGCACCGCGATGGGCTCACCCCCCCGGTAAAGCACCCGATTGCGCGGCGTGCCCGGCACTCGATCACCCGGGGTAATGATGCCTGTCAGGTTCAGAGGGTCCACGGCCGGCACCACAACTTCCAGATCCTGGTCAGCCGTGCGTGCGCGACGCAGGGCCGCCACCGCCCCGGGCCAGGCAAATTGTTCGCCGCCGAAACCGTTGACGAAGCGCCCGCCCCTGATGTCACCGCGAGCCTCCATCCGGCGCAGCGTTCTGACCAGTTCCCGCCAGGGAGGCAGATGACGCGATTCACGTTGCAGCAGGGCCCGGAAAATCACTCCGTAGCGATCCAGCAGGGCCCGGGCCACGGCCTCGATCAGAGCATCGCCCGAATCTGCCTCGGCTTCACGCACCAGGGACCAGCGCCCTGCCCCTTCGATTCCCGGCCCGCGACGGCGACGGCGACTGGCCTTCGGGCGAATCAGCGCGCGCAGACCTTTGAAACCATCACAAGTCACCAAACCCTGGGCCACCATCTCACCCAAGGCTGTTTGCGTCTGGGTGGCCAACAAACCGGTATCCGTCACCAGGTCTTCGAAGAACAGCGCCCCGCCGGTCAGCAGGCAATCACGCACACGCTTGGCCACGCCGCTGAGCTCTGGCTGAGCTGACCCGGCAGCCAGCGCCGTGCGCCAAATCCCGAGGTCAGAGCGCGGCACCAAAGCAATCGGCGTGTTGCGCACGGCACTGGCTTTCGCCGAAGGCGCCGGCCGGAACCACGCCAACTCGCCACTGCTGACCAGGGCATCCAGGTCTGCCGGCACATAAGCATCCGCGCGCAGTGGCAATAACTGGGTCTCCCAGCAGGCAGCCGGCACGGGAAAACCCCGCAGGCGTCTGAGTGCTTCGCGCAAGGCCTCGGCCCCTTCCCCGCGCTCGCCGGTCAGCCCGTGGCGACGGAACAGGAAACGCATCAGGGCTGCGGGAGAGACGGGCTCCACCTGTTTGCGCAGGCTTTGCAAAGTCCGGCGGTGAATGCGAGCCAGCAGCCGACGCTCGCACCATTCTATCGGTGCCGGCGGTGCTGAAGAGAAATTTCCTTGGATTATAAAACCTTCTAATTCAAGCGTTTGAAGAACTAAATTAACTTGATCTATAGGTAGGTTCAGGGGCGCGCCCAGCGTGGCTGCAGTAACCGGCCCCAGGGTTTCAAGCCGGCTGCGCAGCAGCTCGACAAGAGGATCCTGACCCTCGGGTGCCCGCGGTGATGGCACCGGCACGGGCACGGTCCCGGCAGGCAAGACTGAGGCGATCTGGGCCAGGCGCTCGGTTGCGACCCACAAACACTGGCCGCCCGGCAGCGAGATTGCCGCCGCCCGGGCGCCGGCGCACAGGACATCGAAATAGCCCTGCCAGGCGGTCCCGGCTTCCGCTGCAGTCAGAAAACCACTGAGCACCAAGGCGTCATGCAACTCGTCGGCATCGCGCACCAGGGGCCAGGCTTCGGCCTTCACGGCTGCAATAGCCGCCGCGTCTGGCCGGGCCAGTTCAGCGGCGGAGGCGGCATCCAGCAGATGACGACTCTGAATTGCGCGGGTGCGGCGCTCTTCCGCCGGCGCATCGTCCAGAAATGCGTAAGGCCGAGCGTTGATAATCTCCTGGGCCAGGGGCGACGGGGTGGTCAGGTCCCGCGCCAGCACCTGAACCTCGCCCTGCTGGATATCCGTCAGCAGGCGCTCCAGCCCGGCCACATCCATCAAATCGTGCAAACAGTCATGCAACGCCTGTTCGACGAGGGGGTGCTCAGGCACTTCCCGGTCACCGGCAAGATTCTCGGCACAGGCCAGCTGGTCGGGAAATATCACCGCCAGCAGATCTTCCGCATCACTGCGCTGCCATTGCGGCGGGACTTTTTTGCCATTGCGATTACGGCGGATTGCCAGAGCCGTGGTCGCAGCCCAGCGCCACCGGGTCGGAAAAACGGGCGCAGTCAGCAAAGCCTGGGTCAGCATCTCCCGAACAGTGCCGGGATTCAGATAGCGGGCCACTTCTTCCAGAGGAAAGCTGTGAGTTGGCCCCAGGGACAGCACAATGCTGTCCTCCAGCGCGGCTGCCTGCAGCTCGAAATTAAACTTGCGGCAGAAGCGTTTGCGCAAGGCCAGCCCCCAGGCGCGGTTCACGCGTGAGCCGAAGGGCGAGTGAATGACCAGGTGCATGTCACCGAGCTCATCCAGGAAGCGTTCGAAAATTATGTTGCGGCGGGTAGGCAGGCCATTGAGCGCTGCATGGGCCGTGGCCAGATAGTCCCCGAGCTGGGACGCCGCGGCCGGCGGCAAGCCGAGCCCTTGTTGCAGCCAGTCATCCAGTCCATCACCTGCTGTCAGCAGGCTGGCGGCGGCGGCGCGCAGCTCCGACACCGCATGGGACAGCTCATCGGTCCTTCCCGGGGCCTCCCCAAACCAGAAGGGAATACTCGGTGGCGCGCCGTGGGCGTCTTCTACAAAAACCGTGCCCGTTTCGACCTTGAGCACGCGGTAGGACAGATTGCCCAACTGGAAGATGTCACCGGGCAAACTTTCAAACGCAAAATCTTCGTTAAGACTGCCTACGGACAGATCCGCGGGCAGCAGGCGCACGTCATAGTCGAACTGGTCCGGTATCGCCCCGCCATTGGTCATGGCGGTGAGCCTGGAACCTCTTCGACCACGCAGGCGACCGTTTACTGCGTCCAGGTGCAGGAAGCGCCCGCGCCGGCCGCGCCGCGTGTGGTATCCCTCGGCCAGCATCCGGATGACCCCATCAAACTGCTCGCGGGCCAGGTCGCGATAGGGATGCGCCCGGCAAAACTGCTCAAACAATTCATCGGCCTGCCAGTCACGCGCTGCCGTCTCGGCAACCACCTGCTGGGACAGGACGTCCAGCGCCGGGCCGATGCTGTGCAAGCGGTCCAGTTCACCGTCACTCACCGCCTGCAACAAGGCCGCGCTTTGCACCAGGTCATCGCGTGACAAGGGAAACAGGCGACCTTTGGGCGTGGCCTGCACGCCATGGCCTGAACGCCCTACCCGCTGCAGGAAGGTGGCAATGGCGTGCGGTGAACCCAACTGGCAGACCAGGTCGATATCACCGATATCGATGCCCAGCTCCAGCGAGGCCGTCGCCACCAGTGCTTTGAGCTGACCTGATTTCAGCCGCTGCTCGGCAGACAGCCGATGCTCTTTAGCCAGACTGCCATGATGAGCTGCAACCGCTTCCTCCCCGAGACGCTCAGCCAGGTGGCGGGCGGCCCGCTCTGCCAGCCGCCGGGTATTGACGAAGATCAGGGTGGTCCGATGCTCACCGGCCAGTTCGGCCAGACGGTCGTAGATTTCGGCCCAGACTTCGGTGGCCATGATGGGTTGCAGGGGCGAGCGCGGCATTTCCAGGGCCAGGTCGCGTTCGCGGCTATGGCCGGTATCAACAATGTCGCAGGGCTCTTCCCGCGCACCCAGGAGAAAATCAGCCATGACATGCATGGGTTTCTGCGTCGCGGAGATGCCGATGCGTGCCAGCGGCCGATCGCACAGCGCAGCAAGCCGCTCCAGAGACAAAGCCAGATGGGCACCGCGTTTGTTGTTGGCAACGGCATGCAGCTCATCGACGATGACCGTGCGCACACTTTGGAGCATGGCGCGGCCGGACTCTGAAGTCAGCAGGATGTAGAGCGACTCGGGCGTGGTCACCAGGATATGTGGCGACTGCCGGCGCATGCGCGCGCGTTCGCTGGCCGGGGTATCGCCGGTGCGCACCGCCGTGCGAATTTCCAGGGGACTTAAAGGACCCAGTTGTTCGCGGATACCGGCTAGCGGTTCTTCAAGATTGACCTGGATATCATTCGAGAGAGCCTTAAGCGGGCTTATATAAAGCACGCGCGTCTCATCCGGCAGCCCAAAGACTTCGCCGTCGCGAACCAGTTGATCAATGACTGCAAGGAAAGCCGCCAGCGTCTTGCCCGAACCGGTGGGCGCCGCCAGCAGCGCATGACGGCCGGCATGAATAGCCGGCCAGGCCCGGGACTGCACCGGTGTCGGCTCGGGAAACCGGCCTGCGAACCAGCGCGCTACTGCAGGATGAAAAAGGGCATCGCTCACCGGGTGACGATAGCACCTGAACGGCTCAGCTGATGAGCCCGCCCTAGCCGCCGATGTAATACATCTCGACTTTTTCGTCAGCACCCTGGCCATCGGCCCGCAGTTCGCTATAGCGATCCTCGCGCCGGCCCCAGATTCCCTGGATCAGGTCTGCCAGTTCTTCATCGCTGGCACCGGCCCGAAGCGGACCGCGCAAATCGGTACCGGCGGAGGCAAACAGACAGGTAAATAACTGACCGTCTGAAGACAGGCGCGCGCGGGTGCAGGAGCCGCAAAAGGGCGCACTGACCGAGGAAATAAAACCCAGTTCACCGGCCCCGTCAGCAAAGCGATACCGACGCGCGACTTCGCCGTGATAACCCGGGTCTACGGGTTCCAACGCCCAGCGTTTCGAGATGCGTTCCAGCAGTTCTGCCGAGGGCACTGTTTCACTGGCTTGCCAGTGATTAATTGTGCCCACGTCCATGTATTCAATGAAGCGCACGATGATGCCGGTGCCACGAAAATGCTCGACGATTTCCAGCACGGCGCCTTCGTTGATGCCGCGCTTTATTACCGCATTAATTTTCAACGGCGACAGGCCGGCTTCCTGCGCATCGGCGATGCTTGCCAAAACACGCTCTACGCTGCCCCGGCCACCGCTCATGGCTTCGAAGACGCTTTGATCCATCGCATCCATGCTGACAGTCACACGGTCCAGCCCGGCGGCTTTCAGCGCAGCGGCCTGCTGCCCGAGGAGAATGCCATTGGTTGTCAGCGCGATGTCATCGATGCCTTCTATGCGATCCAGGTCACCGATGAGATCCGGCAGCTCCGGACGCAACAAGGGCTCGCCCCCGGTGATGCGCAGTTTGGTAACGCCGAGTGATGCAAAAATATGCGCAAGCCGGGTGATCTCATCAAAAGACAGTCTCTCGCTGCTGCGCAAAAACTGAAAATGCCGGTGATACTTATCCTCGGGCATGCAGTAGGGGCAACGAAAGTTGCAGCGGTCCATAACGGAAATCCGCAGGTCCCGCAGCGGCCGCTTGAAGCGGTCATTCAGTGGTCCAGTTGATTCCGTCATAGGTATTATGTTGAATTCAGACACAGTCTTGCCCGTCTAGTGAGCAGTGAAACCTAACACAGCCCGAATCTAATTAGATTGTTAACAGCGAAGGTTTATACTCTGTCTACGCATTTGGAAAAAGAACAAGACGATGACCCAAACGCCGCTCCCCGAGCGCATGCGGGTCGTGGAAATCAGTCGGCACGGACCCCCCGATGTCCTCGCTGCTGCCACCCGACCT
>JBPCXH010000011.1:0-10624 GCA_051008735.1 Gammaproteobacteria bacterium | reverse complement strand
CGGGCAATTGATCTGGCGCCTTACAAGGGTCGGCAGCTTGCCGTGATTGAAGGGCCGGCGGGCGAATGGCTGGAGCTGATCGACTGATACGCCTGATACGAAGCTGCGAAAGCGACAGTTTCTGACTACCCGGGTCGTTCGCTTCTCAGGCGTCAGCCTTGGGCATCAGGCCCAGGGTTACTGGCTTTGTTCCAGCATGTATTCAACGGCCGCACGGATGTCCGCGTCGGTGCAGGTCTCACAGGCGCCGCGCGCAGCCATTTTGCCGATTCCGGTAATCGTGTTGGCCGTTAAGCCATCAAGGCCCTTGGGGATCAGGGTTTCCCAGTCATCGGCATCGCCGATGGCCGGTGCGCCGGAAAAAAAGCCGCCAATGCCGCCGGAATGGCAATTGGCGCAGCTGGTCTCAAAAACTGCCTGGCCTGAAGGCTCAGTCGTTTCATGACCGCCGGCCAGGGCGACCGCGATAAAAGCCGTGCCGGTCAGTGCCAGCAGAAGAGAAAGCGAGCGGTGCATGTCAGTGCTCCAGGCAGATGAACATTGTGATTAGTGTCGCGCAAACAGCCAACACAGGAAATTACTCGGGCCGATATAGCCGGATCACCGGGCTGGCCCGGTGAATAACTCACACGCGTTTCCAGTTCTCCAACGCGTCGCCAAAGGCTTCTCTGACGCGGCCAAAGGCATCCGGTGCCCCGGCTTTCAGCAGCTCGCGATTGGTCTTGGCGAAATCTGCCTTGCCGCCTTCCTCGGGCAGCTGGCGGGTCGCATCAATCACGATCTTGCTGGTGCGCGCGTATTTCACCTGGCTGGGGTCCGTCATCAGCCCGAGGGTCTCGCTGATGATTTCTGAAGCCGGATCCGGCTGCCAGCGTGAGCCGACGGCAAACATCACGTCCGTGCGGTCGTAAATATTGATGTCTTTGTCGACCACGATCACGATCTTGGCAATCGGATTGCGCCGGGCAATGGCCATGCCGCTCTTAATGCCCTGGCCGGGGCCCGTCTTGTCGATGCTCAGCACGACAATACCCATGGTGTCCTGGGGATTGGTGTAGGCCACGAACTGCGGAATCTGTTTTCTCAGCGAGATGCTGTAGGCCGCATCAATGCCGGAGGTGACGTAACCGCGCTGCATGCCCGTCATCGCGTTCATGATCCACGGCTTTTTGCGATGGGTAATGGTATCGATGGTCATCACAAAGTTTTTTTCTTTCACCGGGCCCAGGTAGCCGAACATTTCGCCGAAGGGTCCTTCCGGTTCAAAGCTTTCTTCGCGCAGGTCAATGGTGCCTTCGATGACCATCTCGGCATGAGCCGGCACCATGATGTCGGTGTTCTCCGACTTGACCACTTCCACCGCTTTGCCGCGCAGGCCGCCGGCAATGGCCAGCTCGTCGGCGGGCTTGGGGGTTTTGCCAAAACCGCGTGGCGCCAGGCGGGTGCCGCTGAGCATCCAGACCACCGGGTCCTGGCCCAGTACGATGGAGTAGCTCATCGAGGTTTCCCCCCGGTCGCGGGCGGCCATCAGCATCTTGTAGCCGGTCTGGTTCGGTTCGGGGTTAATGCCCAGTTTGCGTGGCCCCTTGATCTGGGCGCGGTAGGTGCCGAAGTTGGCGCCCAGTTCCGGGTCCACCATGAAGTGGGACCCGGTATTCACATAGCGCCCGGCGTCGGCCGGGTTGGTTTTGACGAAAGCAAACTTGTTAATGTCGATGTCATCGCCCTTCACGATGACTTCTTTCACCGGCGCCTTCTTTGCTTTGACTTCGACCGGCGCGATCTCCGGCAGGACGTTGTCATTGTCCGCAAACACCTGTTCGATATACGCCACGGCGCTGCGGTAGGTCGCGTAGTGATCGCCCGGCACAATCGGCAGATTCCAGATAATGGCATCGGCGTTCCAGTGGCCCTGCGTGTTGATCAGCACCGGCCCGTCGACCCACTTACCCTCGATCTTCACCTTGTCGAACATCATGCACGGCGCCCCGTACATGGTGAACAGATCCGTGGCCTTAAAAAACAGGGCAGGGATTTCAAACTGGTCCTGATCGATACGATCAAAGCGCATCAGCAGACCATGGGCTTCCATGGCCGCCGTCCAGTCGCGCAGGGAATCGAAAGGCGCCCGGGGTGCGTTTTTGCCCAGGCCCGACGCGCCGCTGGCCACCAGGGGGGTCGAGGCATTCGCTTGCTGGGTATAGCCGGCTGCCGCCAGGGCACCGAGGACTGAAGCCGTTGCAGTGGAGCCCAGAAATTCTCGACGTGACTGGTTGTCGAGGGCGTGCTCAGGTTTCTTCGTGCTCATGGCGGTGTCCTTGTGTGCTGAGGCGTCTGATCGCAGGTGCAATCAGAGCCGCTTGTCATTTATCGGGACAGACTACTGCGACGGGGCAGACGGGGGAGCCTTTAAGGCGGGAAATTGGCGCCGGGTTCGCACAGCGAATAGCCGCGGAGAGCGGGGGCGCTCCGACCGGGTTCACGGGGTGCGGCCGGCCCGGGCAACGGCCACTGACGCGTGGCCGCCGTTCTGATGCTACACCTTATATAAGGGTGGCCGGCTCGCAAGGACCGGCCGGCACATCAAGGGCCGGCCCGGTGAAAGCCCAGGGGCAGCGCTGAGTCTCGTCGCCGCCGGCGGCAAATCGGCCGCCGGTCCGAGCCTGGGGTCAGGATTGTCTAGCTTGATTAGATGGTCTCAGGCCGCTTCAGGGCTCATTTTTGACATAACGCATATCTATTTGTATAGCTTTTATCTATCAATAAGCCTGAAAAGTAAAATTAATAGTCGTTTCAGGCATCCATTGTCTAGGTTGCCCCGAAATCTCCCTTAAGTTCACTTAGACATGGTTCACAAAAACCGGACCCAGAGGACAACGACATGAGCATCATCTTTAAAACCTGCAGCCACATTAGCCGGCCGACGAGCCCGTCGGGCATTTACGCCGCCGCCGCTTTCGAAACCACTGTGATCATCGGCTTCTGCCTGCTGCTGAGCACGTTCAGCCTGGCCTGAATGCCACTGACTCCAGCAAGGTAAATCGTCATGCAACACACCAGCCCCAAAAACCTGTTTTTCAGCATCTTATTAATGACCGGTCTTATTTTTATCGGAGGACCCGCGATGAGTATCGAACAACCCAGCTACACCGTCGTCCATGAAGAGGGCGACATTGAATATCGTCAGTACGACAGTTACCTGGTTGCTGAAACGGTGATTGATGGCGGCGCCACCTATCAGGCGGCGGGGAATGAAGGCTTCCGACGCCTGTTTCGTTATATCGCTGGCAATAACCAGGGCCGCGCGAAAATCGCGATGACCGCTCCCGTGGCGCAAACGCCAACGAGCGAAAAAATTGCGATGACCGCGCCGGTCGCGCAGACCCGCGGCGCTGATGCGTGGCGCGTCTCTTTCATGTTGCCCGGCAAGTACAACATGGACACCGCGCCGCGACCGATCGACTCGCGCGTGCAGGTGGTTGAGATACCCGGGCGGCTGATGGCGGTGTTGCGCTACTCGGGTCGCTGGACAGAAAAAAACTACGCTCGCAAGCAGACGACGCTGAGCCGGGCGATTGAAATAGCTGATGTTGCCACCCGGGGCGATTTCGAATCCGCCTTGTACAACCCGCCGTACATGCCCCCCTTCCTGCGTCGCAACGAAGTCATGATCGAGGTGCAACAGTTGCCGGTGACTGCGCTGGACAACGAGCTGGTCGCCGCCTACTGAGCGCCGCGGCAGGTGTAACAGGATTTAGCCCGGAACCGTTATGAAACCTCTGCCCACCATCGCGATAGTGTTTTTGGCCCTGGTCCTGATAATGGCCTTAACCCTTCGGCTTATCATCAGCGGCATTACTTGCACAGTGCGATACTTGGTTAGTCAGCGGCAGCGTCCGGCACCCGCCTCACCCAGGATCATGACTCATGCAAAATTCCATCATCCGTAAAGGCAGCGCCTGGCAGGCTGCCGACATTGAGCAATTTCTCTGCACCAGCCGCATACCCGTGCGGCTGGCTGCCGTTTCCGGCAACGGCGCACCGCTGGTTTGTTCGCTCTGGTATGTCTACGCTGATGATGCGATCTGGTGTGCCACCCAACGCGGCTCGCATGTTGCCGGCCTGCTCAGGCGTAACCCCCGGTGCGGCTTTGAGATAGCGGCCGATACCCTGCCGTATCGCGGCGTCCGGGGCCAGGGCAAGGCGACATTGTCCGCGGATGAGGGGCCCGACACTTTGGTGCAGTTGATCGACCGCTACCTGGAAGACCGCGACTCGGATCTGGCGCGCTGGTTAATTGCCAAACAGGCTGATGAAGTCGCCCTGCGTATCGAGCCGGCCTGGATCACCGCCTGGGATTATTCATCCCGCATGCCGACGGCCAGTGCTGCCTGACGAACGCCGCGGCTGTCAGCTCGTCACGTCAATGCCTTCGTACTCGATGAGTTCCCGCAAGGCACTTTCCATGATCAGATTGGCGCGCACCGTTTCCCGGTAGAGAAATTCGTGCATCGCCGCGTCGTCGATATTGCGACTGGTGCAGTCAGCACTGTAGCGTTCAAAGGCGCGCAAGTTACTGAGCAAGGTCACCAGGTGATGGGGGCATTCACAATCTATGCTGGTGGAAACCTGACCGATGCGGGTGAGTTCTGCCGTGCTGAACCGGGGCCGCTCAGCCGACTCACTGTTTGCCGGCGCAACCTGGGCGAGCGCGTCGGCAGCCAGGCGTTGTTGGGTGACTTCGTCAAGCGCCCGCTTTAGATCCGCTGCGCCGGCCGGTGCGCGCAAAATAATCGTGCCTGACTGCGCCAGGCGTTGCAGATCCTGGTCGCGGGCAAAGCCGTAGATCACGATCAATGCACGCTGGCTGCCCTCGCGGCTCAAAGTCTCGAGAGTTTCGACATTGCCGGGCGCCAGGCTGGCCTGTTCCACGATCAGGCAATCGACATCGGGGGGCGAGCTCAGTAGCGAAGCCGGTGTGGCGTCCACTTGCGTCGTGACCAGGCTCCAGTGGCCCTTCATTGAGGTCAGCGTGTCGGTCAGGGCTGACGCACCCGGGCCGTAAACACCCACTTTCAGCCGCGGCAAAGACGCCAGGGCCGGACGCTTGTCCCGCCCCAGCGCGGTCAGGCGTTCATCCAGTGCCGTCTCGGCCAGGCCGGCCAGCCCGCCGATGCGTTCACCCAGATCCGTCAGCTGCTTGAGTTTGGTGAGTCGTTCGACGTCGGCCGGTGAATAGCGGCGCCGACCGGCCCCGTCGCGTTGGGCCGCCACGGCCTGATAGCGGCTTTCCCAGGCCCGGATCGTGTGGGTGGTCAGCCCGGTGAGCCGGGACGCGGTGCCTATGCCGTAACTCATTGATTTCCCTTTATTCATTCCGATTGCCGCCTGTTCAGGTGTTTTGTCTAACTAAAATCTAGAAAAAAGCCGAAAAAATTCGAATAAGACTGAATCTGATGATCTATTTTCTAAACGAAGGCGAAATCTTAGTCAAGCTCATCTGCACAACGACACGTCAACCGGCCGAAAAGGCCCCCGGAGCAAGACCATGACCACCGAATCCAACACCCAGAGCAACCCGACCGAGCCACCGCCCGCTGCCGCCGCCCTGGGCTTCGTTTGCGGCGTCGCCCTGCTGGGCTTTGTCTCCCTCTTCGGCGCCGTGTTGCTGACCTGATTGCACCGGCCAACTGAACCCCTCACCGACCTCCAAGGAGAACGCTCATGACAAGCGAAACCAATAACTCGACCGAACCCACCCCCACTTCAGTCACCTTGTCGACGGCCGTTTTTGCCTTCGCTATCACGATGCTGGGCCTGCTGGCGATGCTTGGCGCCGTGGCGGTCGCCTGAACAGGCCCGTCTGAGCCGCGATGACTCATCATGGAGCCGACACCCCCACTGTACTGGTCACTGGTGCCGCCAACGGCATCGGCTTCGGCCTGGTCCAGGCACTGCTGGCCCGACGGGCAGACACGCGGGTATTTGCGTCGACACGCCGACTTGAACGGGCGGACGCTCTCCGGGAATTGGCCCGGTCGGACGCCCGCGTCCAATGCGTCGAATGCGACATCACCGATGCAGATGAACTGCACGGTGCATTGGCCCCCCTGGCAGCCGCCGGAAGTCTGGACCAAGTGATAAACACCGTGGGCGTCCTGCATGACGACCAGGGCATGAGGCCGGAGCGCCGTCTGGCTGATGTTGATCCGCAGTCCCTGATGCGCGCCTTCACCACTAACGCGATGGCCGCGCTGATGCTGGCCCAAGTCGTTGAGCCCTGGATGCGAAAAAGCGCCCGGCCGATGTTTGCCAGCCTTTCCGCGCGAGTGGGCAGTATCGGTGACAACCGCCTGGGCGGCTGGTACAGCTACCGCGCCTCCAAGGCCGCGCTGAACATGATGCTGAAAACCTTATCCATCGAGTGGGCGCGCGGCGCCCACCCGATCACTTGCGTGGCGGTGCACCCCGGCACCGTGCGCACGGGCCTGTCGGCACCCTTTGTCAAAGGCAGCCGCAATGCGAGGGTATTTTCGCCGGCGCAGTCCGCGGACCATCTGCTCAATGTCCTCGACGCCGTCGGCCCGGCGGAAACCGGTAATTTTTACGCCTGGGACGGTGAGGCCATTCCCTGGTGAAACCCCGATGCAAAGCCCCGCTATAAAAAACCTCAGGCAAGTTCAATGAGTATGAATCACGCCTCCCCGTTCACCCGGCTCCAGTTTGCCCCATCGCCGAGTGCATTGGATCCGGCCCTGTTGCAGGCGCCGACCAAGTTCCGCTGTGCCTCGGTCTGGCGACACGAGCGGCCCTTGCTCGATGTGCTCATCGAGGAATACGGCACGGTTTCCCTGCGAGACCTGACCGGCACCTACGGTTGGTGTATTCGCTATTCCCAACAGCACAAGTCCGAAGATTTGGGCATCGAAACCCTGGGCGAGCTGCTGGACCTGTTTCGCCAGGGCTCTGAGCAGGCATTGCCTTACCTGATGCACCTGTCCCTGCATCGCAATCTGCCGCGCCTGCGCCGCTATTTTGTCGATCCCCCGCAGTTTCGACCCAACTGGGTGGCGGCTCCGTGGGCGGATCGTATCGGCGGCCCGGAGTTATTCGTCGGACAAAAGGGCACGGGCTTCGGCCCGGTGCATATAGATCACGTGTCTGTGCACGTGGGTTTCTACCAGCTGTCCGGGCAAAAGCGTTTCCTGTTATTTCCTCCCGATGACGGTCAGTATCTTTATCGCTACCCCGGCGCGGAGTTTCCCTGGCAATTGCGTAACTCGCAGGTGCGAGGCTTTGATGAAGGTCTACACGAGCGTTATCCGTTGCTGCGCCACGCGAGTCCGCGGGAGATAACTCTGCGGGCCGGCGAAGCCTTGTTCATGCCGGCAAACTGGTGGCACACCACCCTGAACCTGAGCGATTCGGTCAGCTACAGCGTGCGTATCGTCAATCGAAGCAATGCTTTGTCGACTCTGGCGGAATATGCGCGCGGCGTGCCGCGGGCCCTGTCCCGGGCGTTCGCCGGCGACCGTCGGGGATGAAGCCGGCAAAAACCGCGTAGCCTTCACTGCTGCACTAAGCGGTGCATTAGTTCGTAAGCGGGCAGCCGCTTTCCCCACTAGCTTTTCGCTCATCGGGCGGCCTGCCTTCACCCTTGGTATGCTCAAAGCACCCCGTTAACGGTATCCGGGGCAGCTGCTGAGGATGGCCCGTGTATTCACTGTTGATGCTGCCTCTGGTGATCGCCAATACCTGCCTGGTGGTCTGGCTGGCGCGCCATTGGTATGACCGGCGCGACTGGGTGCTGCTGGTCACCTTGTTGCCCATGCTGGCACTGCCCTATGACACGGGCATCGTCGCGCTGGGCAGCACGCTGGGGGAGGGGGATCTGCTGCGCCGGCTGAGTATGCCCCGCTTGATCTGGTTTTATCTGACCATGCCGCTGTTGCTGCTGATTGCCGGCGGCATCGCCCGGCGCGCAGACTTTTTCTGGGCTCAGTCCAGGGGCTTTGTGATTGGACTAGGGGTGTTGACCGTCGGCATGCTGGCCTTTGGCTGGGACAATATTTTCAGCATTCCCACCTTGTACCCGGCGTGTTTCGAAGACTTGTTGCGCTATGTGACTTCCGTTGTTCCCGAGCAGGCCTGCACCCCGGGCCAGGCGGGTATCGATGTCGGTGGGCAGGTGCCCTGGGCCGGCCTGGTCGGCATCCTGGGTTTGCTGGTGGTGGGCGTACTGCTGTGGTGGAAACGCGGCTGGCCCTGGCTCACGCTGGGCACGGTGGCCAGTTCTGTGTTGCTCAGCTTGCCGAATACACCGGCCGGACCCCTGGCGACTTTTTACGGCGACTTTCTGTCAATGGGGTCGATAGTCTGGACGGCGATTCATTTTTCTTCTCGGAATAATCGGGGTCAGAGTAAAAACCGAACGATTGAATAGTTAAGGACAAAGTAAAAATCCAGAGCCTTTGTTGGATTGGTTTTTACTCTGACCCCAATGGAGAGCGAACATGGAATTCGGGCTAGCGCCGGATCAGTCCCGGCCGACCTTCGACGACATGCAGCGGCAGGCGGCGCTGGCGGAGAGCCTGGGTTATGCCGCGCTGTGGGCTCATGAGCATCATTCCAACGCCATGATGTACCCCGATCCGCTGATGGCCCTGGCTGCCATGGCGCAGGTCACGCAGCGGGTGAAGTTGGGCACCAGCATGTTGTTGTTGCCGATTCATCACCCGGTGCGGGTGGCCCAGGAAGCCGCCATGCTGGATGTCCTGTCCGGTGGCCGGGTTTTGCTGGGCCTGGCGAACGGTTATTCCAAAACCGATCTCGACACCTTCGGGGTCAGCAGTTCCCATCGCGGTCGCCGCCTGGAAGAGGGCGTGCAGTTAATCCGGCAATTGTGGTCGGGTGAGCCGGTCACGGCTAAGGGCGAAGATTTTTCCCTGGCCGATTTCGAATTCTTTCCGCCGCCGGTGCAGGCCGGTGGGCCCCCCATCTACATCGGCGGCCATGCGGACGTCGCCGTGCAGCGGGTTGCGCGGATCGGTGATAACTACTTTATCAGTGCCACCGCGGGCTTTGACCAGGTGCGCCAACTGGTCAACACCTATTCGGGTTTCATGGATGAACTGGGCAAGCCCGGTCAGCCGGTGCTCATCAACCGAGTCATGTGCGTGGTGGAAAATGCCAGACAGAAAGCCGAGGCGGAAAACTTCTACGCCAACGCGCTGTTGGCTTTTTATGGCAGTTGGGGGCACGCGAACATTGCGCACCTCACTGACGAAGAACGCCAGGTGGAGAACCTGGCACAGGCCAACTGCATCATCGGCGAAGTCGGTGAGTGCGTGGAGCGCATTAAGGCCTACGCTGATCTGGGCATCGGACATATCGCCTGCCTGCCGAACTTTGGCGCGCCGCCCACGGCAATGCTGGAGCGCTCGATTCGGCTGTTCGGCGAGCGGGTGATCCCGCAGTTCAGCTAGCCCGTTACTCCAGCCCCGGTGGGTGCCAGTAGCCGTTGCCCGGTGCCGCTGCCCGGGTACGCAAAGCGGTTCGCCCCCGGGTGGGCGTAGCCGTTGATCAGCACGCGGCGATAATAATCCGAGGTATTCGGAAAGCTGGCATGGGCCGCGTAAGGACCGAAGAACAACACGTCGCCGGGTGCCGCCTGGATGGTGACCGCGCCGGCCTCGCAACAGTCGTACAAGCTTTGGGTGGGTGCGCAGTTGGAGTGGTCACAGGGTGCGTCAAATTGAATTCGGCCCCACCCGGGGCTGCCCGGCATGAATTTAAGCGGGCCGTTGTCCGGGGTCATCTCATCCAGCACGATCAGGGTCTGCACGAAACTGCCCCGACCGTTCACATCCGTCCAGGTGCCGTTGCCCTTGTCGCGGTGCTGGATATCCTGGTGCCAGTCGAACATCACACCATCGCCCGGGCGTTTGAAATGAGCCTGGTTCAGCAGATGATCCATCGCTGTGCTGTTTAGCAGCTGCGCGCAGGGCACGGTCAGGCGAGGATCTTTGCCGACCTCAAGCAGGTAACGCTGGTAACCGCCGGCCCAGACCACACGCTTGATGACCTGCCGGCTGTTGCGCTCGGTGAGCACGAACTGTGCGTCGTGGTAAAGACCGCTGCCGGGCAGCCGGACGGCGAAGTTTTCCAGGTCCTCGAAGCTCGCGCGCATGCGGGCCACTTCGGCGCTGGTGAACAGGGCCTTGCGGGTGATCCAGCCCACCTCATGAAAGGCCTGGATCTGGCTGCCATCCAGCGGGCTGGCTTGGCGCGGCTTGAGCAGGGTCGTTGGCATCGACTCTTCTTATTATTAGGGGCCGTGAGTCTTTTATAGCGGATTCGGTCCGACCCGTGGGCGGCAGGTTACTAAATGCGCCAGAAGCAGATTATGTCGTGGTGCTGCTGGCATAGAATGATCCGCATCAATTGAGGCTCTTAACATGCACACCACACTGGATCGACGTTTCCTGTTACAGACCGGCATCGCGGCGGCCGTAGCGGCAACCCTGCCGCGAAGGCTCTTTGCCGGGGACATGAGTTTTGCCGACATCCCGCGCAGTGATTTTGGCTTTGATACCACTTGTGACGAAGTGGTCGCCGGCCATGA
>JBPCXH010000010.1:0-4825 GCA_051008735.1 Gammaproteobacteria bacterium | reverse complement strand
ACCGAGTTCATCATCCATAGGGCCCCTGAAGGGACGCGTCCGAAGGTGGGGTGCACGCCGCGCAGCCAGCCCAGAATAATGCCGGCGATCAGTGCGCCGCCTGAAGTTGATAAGGTGATGGGCACGCCGGAAACCGGGACCGTAATGGCACCTATCAGTCCGCCGACAGCTATCGCCAGGCCGACCCAGACCATGTCCGTGGCATCTGTCGGGCGGTCTGCGTAGCCAATGGCATCCACCACTTTCTGCGTGTCTTTCGTGGTGCCAACAATGGTCAAAATGTCGCCGCGGTGGATTTCGGTCAGCGGCAGGATGGGTATCTCTACCGAGGTTGCTCCCCGGGTGATTTTGTTCAGGTAAACACCGCGAGCGAATTTCTCACTAGCCAGGTCCTGAATTGTCCGGCCCGCCAAATGCTTGTTGGTCACGACGACATTGACTCGCTCTACAGGCACATCAAGCAATTCCTGGTCTTCTACTTCAGTCGCATCGTTCGCCAGTTCGACCATCACGTCACGCTTTGCAGTCGCCGAGACTATATCGCCGACTTGGAAGACTGTGGACTCATCAAATTCAATAATCTCCCCGTTTCTTCGCAGGCCCTGCGTGAATACCCGGCCTTCCTTGAGTAATTCCGATTCGGCTTGCTGCACAGTTTCGCCCAATACGCGACTGCCTTTCTCAATGCGAAAGGCGCGCATTTCTATTTGTCGCCAGGCTGTCTTACCGCTGCCGGGGGGCTGGCCGCCGGACATCTCTTTTTCATAGCGTTTGCATTCTGCCACCAGGTCTACGCGCAGCAGCTTGGGGCCCAGCACTGAAAGAATCAGCCCCGTACCAATCGTTCCCCAGAGGTAAACGACAGCGTAGGCCACCGGAATATGGTCCAGCATCTTTTGGGTTTCATCCGCCGGGAGTCCGAGTTTGTTTATGGCGTCCGTGGCCAGGCCGATAGAGGCTGAAATGGTTTGCGAGCCTGCCAGTAGCCCTGCAGCAAAGCCCACGTCGTAGCCCTGGATTTTTACGGCCGCAAAGACGGAAAGCAGGCAGAGGACGGTGATGAGCACGGCGAACACAGCCTGAGGTGCTCCGTCAGTGGCGATGCCGCGGACAAACTGGGGGCCTACGCCGTAGCCCACGGCGAACAGAAACATTATGAAGAAGACAGACTTCACCAGCGGAGCAATGGTGATGTCCAGCTGCCCGACGATGATGCCGGCCATCAGTACGCCGGTGACCGAGCCTAATTCAAAGCTGCCTATCCTGATTTTGCCGAGCCAGTAACCAATACTGAGGGTAAGAAAAATCGCTAGTTCAGGATTTTCCTGCAGGCTGCTCACGACGAATTCAATCAAGTTTCTATCCTCAGTTGATCATCTGGATATCTGAATTTTTCTGGGAACGATTGTCTGGCTAGTAGTCTTGCATCTGCAATTTTTTAAGTTATTGAATTGGCAGCTAAAAAATCTTTCTTACCTCGAGCGGTTTTCGCTCTGTTAGAGGCATGTTCACATAATGGACCATGATTTCACGGAGTTGCAAGTGGACCGCAGATCTTTGGGTTGAAACAGAAAATGGCGCTGCCAATCCGCATCTCCGATGCTTTCAAATATCCGCGTTAGAAGCCTGGCATGCCAGTGCGCAATAGCAGCCCAAGTGGAAAATTGTCGGGGTTTTTCAATTGCTGATAATGTAAGAAGAAAGACGCACAGCTTGGGTGCTCGGCCGCCTGAAACAATGGCCTGACTGGTTCGGTACCCAAGGAGAAGAACAAAATGAGCGATTCAAATGATCTGTTTTTTAGTCCTCAGTTTGAAGCCATGGCCAAAGAGATTTCCCGGCTCGCGTTTGCCTGCGACATTGATGTGGAGCAGGAGGGCGTTGGCGTTCGAATTATCCACAACGATGACAGTATTTGCCGGCGGGAGAATCCCGACGCCTTCAGAAAGCTGCGCGATACCATGATGGCGCTGGCAAATCTGGAGGTTAAGGCGTTGGAGCGATTGGCCCCGGCGGAAATGAAGGCCACTCTGGATGAGGTTTGGGGTGCGGTATTAAAAATGCGTGCAACAGGAAAGCCGGGTGTATCTGACAACTGATGTTCTAACTTAAAACTGTCTTATGAACGTTGGCCTGGCCTTGAGCCAGGTATCCGAATCAGTTATTTGTAAGTACTCTATTAACCGCGTTGTGCCAGGCTGCCAGCAGGGCATCGCGGTCCCCGTCAACGAGCTTCGGATCGAAGCGCGCCTGACATCGCCAGAGTTGGCTGACCTCATTAAGGTCGCCGTAGATTCCCGCTTGTCGACCGGCGAGGTAGGCCGCCCCTGCTGCTGTGGTTTCTGTTACCTCGGGTCGTTCCACCGGAATACCCAGAATATCTGCCAGAAACTGAACCAGCCAGTTATTCATGACCATGCCGCCGTCGACCCGGAGACTCTGCGGCCGCACGCCGTCTGCGCCCATGGCATCCAGCAGGTCGCGGGTCTGGTAGCACACAGATTCCAGCGCTGCGCGAGCGAGTTCTGCCGGCCCGGTGGCGCGGCTAAGGCCAAAAATGGCACCACGCGCCTCAGCATCCCAGTGGGGCGCGCCCAGGCCAGTAAACGCGGGCACCAGGTAGACGCCGGCATTACTCTTCAATCCACGGGCCAGGCCTTCGGTATCAGCCGCGTTCTTGATGACGCCCAGACCGTCACGCAGCCACTGTATCGTCGCGCCGGCCATGAAAATTGAGCCTTCCAGAGCGTAGGTGGTTTTTCCCTCTAGCTGATAGGCGACGGTCGACAGGAGTCGATGCTGAGACTCAACAATGTTGTCGCCGGTATTCAACACGACAAAGCAACCGGTGCCGTAGGTGCTTTTAATGGCGCCCGGCTCAAAGCAGCAATTGCCGATAGTTGCGGCCTGCTGGTCGCCGGCAACACCGAAGATCGGCAGGGCCCGGCCAAACAGCGCAGGGTCCGTTACACCGTAGTCGGCCGCGCAATCCTGAACCGTTGGCAGGATTGCTGCCGGTACTCTGAATATCTTAAGTAGTTCTTCGTCCCAAGTACCCGTGTGCAAGTTGTACAGGTTAGTGCGGCTGGCATTGGTGGCATCCGTGGCGTGTACCTTGCCTGCAGTGAGTCGGGAAATCAGAAAGCTATCGATTGTGCCGAAGGCCAGTTTGCCCAGGCTGGCCTGGCCGCGAGCGCCGTCTACATTGTCCAGCAGCCAGGCAATTTTTGTCGCTGAGAAGTACGGGTCCAGCAGCAGGCCGGTGCGGCTGCGCACAGCGTTTCCCATATCCTGAGTCCGCAATTTCGCGCAGACATCAGCAGTGCGGCGATCCTGCCAGACAATCGCGTTGTAAATTGGCTTGCCGGTCTTCCGGTCCCAGACGACCGTGGTTTCGCGTTGGTTGGTAATACCGATGGCGGCTATTTCATAGCCTTTTGCCTCGGCGGCTTTGAAGGCTTCCTGAGCGACCTGCAGACTGGATTGCCAGATGGCTTCAGGGTCATGTTCGACCCAGCCGTCCGCCGGGTACAGTTGCGGGAATTCCTGCTGGGCGGTTAATACCAGGGCTGCCTGGCTGTCGAATACCAGGGCGCGACTGCTGGTGGTGCCCTGGTCGATGGCCAGGATGGCGTATTGTTTTGTCATTCCCTGATCCTTAGCTGTCTGCCTGGGGTCCTTTTAACACGGACCATGCGGCCAGTTTTTCAGCGGGCCTCAGGCTTGCCATCGCCGGGCTGGTGGAGGGCAGTCGCTCATGGGAGAGGTAGGGCGCCTGCAGTTGCACGTCGGGCAGCACGCGGCGGCGGTAAATGTCGGCGGCTTTACTGCCATTGAAGTACACCCGGCGAATACTACGATGACGTTTAAAAAAGCGGCCAAAGTCGTTGGTCCGGGCACTGCGCATATTGATAGCCGAGTCCAGGCTGCCTTCCCGCTCACAGGCCTGCAACACGTCCCACAGGGCGATGCCCTTGTCACGCAGGATATCGAGTCGCTGCTCATAAGGTAATTCACGCCCGGCCCCGAACAGTTCACCCATGATGGTCCAGAAGGCGTTGCGGGGCAGACCGTAATACTGGCCCGCGGCCAGGGAGGCTGCGCTGGGCATGGAGCCCAGGATCAAAAGCCGGGGTTGATCGCCCACCACGGCCGCGAAGCCCTTCAACATGGCTGGCTACGGATCCAGGGACTCATTAATAAGCGCAGCAAGTTCCGCGCAGCCGCGCAGGTCGAGCATCCGCACGGGCATATCCGCCGGATCTGTGGTCCAGACTGCCTTGCCCCAGCGTCCGTCATCCTTGAAGCGCGGAAAAATATGCCAGTGCAGGTGGGGCACCATGTTGCCCAGGCTTTCTATATTCAGGTGATCGGGCTGCACGGCCGCCACAATAGCGGCGCAGGCACGGTGCAGGTCATCGGCGCAGGCCTGCCATTCATCCGCTGACAATTCATCGATCCGCGTCGCGTGGCGTCGATCAAAGATCAGGATGCCGTGACCGCGGTAAGCCTGGTTGCGATCCAGATACAGGGTAGAGGCAGACAGTTTGCGCACCCGATAGCGTTCATCATCACAATCGGGCAGTTCGCGATCAAAGGGGCAATCAGCGCCGCCCACCCGGTCTTCCCAGTTATCTGCCATCAGGCTATTCGTAGCGCAGGGCGTCGATGGGGTTTAGGTTGGCGGCCTTCCGAGCCGGCCAGATACCAAAAAACAAACCCACGCCGGCACTGAAAGCAAAGGCGATGCCAATGGCGGTGGGTGACACAATCGTCGCCCAGCCGGCCAGGTTGGCAATGGCGGCTGACACACCCATTCCCAGCA
>JBPCXH010000009.1:0-5338 GCA_051008735.1 Gammaproteobacteria bacterium | reverse complement strand
TCCCCACATGGTGATCCCGCTATTCGTTGGCCGTGAGAAATCCATCCTGGCCCTGGACGCCGCCATGGGTGCCGGCAAGCAGATACTGCTGGTGGCCCAGAAGCAGGCGGACGTGGACGAACCGAGTCTCGAAGATATCTATCGCGTCGGTACCCTGGCGACCATTCTCCAGCTGCTTAAACTCCCTGACGGCACGGTGAAAGTGCTGGTGGAAGGCGGGTCCCGCGCTGAACTGACGGCTACCCATGCCGATGAGTTTTTCTCTGCGGATATCGAATTTATCGATGATTCCGGCGATTTTGACGAACGGGAAGTCGACGTCCTCAAACGCTCTGTCATCACGCAGTTTGAAAATTACATCAAGCTCAACAAGAAGGTCCCGCCTGAAATTCTGACCTCCCTGTCAGGCCTGGATCAGCCCGGACGCCTGGCCGACACCGTGGCTGCCCATATGGCCCTCAAGCTGGATGAGAAGCAAAAAGTCCTTGAGATTCAGGATGTGAGGAAGCGGCTCGAGCACGTCATGGGCCTGATCGATGGCGAAATCGACATGCTGCAGATAGAGAAGCGCATTCGTGGTCGCGTCAAGCAGCAGATGGAGAAAAGTCAGCGCGAGTACTACCTCAACGAGCAGATGAAGGCGATCCAGAAGGAACTCGGCGAGATGGACGATGCGCCGAATGAAATCGCTGAGCTGGAGCAGAAAGTCGAAGATGCCGGTATGCCGGAGGAAGCGCGCGAGAAAGCCGTTGCCGAGCTCAATAAGCTCAAGATGATGTCACCGATGTCGGCTGAGGCCACAGTCGTGCGCAACTACATTGATTGGTTGCTTAAAGCGCCCTGGAAAAAGCGCACCAAGATTAATAATAACCTTGAGCGCGCAGAGGGGGTCTTGCAAGAAGATCATTACGGCCTGGACAAGGTGAAAGAAAGGATCCTTGAGTACCTGGCCGTGCAGCAGCGCGTGCGGAAATTGAAGGGGCCCATTCTTTGTCTGGTTGGCCCTCCCGGCGTGGGTAAGACTTCACTGGGTCAGAGTATTGCCAGGGCCACCAACCGCAAGTTTGTGCGTATGTCCCTGGGCGGCGTGCGTGACGAAGCAGAAATTCGTGGTCACCGCCGGACCTATATTGGCTCCATGCCCGGCAAAATCGTTCAGAACCTGTCTAAGACGGGTGTTCGTAACCCCTTGTTCCTGCTGGATGAAGTGGACAAGATGTCCATGGATTTCCGCGGTGATCCGTCCTCTGCGCTGCTTGAGGTGCTGGATCCGGAGCAAAACGGGGCTTTTAACGATCACTACCTGGAAGTGGATTTCGACCTGTCCGACGTGATGTTTGTTTGTACGGCCAACAGCCTGAACATTCCTGCGCCATTGCTCGACCGCATGGAAGTGATCCGCATTCCGGGTTACACCGAGGATGAGAAGCTCAATATCGCCAAGAACTATCTGTTGCCCAAGCAGCTGAAAGCCAATGGCCTGAAGCCTGCCGAAATTGCAGTAGCAGAGTCCGCCATACGCGATGGAATTCGTTACTACACGCGCGAGTCGGGAGTGCGGAATCTGGAACGGGAACTCGCAAAAATCTGCCGCAAAGTGGTTAAGAAGCTGCTGCTTAAACCGACGGACAAGCAGACTCACGTGACGTCCAGAGGGCTCGATAAATATCTGGGCGTGCGCCGCTTTCGCTATGGACGCGCGGAGGAGAACGATCAGGTCGGCCAGGTAACCGGGCTGGCCTGGACCGAGGTAGGCGGTGAACTCTTGAGCATCGAAGCCGCGGTGGTCCCGGGTAAAGGTAAGCTGATTCACACCGGCCAGTTGGGCGATGTCATGCAGGAGTCGATTCAGGCAGCCACGACGGTGGTCAGGAGTCGCGCTCAGGTGCTTGGAATAGCGGAAGATTTTCACCAGCGCTTCGATCTGCATTTCCACGTTCCGGAGGGCGCAACCCCGAAGGACGGCCCGAGCGCAGGTGTCGGAATGTGCACGGCTTTGGTGTCTGCTTTGACGAATATTCCTGTTCGATCTGATGTGGCCATGACGGGTGAAATCACCCTTCGCGGCGAGGTTTTGCCAATCGGCGGGTTGAAGGAAAAGTTGCTTGCAGCCCACCGGGGGGGCATCGAAACCTGCCTTATTCCCCATGAGAATGAGAAGGATCTGGCGGAAATTCCGAAAAACATCAAGGACAAATTGAACATTGTTCCTGTGCGATGGATAGATGAAGTTCTTGAGCTTTCCTTGCAACACATGCCCGTTCCGGATGCGGATGACAAGGACAAGTCAGAGGAAAAGGCACAGCAAAAAGTTGGCAAGGGTGAGAAGGTCGTGCGCGCGCACTGAAACCCCATGCAGACCTTTGTTGACAGTGCCTAGTGCCGCTTGTATAAGAACTCGCGTATTCGCTGTTTCGCTTCTGGCAACGCTCTGAGACTTACGATCCAACCGTCGCGGCTTTTTTGTCTAGGCGAAGAGTGTCAAGCATCGAATAGTGATTCGGGATCGTCTTGTGTCTCCTCTTTGGGGGAGGGCATATGGACGCGGGGTATTTAACTTTCTGATGAAGGTAAATTAATGAACAAGGGTGATCTAATTGAAACTGTTGCTGACAGTGCTGGCTTGTCCAAAGCTGACGCAACGCGAGCTCTAGACGAAGTTATTAAGGCTGTAACCACAGCCTTGAAAAAAGGCGACCAGGTATCTCTGGTTGGCTTCGGTACTTTTTCGGTCAAGAAGCGTGCTGCACGCCAGGGCCGTAACCCTCGTACCGGAGAAACTATTCAGATCAAGGCAAGCAAGGTACCGGGCTTCAAGGCTGGCAAAGCCCTGAAGGATGCCGTAAACTAGCGCGCCTTTTCGCATCGCGGCAAGCGGTGTGATGTGGGTCTGTGGAATCGGGCGAGAAACCTTCGTCGCTTCCCGGCCGTTCTTCCTGTATAAGACACGGCGCTCCAAGAGGGTGCTTAGCTCAGCTGGAAGAGCGTCGCCTTTACACGGCGAAGGTCGGGGGTTCGATCCCCTCAGCACCCACCAGAACTTCTGCGGAGTGGTAGTTCAGCTGGTTAGAATACCGGCCTGTCACGCCGGGGGTCGCGGGTTCGAGTCCCGTCCACTCCGCCACTACATTCATGGCGCCGCAATGCGGCGCCATTTTTTTATCCGGGCGCGTATAAAATAGCGCCGCCCTGATGTTTATTCACGGTCCACCTGGCCAGGGTCAGGGCATCGGGCATTTGACGGGGTAGTTATGCTGCAGACCATCAGAGACCGGCTTTCAGGCTGGGTGGCTTTCCTTTTGCTCGGGCTGATTGCCGTAGCGCTGGTTATTTCGTTCGGCAACATGTCGACTGACGTCAGCGCCCTCAATTCGGCTGCCACGGTCAATGGGGAAGATATCTCCATGACGCGCTTTCAGGAGCTTTATCAAAATCAGTTGCTGAGGCAGCAGCAGGCATTCCAGGGCGAATTACCCGAGGTCTTGCAGCAGCAGATCCGGACCAATGTGCTGGAAAGCCTGGTTCAGAATCGCGTGGTATCTCAATATGCCCGCGAACGCGGCTATCGCATGGACGATAATCGCCTGGCGCAATACATTCGCTCGCAGGAAGCGTTCAAGGTTGACGGCGAATTTTCGCCACAAAGCTATACGGCGATTCTCGCCAGTCAGGCTGTCAGTCCTGAGGCTTATGAGGAAGATCAGCGTAACGCATTGGAGATCGGCCAGATTCAGGCCGGTATTATCGCCAGTGCCTTCTATACGCCGGCAGAGTACCGCCGCTTTATAGAGCTGCAACTGGAAAACCGAGTGGCTAAGGTTGCGCGTCTGGATCCGGTCAGTTTGCTTGACGAGATTGAGGTCGCAGAAACGGAAGTCCGGAGTTTCTATGAGAACACGCCATCCCGCTTTCAGACCGAGGAGAGCGTGGCGCTCGAATACATTGAGGTGCAGTTGGCTGAGTTTGCTGCCTCAGTTGCAGTGGGCGAAGACGAGTTGCGTGCCTACTACGAGTCTAACCTCGGTCGGTATCGTACGGAAGAAGAACGGCGGGCACGGCATATCCTGATCGCTGAATCCGAAGAGCGTGATGCTGCTGCTGCGGACACACTGGCTGCTGAAATTCAGGGTCGACTGGAGGCGGGCGAAACATTTGCGGAACTCGCGGCCACCTACTCCGACGACACAGGCTCGGCGGCCGACGGCGGCGATCTGGGCTGGGCGGGTCGTGGCGTATTCGTGCCGGAATTCGAAGACGCTGTCTACGCACTGCAGATTAATCAGGTATCTGCCCCGGTTCGGACCCAGTTCGGGATCCACCTGATTCAGGTGCTAGAGGTTCGCGAGGGTTCGCAGCAGCCCTTCGAAGAGGTTAAGGCAGAGTTGCGCGAGGAGCTTCAGAGCCGTGAAGCCGAAGACGGCTATTACGAGCTGGCGGAGCGGCTGGACGACCTGGCCCTGGAAAGCCCGGGAGGTCTTGAGTCAGCAGCCCAGGGAACCGGGCTTGCGATTCAGCGCGCTGAGCTAATCACCCGGGCCGGCGGGGCTCCCTTCGGTTTTAATCAGGCGTTGATAGAGGCAGCCTTTAGTGTTGCCGTGTTGGAAGATGGAGAGAATAGTGCGCTCATCGAGCTGGGCGACGGGCAGGCCATCGTGATTCGCGTAGCCGAGTATCGCGAGCCTGTTTTGAAGGCCTTTGATGAGGTCAAGGCAGAGATAGAGCAGGAGCTGCGTCTGCAGGCAGCCGCATCAGTGGCTCGCCAGCGGGGCGAAGATCTGCTTGAGCGGGCCCAGGCCGGTGAAGATTTGGCTGCCGCAGCTGATGAAGTCGGTACGCAAGTGGGCGAACCTTTGACGCTGGCGCGCGGCTCGGATGTTTTGCCCCCGGATGTTGTCGCGGAAATTTTCCGGGCCAGGCCGCCGGTGAATGGTGTGGCGACTGTCAGCGGATTCGCTTCGGGGGACGGCTCATACACGGTATTTGCATTGGAAGAAGTCCAGGCTGGACGGCCAGAGTCGATTCCAAGAGCCGAACGCGACCAGAGAAAAGGCACGCTGGCTCAGCAGGTGGGGAATTACGCCCTGGGTGCAATGATTCTGGATTTGCGGGCCCAGGCTGATGTCCAAGTGTCTCCGAACACGATAAATCCGGAAGAGAATCCTTAGCGTGCCGGTGCTCTCAGGGGGCGTTTCATGCTGAAACTTGCGCTGCACTGGCAGATTCTTATTGCCATTTTGCTGGCGGCGGTGGCGGGCGAGTTGGCGGGTGAAACGGGTGCGATTGGGTCTGTTCCCCTGATTTCAGTTTTCGGTTTTCTGGGCACGCTCTTTATTAATGC
>JBPCXH010000008.1:0-8762 GCA_051008735.1 Gammaproteobacteria bacterium | reverse complement strand
GCTATCCAGCGCTGCACGAAAGCTTGCCTTATATGCAGCTGACCCAGCTGCCTACGCCCCTGGACAGTGCTGACCGACTGGCCGCCGAACTGGCTCTTCGACGTCTGTGGATCAAGCGTGATGACGTTTGCGCCCAACCCTATGGCGGCAACAAGGTAAGAAAGCTGGAGCACTTGCTCGCAGATGCATTGGCTCAGGGTTGCGATGCGACCCTGACATTTGGTGCCGCCGGTTCCAACCATGCCCTGGCAACGGCCATTTATTCCAGGCGCGCGGGTCTGGATTGCTATGCGGTACTCACGCCCCAGCCGCCAACGGCCCAGGTAGCCAACACACTGCGTTATCACGCCACGCTCGGCACGCGCTTACTCACGGCCGACGGTTTTCCGGAATCCCTGGCTGCCCGGGATGCGGCGCAGGCGGCTCATCCCACGGGCGCAGACAAAGTCTATGAAATCTGGTGGGGCGGATCTTCCTGGCTCGGGGCCACGGGTTTTGTAAATGCCGCTCTGGAACTGGGTCAACAGCTGGCCGGTGACCCGCCCGACTATTTGTACGTGGCCGGCGGCACCATGGGCACCGCCGTGGGCCTGGCCCTGGGCCTGCGACTGCTCAACTGGCCCACGCAGGTGGTCGCGGTGCGTGTGGTCCCCGTACCCACTCGCCTGCCTGATTCCTTTGAGCGCCTGTACCGGGAAACCAATGCCGAACTGGCCGCGCGCGATGCCGGCTTCCCGACTTTCGAAGATCCCTTTGTGAACTTTGAGCTGCGGGACGAGTTTCTCGGCGACGGCTATGCGCTGCCGGCGGCGGGCACACAGCCAGCCGTAGATCTGGGCCAGAACCTGGCCGATATAAAACTGGAAACCACCTATACCGGCAAGGCGATGGCTGGTTTGGTGAATGATGCCCGGACCGGCCGACTGCGGGACAAGACCGCGGTCTTCTGGCTGACCTATAACTCCCGCCCCTACCCCTCAGCTGTCCGGCAAAAGGGCGCGACGGATCTGCCGGCAGCCTTTCAAGCCTATTTCTAAAAGACCCACCCAGGCCTTGACCATTGATGGGATAGGCAAGCTCGAGCTGCCGGACAACACGGGCGACACTGCTATTCTCAACTCGGGGTAAATAAGAGGCATACGCAGTCCCGATTAGAAGACGGCGACGCGTGCCTTTGGGGGTAACTATGCAAGCTTGGTCCGTGTGCTCACGCGTGGGCGGTCTGTTAGTTCTGGCCGCGTTGATCGGCCTGGTGACCACGTCTGTCTCAGCACAAAGCATTGATGAAATCGTGGTTTCTGCGCGTAAGAAAGAAGAATCCTTGCAGGAAGTGCCGATATCAATCACGGCTTTCACGGCCCAGGACCTGCGCGATAGAAATATCAGCAATGCGTACGAACTGGCCACCTTCACGCCGAATTTCAACTTCACACCCAACATCGTCGGGCGCCGCCTTGACGCCCCGAATATTCGCGGTCAATTCAGCCCCCTGTTAGGCGGCTCACCGGCCCAGGGTGCCGGCAACGTTGCATTTTTTGTTGATGGGGTCTTCGTAACCGGTACCATTGCGACCCAGCCGGTGGAGAACCTGGAGCGCATCGAGGTACTGCGCGGCCCCCAGGCGACAAAATTTGGCCGGGCTGCCTTTGCCGGCGCAGTAAATTTCATCAGCCGCTCGCCAAGCAACCAATTTGAAGGCGAGGTCAATATCGATGTGGGCGAAGAAGAGGACTATAAAACCAGTGGCTGGTTCAGCGGCCCGATCATAGAAGACGAGCTGTTGTTTTTCGCCTCCGGCACTTACGAGACCTGGAATGGCGAGTGGCAAAACAATCTGATTCCCTGCGAAGACCGCGCCGACGACGGTGATGGCTGCCGCTTCGTTTCGGCCAACCCCGGGACCTGGCCCGGCGAACCACCAACTTCATCCACCACGCCGGATAACACCCGCACAGGTGGCGAGGAAACCTGGAATCTGACGGGCAAGATTGAATGGCGGCCCCGGGATGACTTTGGGATCAACTTCAAAGCCAGCTATTCCGAAACCGACGACGATCACTACGCCTTTTATTTCTCTGACGAAACAAACTGCTTCGGCCCGGGGAATCGACCCGTGGATCCGAACAATCCAGCCGATACGGGCTTCTCCCCCGGCTGGTACTGCGGGGAGCTCAAAGTCGATGGTCTGGCCAACGAGATGAATATCGCTGATTTCAAGACCGGCGCCACAAGTCTTTACGGAACAGCCAAGGCCTCCCCTTTCATCGGCACGAAAACCGACACCACGCTTTACCTCACCGAGCTTCTTTATGAGCCGGGCGAATGGAGCTTCGCAGCTCGCTATGCGCATAACGAACAAAACCTGGAGCAATACCGGGACCTGGATCGCGGCCCCTATCTGGGCCCCCTGGACATCAATGTGTTCGATGCGGGCGAGACGAACAGTTTTGATGATGACTCTTTCGAGCTGCTGATCGACTCACCACAGGATGAGCGCTTCCGTGCCAGCGCCGGTTTCTACTACTACGAAGCCGACGAAGAAGCCTTCCAGCGAGACTTTACGGGGGTCTGCCGGTTCAACTTCGGCGATCCCCGACTGGAGGCAAACCCAGGCGGCGATCCCAATAATCCGGATGACGATTTTCTTGAAGTCTACGAAGGCGATCCGGGCTACGCCTCGGCCAGAAAATCGAAGATCTCAGAGGCTAATGTGAAAAACAGGGCGGTGTTCGGCGGCGTTGAATATGACATTACAGACCGGTTGACAGCTGGCTTCGAGGCGCGCTATGCCAAAGATACGCCGTCACGTAAATCGGCCCGCGGGGTTTCTGCCGAAGAAGACTTCACCAGCTTCACCCCCCGCTACACCTTGGACTACAAGGCCACCGATGACATTCTGGTCTACGGCAACGTGGCCAAGGGCACCAAGCCCGGTGGCTTTTTCTTTGCCTTTTTCGACGTGGATGTATTGCCCTCAAACACCCAGGCCGCCCTGGCTAACGGCGATGCCCTGTTTGACGAAGAAGAGGCATGGACCTACGAAATCGGCGCCAAAACCAGCTGGTTAGACAACCGCCTGATTTTCAATGCGGCTGCCTTTTACATTGACTGGACCAACCAGGGCATTAATGAAACTGTGGACATCCCGACCACCTGTAACGGCGTCCCTCTGCAGGAGCCGAACAATATACTGGTGAATGCAGGCGAGTCCCGGGTTTATGGTGTGGAGCTGGACGCCCAGCTGGCCGTGACCGATAACCTGTTTGTGAGCCTGGCCTACGGCTGGCAGGACACGGAACTCGAGCAATTCAACTCCCTGACCTACGCCGATCTGACGGGCATCAGCGACCCGACCCTAGCCAATGACGGCAACGTGTCCGGCAACGAAGCGCCGCGTGTGCCCAAGCACAATGTAACGGCAGCGGCGACTTACACCCGCGGCATTAACGTTGATACCGACTGGTTTGCCCGCACGGACTTCGTCTATGAATCACGCCAGTGGATCTCCGCCGTCAATGAAGCGGAGCTCGGCGACACTTACCTGGTCAATGCGCGCACGGGCTTTCAGACGGATAAATTGACCGCGGCTGTTTATGTCGAGAATATTCTTGATGAAGATACCCCGGTGCTGGTCTCGGACTTTCCGAATTTCAGCGCTCCTTTGCAACGCCTGACCACCAGCTTTCCTATGGCACCTCGCCGGGGGCGTAACTTCGGATTTAATATGAGCTATCGCTTCGGCGGTGGCTAGACAAACCAGGAAAAGCTGAGGATTTCTTAGAACCTCAGCACCTCAAAACACGTGAGGACCAACTTACTAAGGCATTGCTGGCGCAACTTATCGTTGGTTCTTAAAACGGCGGTAAGCGGCCGCCCCGCGTAGCTGAAAAACGACGACCGCAACTGTGATCAGGCTCATGACAATTACCAGACCTGCGCGTCTGGACTCCAGTGCTTGAAACGCAAAGCTATGAACGACGGTCAGGGCAAATGCGAAGTAAGCAGACCGTTGCAGCCGCTTCCACCATTTATTGCCCACGCGCCGTAAGACCCGATCGTTGGATAAGGCCAACAGTAAAATCAGCAATACGGCAGTTACTAAGCCGGCGATAGTGCCCCAGGTAAACAACTGCATACGCAGTTCGGCGGAAAAATTACCCGTATCGATAGCGACATAGTCGGCCATGTACGCCTGGCTCATGGATATATCAGTGGCGAGGACGAAATGTATAAGACCTGTCACCGCGGCCCAGATGCCCACATCTCGACGAAGATAATTGTTCAGCAGTGCATGTCCTCCCCGGCTCAGCTGCAGGGGGCCGATCAGCAAGGCCGTGGCCAGGAAAAACAGGCAGAGATAGGCAGTCGCAAAACTGAGCTGGTCCGCCGTACTTTCAGCCCCACGCAAGACGACGGTCAAGGCAAAGATCAACAGTGAACACACGGCGAGCAGCGTGTGATGCTGCCAACGCGCCTTGTTAGCTGCGGCCATTCTTAGCTTTAGCGACCGGCGCGAGATGCTATTCCGGGCAAGCCGGGTAAGCGTCCGCCGGACAAGTCACCGGTGCCTGATCAGCCACCGGGCGAAAGCTGAAGACGTGGATGTCCCTGGCCTCGAATACCGGCAGGTAAAACTCCGCCATACCCAATGGCCCTGGCCGGTCGTAACGCCAGGCCAGACCGCCGATAGTGGAAATGCTGATACCCTGCGGATCGGTCATCAGGCGCTGAGTGGTACCGGGACCATAGTGATCGTTAATGTCGAATATCACTGATGCGTCGTACTCCCAGCGTTCACTGTCCAGGGGATGCCTGGGCTTGAGTATCCAGACTTTAGCAGCCTCATCACCACCCACGACGAGCCACGGCCGGCTGGTGTCTTCGAGCATGCGCGTTGGCCAGAAGGCCACTGCACGGTTGGGAGCCAGACGACCGGGGCCTCGCTCCGGCTCAGGGAAGGTAGGTGTGGCACGTATATTGTCCTTGAGCACATGCACAATCCAGTCACTGTCGAACAGTTTTCCATCGGCCGGTTGTTCGATACCGATAACGCGCCCCTGAACCTCGGAGGTGGTGACCTCGAAGCACTGGTCGCCCTGATGATTACTGGTCAGTACATCCATTCTCCCGTCAAGATTCAGATCAACGATCTCGACTGCAAAGGGGTTGCCCTGGCCACGCATGATGTCCTGCCGGCGAGCGAAAGGCCCGTTGACCGGGTCGATGTCTGACCATTGGCCGCCCTCAGGCGCGCCGTAAATAGTGATGCCGTCGTGCTTGAAGAAGTGGGAGGCAACGACTTCAGGAATACCGTCACCTTCGAAGTCGTGAATATTCATATTCACTTCAGGACCACCGGGCTGCGGATTTTTATCGACGAGAATAAATTCCTCCCAGGGCTTGTCAGGCAGGATGGCCTCCCCGGGATTTTTGAACCAGACCAGCTGCCCTGTAGGCGCACAGAAGCCGCCGGCAACGATAAAGCTGGACCGTACGGTAACCAGATCCCGCAACTCGTCTCCATCCATATCGACGAAGCGTGAATCGTGATAGAACCAGGGCTGGTTATCGTCGCTTCCCGGCTCGCAGCGCGGGGGCTGGTAACTGCTTTGATGAATGACGTATTCCGTGAGCTCCGGATCATCAAGGTTGATCAGGGTCAACCGACCGGTGCGGGGCGTGGACTGAAAGCCCTGGGGTGAGATGATGGCCTCAAAAGGTAAAATCCCGTCGGGCACCCGCGAAGTTTCATTTGGCCAGACCTGCCGGGAGATACCATCCAGATCCGTCAGCACCTGGATGTCACGCGCACCGTCAAAGGTTTCGAAGTCCACGGCATCCAGGTCTGTAAGACGTGCCACCAGATCACGCTGACTGAAAGCCTGGACCTTACGCCCTTCCGCATCCTTCACAGCATTGAAAAAACTCGACATCAGCAGACCGTCACGCTTTCCGCCGTCCGGTGCGTTGAACTTCTGTATGTGTAGAAAAGCCACATTGAACGGCGCCTGCAGGATTCCGCGGGAATAGACCTCGGGGCAAAATTCACCAGCCGGCCCGCTTGCGCTGGCTATCGGCGGCAGCAATGCAGCCAGCAGAGACAGGCAGAGTTTAAGGCTAAAGTATTTTTTCATTGCTACCCGGGCTCCCGCATCTTCTTTTTCAGCAGTGTCAGAAATCGGTCCGAGGGCTCCTGCCCGAGCTCCCTGGCGGTAGCCACCATTTCCCAGGCGCACGTATAGTCGTCTCGCCAATAACAAGCCGTGGCCCAGGAACTGTAAATATAGGCTTCTTGTGGGGCTGAAGCCGCAGCCTGCTCATACAGGTCGTCTGATGCAGAAATTTCAGCTGCTCGAGCCTTATCGTCCAGGCTCGTGTCGCTGACTGCACAAAGCGTGGAAATCCGCCCGGCATCGGCCATGACCATCGGGTCCTTCATGCCCAGGTCGAGGGCACGCATAATCATATCGCGCGCGTCGCAGTTGCGACCTTCATCGTGATAGACAACCGCGAAGCCATGGAAAACGTCCGGGTTTTCCGGGTTCAGCAGCCAGGCCTGGTTGAAGCGGCGCATGGCCTTGACGTAGTTGTCCTGGAAATAAAAGACAAAACCCTGGTCGACCCACTTTTCGCTGGCCGCTTCGCGGGAACCAAACTCCTGGCTTACCGCGGCAATGAATTCGTCATCTATTGCTTTGTAGTATGGATCTGCCGCCCTGTTCATCCCGCCGTACATGGCCTGTTGATCAATTCCATCACCCAGGGCTTGCGCCTGTGCTTCTAAAAGATCCAAGACCGGGGCAAAACCAAGGAAAGCTATCAGAAGAAAATTTTGTCGCAAATTCATCAATCAACTGTATCTGAAAGACTGCACCCTGAAAACGCGAACCGAGATACAGGTGGCGATACAACAGCCTTATACAGGGCAGACACTGGCATTTGGACATGCAATATGTCCGACCAGTCAGTCACTATTAGCGAATCACTGGCGGCCGACTGTCTGACATCAAATCGTCAAGACGCCTTTGCGCCCGGCTTCTGTCAGAAAGATCCCGATCTTCCAGCATCTCGCATTCATCCTTAATCATCTGATCGAGAGTGACCGGGTAGTGCCGGCAATCCTCCGGACGGTCGTGATAAATCCCACAGGTATATTTTTTCTGGCCCGGCAGCTGCTCCAGCCAGGGACAGCGGCTTAGCTGCTCACCCGTGGCCGGATCCATCCAGATTTTTCCGTCTCGAACATAGGCAAAAATATCCGGGCGGTTGTTCTCCCACTCGTCGATCTCAGCAGCCGTGGCGGCGAGGCCACCATTGCCATAGTTAATGCAGCATTTTCCGCACTGGTTGCAGTCTTTCATCGGTTGAGCAATATGTCGGTAACGGTCCCATGACTAACTGGCAAAGTGTTCAGGCCATTCGCCCTAATTGACATGGCACGCTTGGTTTATTCATCCCAGCGGGTAATTTCTGCCTCAGTCGGAACGGTGAAGTCACCCGTCTCGCTCTGATAAATGATATTCACAAACGCGCGGCTCTTAAGAAAACCGACTTCCCATTCGGGATTCAGCTCCTTTAACGGATCAGCGGCCTTAATGGCGCGCACATCCAGGCCCTGATCGATAAGGTCCACCACGCTTTCCCGCGCCGCCATCAGCATATTGCGAACTTCTATCATTCGTCGCTTATCAGCAATGGGCCCATGGCCGGGAATGATGATGGTGTTGCTGGTGATCAGCTCAATCATTTTGTTGGTGGCCTCTATCTGGCCTTTGATAGTGCCTCCGCTGGCAACGTCTATAAGCGGGTAGCCCCGATTGATGAAGGCATCGCCTGTGTGCAGAACATCGGATTCCCGGAAATAAACAGCGGAATCTCCGTCTGTGTGGGCCACAGGCAAATGAATCACGTCAATGCGCTCTCCATTGAGATGAAAACTCATTCGATCGCGATAGCTGATCACAGGCAGGGCTTCCGGCGGGTGGGGTCGCGTCCCTGTACGAAACAGCAGGTGATACTGCACGCTACTCATGCGCTCATGGACATTGTCATGGGCAACGATGGCATAGCCACGCCTGCCGAAGTTCGCATTGCCCCCGGTATGATCGCCATGCCAATGAGTGTTCAATACGTAACGCAAAGGCCGATCCGTCAGGTCACTCACAGCCTTTAGCAGACGTTCGGTCATAGGTGCAAACTGATCATCCACCATCAGTACACCATCTTCTCCAACAGAGACCGCCACGTTGCCAGCGGGCTCCATCACCATAAGATAGATATTGTCGCGGACCGGAATGACTTCCAGCTCGCCTTCCATCACTCGCTGTGAAAAGGCCGAAACGGAAACCAGTGCCAGTGCGACACCCATTATTAGACTCAGATTTCGTGGCATCTTCACGCGCTCCGCTGAATCAGGACAGCCCCTATCCCAGCGCATTCGCAGCCTAAAGGCAATTGCCCTGGAATATCCGCGGCCCCACACCGCCGGCCCCTGTTGAAACGGACAATAATCGCTCCAGCTTCGTATTGCAGTCAGTGAAGCGGGCAAGAAAAACCCGGCACTGGGCCGGGTCCTTCTGTGAGCCGCACGGAATTACTCGCGTTGCCCGGTTGCGGAGGCCTGGATTAGCTGCCAGCGCGTTCCTTATCGACACGTGCCTTGAAGACCGCGGCAGAGCTGGTCATCTGCGGGCCGTTCCATTCCGTCGGGGCGGTCAGGTACTCGCTGTGATTCTTCTCCACGTAATCAAGAATCGGTCGAG
>JBPCXH010000007.1:0-31126 GCA_051008735.1 Gammaproteobacteria bacterium | reverse complement strand
GCGCTGCCGGAAAAGCATTTTCCGTCGCCACGCCAGTATCTGCAGTGGGGCGATCGGGTGCGATGCAGGTGGTGTTGTCGGGACGCTGAGCCAGACCCACAGGCACGCTGCTGTCATCGTTCTGAATCGTACCCAGGCCGGTACCGTCCGCGATCGTTGCATTGCCAGTAACGTTAGACAGAGCGACCGTGAAATTCTCGTCCGGCTCTTCGTCTGTATCGCCGACAATGGAAACTGTCACAGACTCTTCGGTATCGCCGGCGCTGAATGTCGCAGTGCCGTTAGTGGCAATAAAATCAACGCCGGTCGTAGCGCTACCCGGACTGGTGGCGTAGTCCACGGTAACGGTGTCGGCTTCGGCGGCGGACAGACTGATGGTAAACAACAAGTTGCTCTGACCGGCATCGCCCTCGGTGAGACTGGCATCGCTGATTCTTATGACAGTTCCACCGCCACCGCCACCGCCACCGCCCGAACAGGCAGCGATGAAAAAAGTCAGCAGAACGAGTGCAAGCTTCCCGGCGATAGCCGTTATCAGTCTTGGGTTAATCAAGGTAATTCGACCAGAGACAGTGGAGACAGGATTTTCCCACAACCAGCGCATGAACACCTCTGCGGCTGCACGCTTTTTGCTCTGTCTTTATCTCTTTCATGCTGCGGTGCGCTACTTGGCGCCGGCGCACCATAATGTTAACTGGCTGTGGGCCGGGACTCTTCGTCGATAGACACGCGATGCATCAGCCGATGCTGCGGGTAGAAATCGTTGATACCCCGATGAATAGCCGAGCGATTGTCCCAGAAGGCCACACTGCCTTTTTGCCACTTGAATCGCAGCATAAATTCTTCCTGGGTGCAGTGGGCGAAAAGCATGTCCAGCAGGGCACGGCTTTCAATCGGCGAAACATCCTTGATGCGCGCCGTCATCAACGGATTAACATAAAGACAGCGTTTACCCGTATCGGGGTTCACGCGCACCACCGGATGCTCAACCGCCGGCGTGCGCTCAGCAAAACTGGTGAAGGCTTTGTTACCCGCCTGGGCGCGCACACCCGGCCCCATAGTGGCTACCAGATCGTGAATGGCCGTGAGTTCATCGCACATTTTTCTGACGGGTTCAGCCAGCGCCTCATAGGCGGCGACCATATTGACCCAACAGGTATCACCCCCGGTGGCAGGAATATCCACGCCATAGAGTACCGAGCATTTCTGGGGGATCTCGCGAAAGCTATTGTCTGCGTGCCAGTCAACATCAGCACCGATACGTGAAGCCTGGTCGTACTCCTGAATCAGCACGGACTGCACATCTTTATCTTTGGGAATGAAACTCTGTTCCGGCGGCGGAAAACGTATGGGGCCGAAATTCGCCAGAAAGTCATGTTGCTGCTGCGGGGTCAGCTCCTGATCACGGAAGAACACCACAATGTTTTCCAGCCATGCGCGGCGGATTTCTTCAGCAACCTCAGGACGGAGTTTCTCCGACAGTTTGACGCCGCCAATTTCAGCACCGAGGGCGGCGGAATAGGGAGTGACGGTGATATGCCGGTACTCGGCAGGCGCCTGTTTGGCCTTTGCGGCTGACTGCGCTGACATGGTCTGAATCCGGGGTTTAAAGCGATTGATTTATGCTGCGTCAGAGTCTGATTTTTGTCAACGCACGTCCAAGCTCTGAACCCTATCGGCCGCCATCAGCCCGTGGCGATGAGTCGGGCCAAGCCGGGGGCCTAAGGTCCGGCGTGAAAATCCGCCACCAGCACCGGAGCCTTACCCACCACGGTATCCGGAACGCCCACGTAGGCCTCCGGCCCAAGATCAAAAGACGACATGTCCATCACAAACGTCGACAGATTGTCGCGGCTGCCATCGCTGCGTGCGAACAGCATTTTCTGGCCGTTCTTCGACAGGGACGGCAATCCGTCAAAGCCGGTGTTGTAGGTCAGGCGTCGCGGCTCACCGCCGGCCAGGTCACCGAGATAGACCTCCCAGTTGCGCCCGTCTGTCGCTCGCACAAAGACATAGTGACGACCATCGCTGGCCGGATAGGGGGCCCAATTCATTTTGCCGTCAAAGGTTCGCTGCTGAAGATCGCTACCATCGTGTTTAATAGTGAATATCGTCATAGGCGTTGGCCAGACCTTGCCGTACTCGCTGGAACGCCAGGCCCGAAACAGAATGGTTTCGTTGTCCGGCAAATAAAAAGGCGCGCCCGGCTGCCAATCTTCCGTAAAGGTGATCTGCTGCTCTTCTGTTGCATCGGGGCGCATGCGCCACAAATTCAGATTGCCTTCGATCTGGCGAGTGAAGACGATCCAGTCTCCCTTGGGTGAAATAGAAACTTCAGCTTCATACCATTCATTGTCTGTCAGCCGAACTATGTTCTTACCCTCCAGATCCGAGGTGTATAACTCAGATCCCTGCGGATATTCGTCCTCGCTTGCCCAATCACCCAGGGGCATATCCATGTTGTCCCTGGTTGATGTCCAGACAATCCGCTGCTGATCGGGGAAAAAATAGGCGCAGGCGTCCTGGCCGCGGTCATTAACGCGCACAGCTGTCTTCCCGTCATCACTAAAAATATAGGTCAGCGCACCGCCAATGCTTTTCCCCGGTGGTTGCTGTGCATCCGAATCCTGAGTCTGCACTATTAAGTGGTAGTCATCTGGTGCGTAGTAAGCCTCAGCAGCCGGCGGAATATTGGGAATCTGGCGCACCGGCAGTTCCTTGCTTTTATCAGGCGGCGGACCAGCGTAGCGGCTGGCAGCAGAAACAGTATCCGTCTTGTTATGGCCACCGGCAGCAGCCAGGGCAGACAACAGCATCAGTAACAGGCCTGTTGCCCGAGGTGTTGAGCTACGTACTCTGGTCATCGCGTCAGCCCCTGCTTTTTACCCATATTCTTCTATTTGATACTCGGGCAGTTGGCACGGTAGAGCAACCGCCTGCCCCGGCTCCAAAGCCTCTGAGTTATTAAGCCGGCAATCAGGAATGCTCGCGGGATACAGGTCAGCGTGAGCAGCGCGCAAGGCGTCGTGATCTTTGCCCAGGGGCTGGCCGTTAGCAGCATCCACAAACCAGCGAAAGCTGATATGTAGCCACTCAGCCAGAGTACAGTAGACTCCCGAGAATCCCAAAAATCCCTATTATGTCATTGACTTAGCCGCGCCACATAAGGGAGCATGATACATTAGCGAGAAAAAGGCCAAGGAGCCTTAGGACCATGATGACTTTATGCCCACCCGCCCGCTTTCCCCTGCTTGGCCAAGCCCTGTTGCTCCTGGCGGCAATCTGTCTCGCACCCACTGTCAGCGCGCAACGGCCCTCAGTCGCAGATCTTCAGGCACAAATTGATGCCCTGACATTTCCCTACGACGAACCGGCGGCCCAGGTCAGGACGGCCCTGGATCTGTTGCCATTCTTTCAGGAAGCCGTTGCCCGCTCCTTCAGGGAAACGGGGGTGCCACCGGCCGACAGAGAAGCTGCCGGTCTCACGCAAGACCCTGCGGACACGCAAACCAGCTTTATCGAAGGCGTTGATATCATCAACGGCAGCATACTTTTCATTTTCGGCAACGATGCTGATCCGACACTGACACAAACACTGCTCTCATTTACGCCCCACGAGTCAGAAGACAAAACCATTACCTGGCAATGCGGGGATGAGTCGCAACCCGCCAATACCGTGCCGCTAGGCACCAATGGTCCCGGACCTGCCGCGAACTATCTGCCTACGACGATTCCGGCTTCTGCTCAACCCAACCCCTGCATCCTTCAATCTCAACCAGGCGGTTTTGCAGAGATCATTCGGGCCCAGGTACTCGAGCCCTTCGGCGTGCTTGAGACCATCCAGGACGCTGTGGAAACAGCCGGCGCAGCGCTTGGGAGTCCGGCGGCGCCGCAACCTCCTGCTGGTCGGACTGAAGCAGGGTTAACTAATAATTCGAGCGATACCAGCGGTCGATATTTTTCCGATATCGACATTTTTAACGGCACGATTACTGTCTTTTATGGGCAAGAAGCTCACGAGGATCTGAAGTACCAGATCCTGAGCTTCACGCCCTATGAAACACCGGATGGCACAATCATCTGGAGCTGCGGGTTTGCATCGCCACCTCAGGGCTCACTGATGGGCTCAGCCAATGGCGGCGACATCGCACTGGATGGTCCGACGACGGTGGAGCCAAGATACCTGCCCTACTTCTGCCGCGAACCGCAACAACTCTGATCGCTACCTGAAGATGCTTGCTTGCGGCAGAATTTCCGGGCCTGTTAACTGGCGGCCATTGACAGGCAACCAGAGGGAACAGCCATGCTTTCCGGCAGCGCTGGCCATTGCTTTGTTATTCCTGGCTAATACGGCCGCGGCGGCGCCGACGACCTACACACAGCAGGCCAGCTTCATTGCTGCTCTGCCGGGTACGGCCAACACCCTGAACTTCGACAGCGGGGCGCCTGGTGCAGCCATCCCGTCCGGGGCTGCTTTCAACGGCATCACTTTTGTCTATGACTTCGGCGGCGTTGCCCTGAAGGTGGGCAGCCAGAATACAGCCGGTTACGCCACAAGCTCGTCACCTAATTTTCTGGGCACGGACGATGCCGATATCCTGCAAGACGGTGATGGCATCGTCATGTCGTTCAGCCCCGTCAACGCCTTCGGGCTTTACGTCATTAGTAATGACGAGATTTTCGACAATGACATCACGTTGTCCGCCGGCGGCACTTCAGTCAGTGTGGCGGCAGCCGATGTGCAGGCCACGCTGTCCGATGGCTCAAAGGTTTACTTTCTCGGCATCAGCGACCCGGTTTCGAATTTCTCTTTCGCGAGCCTGGCTACGGCCGGCAACGGGGAATTCCTGTTTAACATCGACGACATTGTCACGGCCGAAACAACCGACACCGATGGTGACTCGGTACCCGACAGCATCGACAACTGCCCCACTGTTGCCAACGGTGGCGCCTTCCTTGACCCGGATGACGCCGGTATTGCGCAGCGCAATACCGACGGTGATTCGCAAGGCGATGCTTGCGATGCGGATGACGACAACGACTATCTGACGGACCTGGTCGAGGCGGGCCTGGGCACAGATCGATTGAATGCCGACTCGGATGGCGACGGGGTCATCGACGGCGAAGATCAATACCCTCTGGATGAATTCCAGGCCGGTGTTACCGGAGACACTAACGGCGACGGAATACTCAGCGTTGCCGACTTGACGCTGCTACAGCGCCATCTGATCGGCGAAATCAGCCTGAATCCAGCGCAGAAATATCGTGTGAACCTGTACTCTGATGGCGGCGATGACGTCGTGGATGTATCGGACCTGCTTCGGCTGCAAAGTTTGATATTGAGTCCCTGACAAATCAGAGACAGGCGCAGTGTGAACCTGTATCCGATTGCCGGTAGACAGCAGCCCCGTTCCGGTTGTGATGCGCTAGCATCGACATCAGCATGACTTCGGCCCCGTCCAGCTTTCTCAGCTTCGCTTTCCGACCGTTCTTCTTGTGCAACGGTTTGTTTGCTGTTGGCATTATCAGCCTGTGGATATTGAAGCTGCACGGCCTGAACACCTTCGGGATGGGCAGCAGCGACCCCCTGTGGCATGCCCATGAAATGCTGTTCGGCTTCGTGATGGCAGCCATCGCCGGTTTTTCACTGACGGCAGTATCCACCTGGACCGGTCGAGAACCGGTGCAAGGCGTAATACTTGGCTGGCTGCTGGGCCTCTGGCTGCTGGGCAGAATCGCCATGCTATGGGCAACCAGTCTGCCCGTCTGGCTGCCACTCACACTCGACCTGCTGTTTCCTGCCGGACTGGCGCTGGTCTTTGCGCGCGAAGTCATCGCCGGCGGCAGCCGACGAAATCTGCCCCTTGTTGCCATTATGCTGCTACTGACCGTGTTCAATCTGAGCTATCACCTGGGTCGCGCTGATGGCTCCAGTGAGATGCAAAGTCTTTCACTTTACCTGGCACTGCACACGGTGCTGCTGCTGGTTGCCGTAGTCGCCGGGCGAATTGTGCCGAGCTTCACAGCGAACTGGTTACGCGCGCGGGGCAAGGAAAAACTACCCAGGACAGTCCGCGTCCTTGAGCTTCTGGTCGTGGTTGCCACAATTGCCACCGGCATCGCGGCCAGTGTGGCAGCAAGTCCAGGCATTACCGGGCTGCTGGCCTTGGTGGCAGCGATACTGCATGGGCTTCGCCTGGCGCAATGGCAAGGGTGGGCGACGACGAGTGAGCCGCTGCTGTTTGTTTTGCACGTGGCCTACGGCTGGTTTCCGTTGGGTTACGGCCTGCTGGCATTGTCTGCATTCAACCCCGGGCTCCCAAGCACAGCCGCCGTGCATGCGCTGGCAATGGGAGTCATCGGCAGCATGATTCTGGCTGTAACAACCCGGGTGGCGCTGGGGCACACGGGCCGACCGCTTCAGGCCGCAAGACTGACAGTTGCTGCGTACTGCCTGTTCACTTTTGCCGTGGCTGCAAGAGTCATCGGACCGATAACCGGGGCTGCCTATATGAGCTGGATCGATATGGCGGGAACCGCCTGGATCGCCAGTTTTGCGCTATTTTGCTGGGTGTACTGGCCAATACTGACCAAGCCAAAAATTTCGAGCTGAATGGCCGCCTGAAATGCAGACCAGCCGGTTTGCTGATGCGGGACCTAAGAACCTGGCGCGCTTTATCCCTGGATAAAAAAAACGGCGGCGCTGAGTGCGCCGCCGCTTTGTATCTTCTGCCTGAAAAATCACGCACCCCGGCCCTGATCAGGCCTGATACGGCAGACTGATTGCAATGCAGTTCAGCCGTATGGGGGCATGCCTTTTTATTGAGATTGACTACTCAAAACGGTCCAGGGTCATGACCTTGGTCCAGGCATCAACAAAATCGACCAGAAAAACTTCCCGCCCGTCATCGGCCGCATAGAACTCTGCGACCGCACGCAGCTCAGAGTTCGAGCCAAAAATCAGGTCCACAGAAGTTGCCTGCCATTTGAGCTTACCCGTTTCCCGATCACGCCCCTTATAAATACCCGCAGTGGATGACTTCTCCCACTTTGTCGACATATCGAGCAGGTTTACAAAGAAATCGTTAGTCAATGTTCCCGGCCGTTCGGTTAAGACGCCATCTGCATCCTGGCCGACATTGGCATTCAGGACACGCATGCCACCAATCAGAACCGTCATTTCCGGAACACTCAGTGTCAGCAAGTTGGCTCGATCGACCAGCATCTCCGGCGGAGATCGGCCATTGTCTTTGGCAAAGTAATTGCGAAATCCATCCGCGGACGGCTCGAGGACGGCGAAAGAAACCACGTCGGTCTGCGCCTGCGTTGCATCCGTGCGTCCGGGCGTGAACGGAACCTGAATTTCCTGCCCGGCATTGTCTGCCGCCTGCTCAATGGCGGCCGCGCCACCCAGAACAATCAAATCGGCCAGCGACACCTGCTTGCCATCCGCTTGCCCACGGTTGAAGCTTTTCTGGATCTTTTCCAGACGCTTGAGCACTTTCTTCAATTCTCGCGGGTTATTGGCCTGCCAATCTTTCTGCGGCGCAAGACGAATCCGCGCCCCATTCGCCCCACCGCGCATGTCGGTGCCACGGAAACTGGCGGCAGATGCCCAGGCGGTCCTGACCAGTTCAGATACAGTCAGTCCGGAGGCAAGGATCTCTGCTTTCAGATCCGCAATGTCGTCGGCGTCGATCAATTTATGATCAACGGCAGGCACAGGATCTTGCCAAATCAGTTCCTCGTCCGGCACTTGATCGCCAATGTAGCGGGCACGCGGGCCCATATCCCGATGCGTCAGCTTGAACCAGGCCTTGGCAAAGGCGAGTTCGAAGTCCTGCGGGTTCTGCTGGAAACGCTTGGCGATCTTGCTGTAAGCCGGGTCGAACTTCAGGGCCAGGTCCGTCGTGAACATGATCGGCGCATGCCGCTTCGTCGGATCGAAAGCATCCGGCACGAGGGTCGACGCGGCGCCGTCAGCAGGAATCCACTGAGTCGCACCGGCCGGGCTCTTCACCTGTACCCACTCATAGGTAAACAGGTTGGTCAGATATTGCGTGGTCCAGGTAGTTGGACTGCCGGTCCATGCGCCTTCCAGACCGCTGGTGATCGTATCGCCCGCGTTGCCACTGCCGCATTCGCTTTGCCAGCCCATGCCCTGCTCTTCGATGCCTGCCGCTGCGGGCTCCGGACCGACACAGTCGGCCGAAACAGCACCGTGGGCTTTGCCGAAAGTATGTCCGCCGGCGATCAGTGCGACGGACTCTTCATCGCCCATTGCCATACGACCAAAGGTTTCACGAATATCCTTCGCGGCGGAGAGCGGATCATGGTTGCCGTTTGGACCCTCCGGATTCACGTAAATCAGTCCCATCTGCACGGCAGCCAGGGGATTATCCAGTTCTCTGTCACCCGTGTAGCGCTCGTCGCCAAGAAATTCGGTCTCGGGTCCCCAGTAAACCAGATCGGGCTCCCAGTCGTCCTCACGACCACCGGCAAAGCCGAAAGTTTTAAAGCCCATGTCTTCCATCGCAACAGTCCCGGCCAGGACCATCAAATCAGCCCAGGAAATATTCCGACCGTATTTTTGCTTTATCGGCCAGAGCAAGCGCCGCGCTTTGTCGAGGTTGGCATTGTCGGGCCAGCTGTTGAGGGGTTCAAAACGCTGTTGACCGCCACCGGCGCCACCGCGACCATCTGCGATCCGGTATGTACCCGCGCTATGCCAGGACATGCGAATGAAAAACGGCCCGTAGTGACCGTAGTCGGGTGGCCACCAATCCTGTGGCGTGGTCAGCAATGCCTCGATATCTGCCTTCAGGGCATCGAAATCGAGGGATCGAAATGCGTCCGCGTAATTAAAGTCTGCGCCCTGGGGATCGGACTCCGCGGCTTGCTGGCGAAGCGGACTCAGGTCCAGCTGTTCAGGCCACCAGAACTGGTTCGACTTGGGCACCCCCTGGCCGATAGCAGCCGATAGTGGCATCACCAATGTCAGGGCTATCGCTATAGCGGGAAATAAACGTTTTGTTTGTTTAAGCATCGGAATTGTCCCCATCGGCACTGAAATATTCATGGATTGAAAAGCTAGCGGACACCTGAGTGGCTCACAACCACTCCTGATCAGACCTGAATTAGTTTAGACTGAGTCTAAAGGTTAGCTGAAATACAACGAGCCTTCCACCCCTGTCAGGCGTTTTCGGCCGGCGACGGCAAAACCTCAGAGGGCTGCCCGGGCGACTCGCCTGTGGGACCGATATTAGGCTTTAGCTTCTCATCCAACTCATTAATAGTGGTGCCCTGAACCGGCGCAAGATCCGGCCCGATGAAGCGAGTATGAGCAAGTCCACTGAACGCCAGGAAGCACATGTGCCGGTCCGGTCCGCGCAAGACAACGCGGTGGATCTGCTGCATCTGGCCACCGGCCTTTCAAAACAGCGCATCAAGTCGACGATGACCCGGGGGGCAGTCTGGTTGACCCGGGGCAAAAAAACCCAACGACTGCGCCGGGCAAAGCGGGCCCTTGCCGAAGGTGATGAGATACATCTGTATTACGATGAGAAAATTCTGGCAGAGACGCCCATCGAACCGGCACTGCTGGCTGATCTCGGTGGTTATTCTGTATGGCAAAAACCCTATGGACTGCGTTCACAGGGATCCAAGTGGGGTGATCACTGCACCGTGGTGCGCTGGGCCGAACAACATCTGCAGCCAGAGCGACCGGCCTTTACTGTGCATCGTCTTGATCGAGCCGCCAGCGGCCTGCTTCTGGTAGCCCACTCAAAATCGATGGCAGCCGCTTTATCAAAGCTGTTTAGCGAGCGTGAAATAGAGAAGCGCTATTGTGCAGTCGTCGACGGTGACCTCTCCCGGAGTCCTGCGTTCATCCGGGTGGAGGAGCCGCTTGACGAAAAAGAGGCAATTAGCGAAATTTCTTTCAGGCAGCTCAGCACTGATGGCCAACGTTCGCTGGTAGATGTGCGGATTGAGACGGGCAGAAAGCATCAGATTCGTCGTCATCTGGCGGGACTGGGGCACCCGGTTATCGGCGATCGACTGTATGGCACGGGCAGGGAAGATGGCGTTGATCTGCAACTGACCGCTTATCTTCTGGCCTTTCATTGCCCGCTGAAAGATGCCCCGGTGGATTATCGTCTGCCGGCCGACCAATTAGCACTGCTTTGAGGACAATGAACCCGATCTCACTGAACAGTTACCGAACCCTCCCGGCGCAAATGTTCAAGGCCGATGCTCCGGTGGCCACCCATGATCCCAGGTTGCTGCTACTGAATGCCGACTTGCTGAAGGAGTACGGCATCGCCGATACATGGTTCACCGGTAGCGAAGGACTCGGCATTCTGTCCGGCCACACAATAAATTCTGACAATCCACCAATAGCCATGGCCTATGCCGGACATCAGTTCGGGCATCGAGCGCCGCTGCTCGGTGACGGCCGCGCTCACCTGCTGGGCCAGATGAACACAACCCGGGGCACAGTGGACGTCCAACTCAAAGGCTCCGGCCAGACCAGCTTCTCGCGGGGTGGTGATGGCCGCGCCACGCTGGCCTCGGTGCTGCGTGAGCACATTGTCAGCGAAGCCATGGCAGGCCTGGGGATACCCACCACCCGTTCACTGGCGGTTATTGCCACGGGCGATACCGTGTATCGCGACGAAGCGGAGCCCGGCGGGATACTGGTACGCACCGCTCGCAGCCATGTACGGGTGGGGAGTTTTCAGTACGCTGCCGAAAACCTGGGCCCTGATGGCATTAAGTCACTTGCAGACCATGTTATCGATCAGCATTTACCCTCGACAGCGGGCGACGCAGACCGCTACGTCCATCTTCTGAAAGAAGTCAGCGAGCGCCAGGCAAAACTCATTGCGCAATGGATGCTGGTGGGATTTATTCACGGGGTCATGAATACAGACAACATGTCCATCGTGGGCGAAACCATCGATTTTGGCCCGTGCGCATTCATGGATGAATTCCATGTCGACAAAGTATTCAGCTCCATTGATCGCCGTGGCCGCTACGCCTGGTCCAGGCAGCCCGGCATCGGCCTGTGGAACCTGACCCGTTTTGCGGAAACACTGCTGCCGCTGCTGAGTCATGATGACGCGACCGCGATAAAAATCGCCGAGGCCAGCCTGGAAGGTTTCATGCCTGCCTTTCAGGCAGCCTTCTATGATGGCCTGCGCAAGAAATTGGGGCTCACCCAGTCGACGGAGGTGAACAATGAGTTCGGCGACCAGACGATCACACTGCTGCACGAACAATCCGTCGATATGACCATTTTCTTTGATACCTTGACCGGTATAGCCGAAGGTGGGCCGGAGCAGGCAATGCATGAATTGCTTGCGAACAGCGCCCAGATCAAACAATGGCTGAACCAGTGGAATGAATTGCGCACAGACGATCGCGAAACAACGCAAACAATGCGCCTTGCCAACCCGGCCATGATTGCCCGCAATCACCGGGTTGAGGAAGCACTGCGGGCGGCGACTGCCCACAGCGACCTCGCACCGCTGCAGCGTCTGGTAGCGGCACTGAAGACGCCGTTTTATTGCTCGCCGGAGAACACTGATCTTCAGTTACCGCCTTTGCCGGAGGAGCGGGTTACTGCAACCTTCTGCGGAACTTAGCCGCACCCGGGCTGGCTTTGCATGGCCAGTGAGTGACTGTTAAACGTATTTTTTTTCGAGGAGACGCCACGTGATCACCTATCTTTACTGGATCGTCGTCATTGCCCTGGCCTTCGGGCTGGTTTTTCTGCTCGGGGCAAAACTGGACAACTGGAAAGCTGCAGCGAGCGGGGCAGCTTTAATGCTGCTGGTTGGCTGGGCGGCGTACTTTTTCTACTTTCAGCAGGTTTTTGTTAAGCGTTTTGGCGGGGTCATGTCGATCCGCGTTCCGGCCGGCCAGATGCATATCGCGGCAACCTGGAAAGACGACAATCTGTGGATCGAAAACTACGACCCGAAAACCAACGAGTGTATTTTTTCTGAGTATTCCAAAGGCAACCTGCTTGAAGGTCGCGTGAGGATAAAAGACTGCAACCCATTGAACGGCGGCTCACGGCCCACGGGTAGTTCGATGCCGGGCCAGACGCAAGGGCAGCGCCCATAAAGGCGCTCCTGGCAACCAGAACCGCTCACAAGCAGTTGTTCGGAATGCGATGCTTAAGCGGGGATGCATTCAGAACAGAATCGGCCAGGGCCCGGATGGCAAGCAGACTAAGACACGACTCGTAGAAGCAGCCCATCGCGGCTCCGGATCAGATTCAACAGGCTGGCCTTGATTATGAAAATGAATAAGCAGTTGATAAGCCGGCTTGGCGAATTATACGAGGCAACACGCCAGAGCCCCATGTCGAATCCCGTTGCACAGCTGGGCTTCGAGCTTTCGCGGAAACTGGAAGCGGGAACGCTCTGCCTGGACGAACTCGATGAATCGACCCGGGCTCTTGCAGGGGAAGCGTTTCTTGAACGGGCATCACGCTTACATGAACTGCTGACGCCAACTGAATCCACTGAAAATGAGGTTCGTTTTGCTGCATTGGCGACAGCAACAGCGAAGGGCGGCTACGACGTGTTCACGGATCGCTGGGCACGACCTTTGCTTGGCTGTGTGTTCACCGCCCACCCGACCTTCCTTCTCAGTCCGTCGGACTATTGCACTCTTGCGCAACAGGCCGCCAATCCGACGGCCGCAGGCGATCTGCCTTTACTGGACAATCCATCGGCGCCGTCGATTGAGGAAGAACATTCAGCCGCATTGTCTGCCATCAATTGCGCCGCCGATGCTCAGGCCCGGTTGGCCGGGCTTCTCGTTAGCGTTGCTGAGAAGCACTTTCCGGATCAGTGGCGCAGCTTCAGGCCGGCCCCCTTTGAATTTGCGACCTGGGTCGGTTATGACATGGATGGCCGCACCGATATTGCGTGGACCACATCAATACGTTTTCGGCTGCATGAAAAGCAAAACCAGATTGAGCGCTACCTGTCTTTGCTGCGCCCCCTTGCAGACCAGGAGGCCGCCATTTCCTCCGTGCTTGAGTCCCTGGCAGCCGGCCACCGGCACAACAAAGACATGTTGCAGGCCTTCTCGGATCAACTGGATACGCCCGCGGCGCTGTCTCAGGCAGCTAATGCACTGACTGCCGATGACCCGTCTCGGCTGGTATCGCTGCAGCCACTGATTGAGCGTTTGGATGAAATCTCGGATACGGCCCACGAGGAGCTGGTCGCCCGGCTAATTCCGGTCATTTCAGCCATGCGAAGTCAGGGCCTGGGCTGCGGCACCGTGCATTTTCGTATCAATGCGTCGCAGCTGCACAACGCCATCCGGCGCCATTTGGGTGCCGATGCAGACCTGGACATTGAAAGCCGAAGCGGCCTGACCGGATTGCGCGACCTTATTGACCGAACAGAAAGCGTCCCAGTCAACTTTGCCAATCTTGCGATCGAAACCACGACCGCCGTGCGTCAATTTCTGGCCATTGCACAAATTGTGAAACACATTGATGCCGATAGCCCGGTCCGCCTGCTCATTGCTGAGTGCGAGCAGCCGACAACTGTTTTGACAGCACTTTTCTTTGCCAGGCTATTCGGGATCGAGGACCGAATTGATATATCGCCGTTGTTTGAAACCGAAACTGCCCTCGAACACGGCGGGCGCTTTATCGATGCATTGCTAGGCGAAGAAATCTACCGCCGCTATGCCAGGAATCGCGGGCGCGTGGCTATTCAGACCGGTTTCTCCGACGCCGGGCGTTTCCTGGGCCAGATACCGGCATCCCTGGCCATCGAACGGCTGCAAGGCCGCCTGGCGCAACAGATGTCCCGGCATGGGCTGAGTAACGTATCCGCACTCATCTTCAATACCCACGGAGAATCCATGGGGCGTGGCGCACATCCGGCAAGTATTGGGGAGCGCCTGAAGTATGCGATGAGTCACTGGACGCGGGCGCAATTCGCGGGCCTGGGAATCAGGCTTGAGCATGAAGTCAGCTTCCAGGGTGGAGATGGCTATGTTTATTTTGGAAGCTCTGAACTGGCCCTGGCCTTGCTGACACGGGTCGCCGAAGTGCAGATTGATGAAGTTCAGAAGGGTGAAAATGATGACCCCTTTTATACAGAGGTCGATGTATCTCTGGATTTCTATCGCGATGTTCGCGACACCCAGGCGCGGTACTTTCGGGACAAAAGTTATAACCGCGCGCTGATGTCATTCGGACTGTCTTTGCTGAGCGAGACCGGGTCGCGGCAGTCCCGCCGACAGTCAGATATCGCGATGGAACGAAGCCAGACTCTGAGGAGCATACGAGCCATCCCCCAGAATGCCGTCCTTCAGCAGCTGGGCTATCCGGTTAACGTGATCGCCGGGATTGGCGAAGCCACCGCAAGCGACCAGGAACGCTTCGCCGGGCTCATTGAACGATCGGAACGGGCCCAGAGCCTGATTCGGCTGGTGGCCTCGTCAAATCAGCTGGCCAGCATCAAGACCCTCGGCTCCTACGGGGAGCTATACAACGGCGCATTCTGGGCGACGCGGCCGTATCAAGGTGCAGAGCCGCAGGTCGAGCGTGCCTGCCTGGAACTGGCCGAACGGCTGGCCGTGGATGACCGCGCCGCAGCCTATCGGCAGCTGGCAACGCTGTTGCGTGTTGACGGCCTGAAGTTGCGCCGACTGCTTGACCTGCTCCCGGCCCAAATGTTGCCCGCGCCGAACGAGGCGCGCCGCCGGACACTGGGTATCTTGCATGCGCTTCGCCTTGCCCTGATCCAGCACATCTTTTTGCGCGCCGCGCAAATTCCGCCTTTTTCCCGCCGTAACGATATCGGCCGCGACGAGATTCTGGAGATGGTGTTTGCGCTGCGCATTCCAGACGCGGTTGCGCTTTTGCGAAATGCTTATCCCGTCGAAGCCCCCGATATACAGGATTTCAATTTGACAGAGCCTGGTGCTTTGGCCGGCGGGCAGGCACCTGACTACGCCAGCATTCACACCGAATACATCGATGCCATTGAACGCGCGTATGCAATGTCCTTGCGAATTTCTACCGCCATCGCCTTGCATTTCGGCGCGCATGGCTAGCGACTGAATCCACGCAGGTGGCATTGCGGATCAGGATCCGATCCGGGCTCAGAAAAATGCCTGACTAAATAAGTCCGGCCCGCAACATCAATCGTCCGCCAGCGCCGGCACGAGGTGCTCGCCAATCACACGTATTGCATCGGCCTGGTCCTCGTGAAGTTTTAGCGCCACTTCATTCAGACCGCGCCGCCCCAATTCTTTCAGCCGCTCAATGTGCTCATCAAGATCAGCCGGCGTGCCTGACAGGCTCAGGTTATCCACCAGCTTCTCCAGGATCGACTCAGGCACATCAGCGATCTGATCCGACTTATTTTTATAGGCGCTAAAAAAGACATTGCGCTGCCGATCGACCAGATCACATTCGTCTTTCGTCAGAAACTCATCCAGATACCAGGCTTCAAGCATGCCGCGCAGTGCCAGCTGCTGCCGGGCTTCGGAAATTGACGCGGCTTTGTCCGCCTTCACGTGCCAGGCAACAAGCCCACTGATGCGCAAGTCATTCCGACTTCGGCCGGCCTCGCCCAGATAGCCATCCAGCATCTCCATGGTTGAGCTGAACCGCCCAGGCAGCGGGTCGCCCACCATGATGTTGTCAGCCACCTGCGCACTCATTTTCATCATCTGCGGCTTATTCGCAGCAACATAGATTCTCGGCGGCACGTGGGTCGCCCAGGTCGGCTGATAATTCCACACCTGAAATATCTTTCCGTTGTAGTTGAGCTTCTCGGCGGGGCCGGCCTGCTGAACCACCTCGACACTTTCGCGAACCCGCCCAACCATACGCTCGACGCCCATGCCCATCGATGCATTAACACCGGTGGGCCCGCCAATCAGGATATTGGCCCGGCCATCACAAAGCTCATTCAGGGTGGCGATTGCTTTTGCTGTTTTGAAAGGATGCTGCTCATAAGCTGTCACGACCAGCGGTCCCAGCCGCAGGGTTTTGGACTGCAGAGCCAGGGGCGCCAGTGTCAGGAAGGGATCGCGGGACGACGGGTAGTTGGAACTCCAGACAGACTGGATGCCGTAGCGCTCGGCCAGCAGGCCCAGCTCACATATCTCGGCGGGGGATGTATCGGGCGAGAGTATGACGTCAATCTTCATGGGCGGCTCTGCGGGTCCTGGTCAATCCTTGGCCGAATATATCAGAGGAGCCTGTATTGCCCGCAGGTCTTTGACCGCCCGCTAACAACCGCCAAAGTCATGAACATCAGGCAGGGGGGGGCTCGCGCCCGGCTCGGGGAAAAAAATCAGGTCCGAGGCTTTCCATCGGCGCCTTTCGGTGGCAGGCTCAAACCCAAGTCACACAATGATCGAAGGACGATAATGAGCAAGGTCATCAGCCTGGCAAGCATAGTACTTGCGGTACTTTTCTCGGTGGCCCTGAATGCGGCCGAACCCCTGCGCAAAGTTGGCGTGTTATTCGTTGTCCACGGCGGTTCCGAAGAAAACGATCTGGGCAACACCTTTGATAACTCAGTGCAGTTTTTTCAATACGATCCGAACAACTTTATTTTTCAGAGAATCATCTGGAACCCGAGAGCCTGGCCTTCGGTGGTGAAGTCTGATGACAGCCAGGACTATGCGAATGCCTCTTCTCAATACATAAAATACGCATTCCAGAATGAACGGGTTGGCGGCCTGGACCCGGCTCCCGATATTACCGACCGTCAGTTCGAAGAAATGACACGTCAACTCGACGCAATGGGCAAAGAACGCGGCATCGAGTTTGTCACGGACATCGCCCACTGGCTCGGCTCGCAAACCTACATCCATCGTCTGCCCTGGCCACGTTACTTATACGGGCCACAGGTTGCCAAAGGTAAAGCCCTGACCTACTGCGGCAGTGAAGCGGATGGCGGACCCTGGGATCACTGTAATCCCGAGCGCTATAACATCGATGGCCCCGGTGAGAGACTGCTAAAGCGCGGGGCGGAAGAGATCATCATGGTTGATCTCACCACCTCGGGTGTTCGCTTCTGGAAAACTTATGACGTCGTCAACATGACCCGGCGCATGGTCGACGACTGGAATCAACGTAAGGGCACGGACATACAGGTGCGCTGGGTGAATGACCCAACTGACCTGATGCGGGAAAGTTTCCCGACCGATCCGCCCAATTGGACACGTGCACTGGGCAAACCGAAAGTTAACCCGCAGATCCCACTGGAAGGCCGCCCAAATCCGCTGATTCAGGATCCGTTACTGATCAACGCCATGGTGGATGGCATTGTTCAGGGCATGAACCCCGATGTCTCGCCGGCCAATACAGCCGTGCTAATCGTCAATCATTCGATTCGCGACGGAAACCAGGCTTACGACCCCAAAGTCAACGACACGGTGCAGATGGATGAGCTGGTAAAGGCGGAAGTTTTGCGTCGCTTCCCGGACATGAAGGCTGACAATATCCTGGGCAGCTGGATGGGCCTGAAGGTTCCCAATCCACAGATCAAATCCACTCGACCGGGCGGCAATAAAACAGAACGCAGCCGGGAAATGCGGGGCGAGAGCCTGGGTAATGCGTGGCTATACCTGAGCGACCGGGAGCTGCCGGGTGGAGATCACCAGTATCGGTACTGGGAAGCGCTGGATCTGTTTCGTGAACGCGGTGTCGATCATATCGTCGTGGCATTCACCCAGATTGTCACTGACAGCGTGCTGAATTTGGTTGAACTGCCGAATCAGATTGCGAAAGAAATTGGCTGGAGAAACTGGTTGCTGGCTGAAAGCCTTGATTTCGAAACTTATCCGGAAGTCGGCCATCCTTTTGCCGACTACTGGGGAGTCTGGATCAAGACGTCCTGCAAGGTCCCGGGCGGGCCTGAGGGCGCAATGGAACCTTGCTGCCTGACCATGGGGGGTTGCGGCGGTACCCGCCCTTATCCACCGGCCAGGCAAACGCCCATTACGAAAGCCCGTCAGGATACTGACCCTTCCCTGGGTTTCGACATACCCGCTTATGGCCACCTGGGCTATGACGTGAGCAAGGGTGCTCCCGACGAGAATCAGCCGGTGCAGGGGCAGTATCAGGGAACATGGCAACTCTGGCGTCCGCCCAATACTGACCCGCGCATGGGCGAACTGCTTGCGCGCCAGGTCATTCAACTGATCGACGAGGGATAAAAAAATGACGGTTGAATCCAAACTTAGCCGCCGCAGCCTGATTCAGGCAGCCGCTGCACTCACACCGATTGCCATCACCGGCTGTGTTGCCTCGCCTCAAAAAAGCGACATCGCGCTGCGTGCAGATGATCCGGTAGCCCGCGCACTGCTTTATTTTCCCAACAGTGCCGATGTGCCAGGCGATCATCCGCTGGCCGCCACGCATCAGCCCAGCCAGACGTGTGCGACCTGTATCCACATCCGCGGCAATGCGGGCGAGAGTCTGCGCAAATGTCCGACTTTTCCTGGCCGACTGGTCAATCCGGACGGCTGGTGCAGCATCTGGGCAAAAGGCTAGTCAGGGCAACGCGGGTCGCCCGGCCCGCGTGATGAGCCCGCGAAAATAAAAGGAGCCTCAGCCGCCTGGACGATAACTGGGAGACCGGTAGCCGGTACGAATTCTCACCGTGATGACCAGGGCGAGAATCACCAGGTTGATGCAGCCAACAAAAACAAACGGCGCCCCGGGCATCCATGCATCAAATAAAATGCCACAGATCACCGCGATAACCAGTGTGCCGACGGAACCGCAAAAATTAAACAGGCCGACCACCGAGCCACGAATATCTTCATCAGCTTCCTGCCCGATCACTGCGGCGCCAGACAGAATAGCGGCCGATTCACCCATGCCGAGCATCAGCGCGGCCGGTATAAAGACGAGCGCCAGGGGATCCGGAGAAAAGCCCACCCATAAATAGGCAACGCCGGCTATACCCATCGCAATTGCCATGCCTGTCATGCGATCTATCCTATCCAGGACAAAACCGACCACAGGAGAGAACAGCAATTGCGAGACACTCACCATCACAGCGAGCATGCCCGCTTTGGCCACGGCCTCCTGCAAAGATAGCCCGGCAAGCAAACCGGCCTCTTTGGCCCACAAACTCAGAAAAGTAGAAACCACAACGAGATCGCCCCGCGCAATAAAAGCTTCTGCGCAGGCAACACCCACCCGCGGGTTGCGCAATGCCTCACCCGCGCCCTTGGCAACGAGTTGTCGCAGCGGCTTGCGCGCCTGGGGCTTGCCGGGCTTACCGGCCTTCAGCCCGCGACCGATAATGAACGCACTCATCACCGCAAGTCCGGTGCCGCACCAATAGGTTAAACGACCCGACATTAAGGCGTCGTAACCCATACTGCTGAACAGGCGGGGTAACTGGGATAAAAAACCCACCATCATCACAGCGCCAAGCCCGTTACAAATACCTGAGCCGGCCAGCATCATGCCGCGCGAACGCTCTTGCGGGTAGTCCGCCAGCACCGTGGCCATCATGGATGTGATGCAGGCCGAACCCACGCCGTAAAATGCCCGCAGCAAGCCCAGCTGCAGCAAATTTTCAGCCAGCGGCAGCAAAGCCAGCACCGTGCCAACCCAGAGAAAGCCGGCAACATAAATGGGTCTGCGCCCGATGCGATCCGCCAGCGCCCCCAAGGGCCCAACCATCAGCATGAAGGTCAGTTCGTACGGCAGTGCAAGTATCGAGGTTGCTCTTCCTTGTTCGTCCGCCGGAATACCCAGGTTCTCGGTCAGCAGATACGGCTGCATGAAACTCAGGAACGCTACCATGCCAATAGTGAAAAACGCGGCGTAAAAGTAAGTCAGCGCATTGCGCCGGCTAATACCAGGATTGAGCCAGATGGGCCCAAGCTTTACGGCCTGATCCGTATGGCTAGCCGTCGATAGGGTTTCGGTCATTTATCTGGCTCCGCCTTTCGGCAAATACTTTCTCGCGGCCAATAGCGCCATCAGTCAAAGCAGCAACTGACACCGCAATTTTCGAAGGCGAAGGGGCTTTTGCTTAGCTAACAATAACCGCAGTCTAATACATGCCATTGAAACTTCAGGGACAGCTGCATTGCCCTGCGGCCCCGGACAGGCCTCCGCTTTGCGCAGAGGCCGTGTCAGCACCTCTTTAATCGCCTGATAAAAGCCCGGCTGCCCGCCGGCTGCAGGGTCCTGCCGTGCAGTCTTTCCGGCCTGGCGCGGCATTTGGGGCAAGACTTGTCAGCCGATCTGGCCCCCGGAATTCGCAATTGGGCCCTCAGGATGCTGTAGACTCCCGGGCCGCGGCAATATCCCTACCCCTGTTCGCAGCCGTCGCGGCACCTGGGCCAAGGGTTCCCTCAAATTACTAATCGCGAGTCACCCAAACTGCGGTGGCTTGGGTCATCCGTATTGTCCAATGTTTTTTAACCTGTTTACTAAAGTTAACGGCACCTGGAAAGCCGATACCTTATCGGGCCTGACGGTTGCCCTGGCACTCGTGCCTGAAGCGATCGCTTTTTCCTTCGTTGCCAAGGTCGATCCTATCGTCGGACTTTGGTCCGCTGTATTCCTGGGGCTGATCACTTCAGCCTTTGGTGGGCGCCCCGGCATGATATCCGGCGCGACCGGAGCCATTGCCGTGGTCGTTGCCAAGTCAGTAGAAATGGGCAATGCCGCCGGGGTCGAGCTGGGCATCGAAAACCTCGGCATGCAGTACATGGTTGCGACACTGATGCTGGCGGGCGCCATTCAGGGGCTGGTTGCCGTTTTAAAGCTTGGCCGCTTTATTCGACTGGTGCCACACCCGGTGATGATCGGCTTTGTTAATGGTCTTGCGATCGTCATTCTGATTGCCCAGTTCAATTCATTTAAGGCGACTGATGGCCAATGGCTGCCATCGGAACAATTGCTCACGATGGGCGGGCTGGCACTGCTCACCATGGTAATCATCAAATACTTCCCCAGAATCACTCGGGTGATACCGTCCATTCTGGTCGCGATTGTTGCGGTAAGCCTGCTCAGCTTCTTTGATATCGTCGCCACCAAAACTGTCTCTGATGTGCTCTTCGAGGGCACCGGCAGTGGGCAATTGCAAGGCTCCTTGCCGCGCTGGGGATGGCCCGGCGATATCGTCTGGAATCAGGAAACCATTCTCCTGATCGGCGGCGTCGCAGCGGCTGTTGCCATGGTGGGGCTGATCGAGTCCCTGATGACATTGCAGCTCATTGACGACATGACTGAGACTCGTGGCCAGGGCAACCGCGAGTGTTTTGCGCAGGGCGGGGCAAACTTTCTGTCCGGCCTGTTTGGTGGCATGGGTGGCTGCGCAATGATCGGCCAAAGCCTCATTAATATAAGGTCCGGCGGCCGCGGCCGGGTATCGGGCGTAGTTGCCGCGCTCACCCTGACAGCCTTCATTCTCGTCGGCGGTCCGATCATTGTGAAGATCCCCATTGCAGCGCTGGTGGGGGTCATGTTCATGGTCGTCATCGGCACCTTTGAGTGGGCCACCTTCCGCACCTTTGGCAAAGTGCCCGCAACGGATGTTTTTGTGATCCTCGTGGTCACATTGACGACAGTGCTGTTACACAACCTGGCGCTCGCCGTATTTGTCGGCGTGGTTCTCTCCGCGTTGGTTTTTGCATGGAAAAGTGCCCAACACGTGCGACTCATGCCACACGACATCAGGCCGGGCGTGCGCGTCTATAACCTTCAGGGTGTGCTTTATTTTGGCTCGGTGCGGGAGTTCTCAGAAAGGCTCTGGCCTTCCAACGATCCGGAAGAAGTCATCATCGATTTCAAAGACGCACGGGTCGCGGACTATTCCAGTCTGGAGGCACTTAATGCCATCACTGAGCGTTACAGGAAAGCAGGCAAGAAACTGCGCTTGCGACATCTGAGCACCGAGTGCCAAAAAATGATCACCGCAGCCGGGAGCCTGGTCGAGATCGAAGTCACTGAAGATGATCCGCACTACAGCGTGGCCCGAATTTAGCCAGTCAGAGCGGGTGACGGAGCAAAATTTGACCACGGGTTTCGCTGTTCCCCGAAACTAGCCTGTGCCTGCCTGTCAGGTAGCACCACAGAATTCCCGGCATCGCTTTTCGGCGCAAATCTCTGCAACATGCAGGTCTATGTTTCATGCAATGACCTTCAGGCCGGCACTGATCCTCATTCTGCTGCTTGCGACAGTCGATACCGCCCGGGCAGCTGCCTGCGAGGCATCCGTTGCAACGATCCGCCGCGGCATTGATACCGACGTGGTGCTTTGCGGTGATGCCTTGCCTGACAATATCAGCCTGAACGGCCTGCCCGAAGCCCAGGCAGAAATGAATTACATGCAGACTCTCGGCCAGTGCGCCGTGGATGACAGTCGGCCGGGATTTCACCTGGTTCTGACCGTCAACAGTCCTGCCTCTCAGGTGAAGCTTAGCGTTCAGAACACATTAAGCGAGGAGCGGATTTGCGAACTCAGCCTGGAGGTTGCAGCGCCTTTGGAATCACCCAAACCGGGCTGGGGCAACGCAATGCGGGCAGAGGCCGCCCGCTTTATTGATGTGAAAGGTATTCGCACCCGTTATTTTGAATCGGGTGAGGGCTCGCCACTGGTGCTGGTGCACGGCGGCCAGGCGGGTGGCAGCAACAACAGCGCGAAGAAATGGGAACAGAATTTTTCGGGGCTGGCCGAAGATTATCGGGTGATTGCCCTGGACCGGTTGGCTCAGGCCGGCACCGAAAACCTGCCTGAAGCGGCAGACTATGCCGATTACTTTGCGCGCGATGCGGAACACCTGGAAGACTTTCTCGAAGCATTGCAGCTCACAAATGTGACACTGGTTGGTCACTCCCAGGGTGGCTGGCCCGTGACCCGCGTGAGCCTGAATCGGCCGGAGCTCGTACGCTGTGTCGTCAACGTCGATACCGTGATGGTGCCGGACGAGCCGAAACTGATGCGTGAAGCACTGGGCTTCCTGATGTACAACTCGCGCCATCTGCACCCGACGAACGGGCCGACCTTTTACAGCGCCCGTCGCGGCATGCAGCTTCGCTACCCCAGCGGTAACAACATAACCGCCGCCAAAGCGCAGCGGGTCGTGGATCAGTACAAGGCACCGGCAACCCGGGAAGCGGCCGCCCAGATGGCCGCACTCAGGATGACGCCTCTGCATCCAGGCTTCCGGTCCGCAAAAGTCCAGGCCTACGAGGACATAGCAGCAGGGCGGCTTAAGACTAAAAGTCTGGTGGTCTGGGGAGCCCTGGACCCGCAGGTCCCCATTGGGCTGGGGCGGCGGTTCAACGCATTTCTAACAGCCAATGGCGTCAATTCACGGCTGATCGTGATTGGTGGCGCGGGCCACGCGCCCTTTGTGGAGTTCCCCCAAACCTTTGGACGGATTCTGCGGGCCGGGTGTCCTCCGGTCGAGACGGGCCGCAAAACACCCCCGCATTAGCGATTGCTCACAGCGTGGTGCCCACCTCGCCCCGTTGCCGCCGACCGGAACGGTGAAGCTAAACTGGCAGCAATGCTTCAGGAGATACCCATGTCTACACCGACCTCCCGACTTCGTTTTACCCTGGGACGGGCTTCCGCACTGCTGATTTTCTGCAGCCTTATGCTCTGCCTTGCGACCGGAGCCGTAATGGCAGGCGGGCACGGTCAGGCCAAGGCACCCGAACCGCCACCGATTGTAGAGCGGCCCGACGGCCCCACCACGGTGCTGGTCACCGGCGCCAACCGCGGCATTGGCTTCGAGTTCGTGAAACAGTATGCGGAGAGAGGTCACCGTGTCATTGCCACCTGTCGTAACCCGGATAGCGCCGAAGAACTGCAGGCTTATGCAGCAGACAGAGACAACGTGAGCGTGGAATACCTGGACCTGCAAGACCTGGCAGGTATTGACGCACTGGCCGAACGATACGCCGACGGCCCGCTGGATATGCTCATCAACAACGCCGCATTAATGCGTGGCCCCGACAAGGAACAATCCTTCGGCAGTTTTGACTGGGAGGAGTTCGATCGCTTTTTTCATACCAATGTGCGCGGCCCACTGAAAGTGACCGAGGCTTTCTGGCCACAACTCAAAGCCAGCGGCGGCACAGCCACGACTCTCACCACGGGCCGCGGACGCAACAGCATCCCGGTTCCGGGCTTCTCGTATTACAAGGGGAGCAAAGCTGCTATTGATAACTTCAACCTCGACATCGGACGCCAGGGCCGACGCGACGGCGTCAAGGTGCTGGTACTCATGCCCGGGCGTGTCGCTACCCGCGGGGAAAAAAGCACCCGCGGCTTCGTGCCTATAGAAGACAGCGTATCCGGCATGATTGAAGTCATGGAAAGCCACGAACTCAAGCAGAACGGCAAGATGTTTCGCTGGGACGGGGAGCCGGTGGACGGTTCAGGCTGATAAGTCACCAAGCTGAGGCGCCCGCTCATCAAGTGTGCGGAGAAGCAAGGCACGGTGACAAGACTATGGCTGGGTACCGGCGCGCCGATTGAGGCCGCACTATTAAATCGCTTAAGCGTCAGCTGTCGGCCCCGACATCGTGCCCGAAGTCGCGGTCAAGCACGCCACTGCGAGCGCTCCGGATATCTCACCCCTGCTTTTCTCCAGCGCCGGTCGCAGTAAAGCCTCAGTAGCATGAGAGCGCGACGAGATATTTACCTGGCCGCAGCTGCTAGCGAATCGCCGCAAGATTTGATGCAGTGGCATCAATGCTTTCGGTAACGTCATTCGACAGCAGTTTGCCGATGTTGTCTTCCCTCAGCATCGTTCCCATCACTTCAGCCGGTATAGGCATGCTCAACAGGTAGCCCTGGGCCTCATCGCACTGAAGCTTGGTGAGAAAACGCGCCTGGGTTTCGGTTTCAACGCCTTCAGCGACAACACGCAAACTCATGCGATGCGCCATCGCAACAATTGCCGCGACCAGCGCCGCATCGTTTTGATTACTGGCGATGTCCGCAATAAATGAGCGATCAATTTTCAGACTGTCGACAACAAATTTCTTGAGGTGACTCAAGGAAGAGTACCCAGTACCAAAATCATCGATAGAAATGTGTATTCCACGCTCACGCAGACCCTCCAGCGCACGCTGGGCAGTGTCAACGTTATCCATCAAGGCTGTCTCGGTAACCTCAAGCTCCAGACTTTCGGGTGATAAACCTGATTCGTCCAGGATGGTAACAATCTGCTCGACAAGGTTTGGATCCCGCAACTGAATGGCCGAAAGATTCACAGCCATCCGACAATCCGGGGCATCATCTTGCCACTTCTGCATCTGAGCACATGCTGTTTTAAGCACCCATAAGCCGATGTCTGCGATGAATCCGGTGTGCTCCGCGATATGAATGAACCATTCCGGTCCAATCAATCCCATATCGGGGTGCTCCCAACGCACCAGGGCCTCAAGACCCGTGATGCGCCTGCGCCGCATATCCACCTTAGGTTGATAGTGCAACACCAGCTCATTTCGACTGATCGCCTGTCGAAGCTGGCCCTCCAGGCGAAGCTGTTCATACGAACGGGCGTTCATTTCATCGGCGAAGAAGATAAACTTGTTTCTGCCCAATGCGGTCTTCGCGTGGTGGCGGGCGGTACTCGCTCGCATGATTAAAGTCTCTGAATCTTCGCCATCGTTAGGATACAAACTGATTCCGACGCTGCAAGTCATGTAGATCTCGTTACCGTCCACTTCAAGTGGCTCAGACAAAGCATCAAACAGGCGCTGCGTCACCCAGGTGACATGCTCCACATCTTCCAGGCCACCCAAAGCTATGCCAAATTCATCTGCAGCCAGCCGCGAAATCGATGTTGTCCTTTCGATATCACCCAGAATTGACATTGCATCCGTGCCCCTGATGACCGAAAGCATACGAGTAGTTGCCTCGTGCAGCAGCTCATCACCAAACACCGGCCCGAGCACGTCGGCGTCCCGTTGCAGCAGATCTATATCCAAGTAAAGGATCGCCACCATATTTGCGTCACGCTGAGCCATGCTGAGCATTTGTTCGACACGGTCATAGAACAACACCCGGTTTGGCAGGCTGGTAGGCCCGTCAAAGCCGCGTGTCTTGTGAACCTCACCCGATTTCTGCTCGATCAGGGCATCCAGCTGCATAACCTGTTCCCGCATTCGCTGGACTTTTTCGCCCTGGTGGATGGCTGAAACATCCAGCCTTTCCACGAGCATGCTTTTATCGGTGTCCGGCAGTTCACCATCCCCGACATTGAGGATATTCGTTCTGAGAGTTCGCGCTTCTTCCGTCCAGCGGATCACGCGATTTCGTCCGGTAGACTTTGCGCTGTACAAGGCTTTGTCCGCACGATTGATAAGCTCTGCAGGGGTGTCGATACCCGGCTCGAAGACCGCCACGCCCAGGCTGACCGTCAAACCGTTGCTGCTGGTGAAGCGGGCGTCAAAGCCATCATGGATACTGAGCCGCAGGCGATCAGCAATACTCACAGCTTTGTCTATATCTATGCCGGGGAAAACCATGCAGAACTCTTCGCCGCCATAGCGGCAAAGCAGATCGGAATCGCGACAGATCTCGTCCAGTGACTCGGCCACGTACTGAATAACTTTGTCACCGGCGGCGTGGCCATAACGATCATTGATATTCTTAAAATGATCAATATCCACCATGACACAGCTAAGGCCCTCGCCACCCTGTTGAGCATGCTCAAACATACGGTCGAAGCGTTCAAAAAGTGCGCGACGATTAAGGCAGCCTGTCAGGGGATCCCGGGTAGCGAGGAATTGCAATTCCTGATTTTGCTTGGCGACTTCCTCTTTCGATTTTTCAAGTGACTGCAGAGAGCTTTGCAGCTCCTCATTCTTCTGCTGCAAATCCGTTACATCGTCAAAGGTCGCCAGGGCGCCGCGCGGTTTTCCTTTGCCATCAAGAATCGGCGCACCATTCACCATAAAATGACGCATTGGCCCGGAGGGCATGTCGAGCATGAGCGGCACGCCGGTCTTGCTTTTTTTATCGCGTATCGCGTCATTCCAAGGATAGTGCTCGGGACGCCCGCCTGTCTTGGCCGCCTGCCATTGCAACTTGGAAGCTGATTGGCCGGCGAGGGTCTCAGCAGGTCGATCGATCATGGCACCAAAGGACTTGTTAGCCAGAATGATGCGGTCTGCCTCATCGACAATCAAAACGCCTTCGGCCAGGGCATCAAAGGCGGATCTAACGCGATCCGGAATAACACCCGAAGGGTCGAGCTCGCTCAAAGCGCGACGCAGATAAATAAAGAAGACAAGAAAACCGACGAAAGCCAGAAAACCTAACAGCCCAAACACAGACTTTCGAAATCCTTCAAAACCGCTGAACGCCTCCAAAGGAGTAAAGCTCAGCTCCACCTGGCCCCATTTTTTCCTATTGTGGAAAATTGGTACCTGCACCTGGGTCGGAGTAGAACGGGCATCCTGCAGCCCTTTCCAGTGAGCCTGGTGGTCACCTGCCTGGGCAAGCATAGTCCCATCGACACGACGAATTGCCGCCGACAAGATATCCTCGTTGCGAGAAACGGCAGATTGCAGGGTCATCTGAACAGATCGATTATCATTGCGACTGGCAGAGTAGGCAGTCTGCACAGCGAGAGCTTCAACAACCTTTGTGCGGGCGTCGAGCGCCGAAGATTCCCTATCCGGCAAGAATCCTATCAACTCCGCTGCAAGCACCAGACTGATCAACAAGGACACAAGCCCAATAGTGATCCTCATGGTCGGGGTCATAAATTGTTTCATTGGCTCACTCCGCGCCCTGCTGATCAGTGCGGGTTTTCTCTTGATTCGGTGATAACTCCATCGTGCCGAACAATCCCTCGACATCATGATCCGGGGCTTCAGATAGCGATGTCTCTTCGCCTGGCTGAAGGTTTCTGTCCTGGGGCTTCCTGTAGGCGAGCAGCGGCAGCGGGTCAAGCCCCTTCCACATGGGCACCGAGGTCAGCAACGCCGCGGCGAGTGCACCACCCCGTAAGAGCCAGCTCACAAAGCCAATACCTATAATCAACCCACTACCGGCACTTATCTGCAGAATCATCGCCTGATTGGCCTGGCCATTTTTTTGCGCCTCGGAAAGTTCCCGGGTGAGATTGTCTAATGCGCCGTACAGCGCTGAGTGACTGAGATTCACATTCTGGAGCTCGAAGCCTGCCGCCGTGAATCCGGCCGTTAAGCTCTCCAGACCTTGAGATAAGTAGTTCACACCGCTTACCTGGTTTGAGTCGTCGTTGGAAGCCCCAGAGGAAGAGCCGCCACTGATCGAATTCCGGGCACTGAAGCCGAATCCACTCGTCTCAGGAATCTCATCGTCCACCGGGCCATCGCCACTTTCCGGCTCGGGCTCGGGCTCCGGTTCCGGCTCCGGTTCTGGTTCCGGTTCCGGTTCCGGCTCCGGCTCCGGCTCCGGATCGTCGCCGCCGCCGCCAATGATGTTGTCGTTATCGCCGGTACCGAAACCACTATCGTCAACGTCCACGATGACTGCCACGGTGGAGGATTCACCCGAGGGATCTTCCACGGTATAGGTAAAGCTGTCGGCGCCACTGAAACCGGTGATTGGCAGATAAGTCAACGTGCCATCGCCATTGTCGACCAGTTGGCCGAAGTTGGGCTGGGTAAAGCCGGTCACAATCAGCGTGTCGCCGTCAATATCCAGATCGTTGAGCAGCAACGAGGACTCTGCAATCACAGTGCTCTGATCACCGACGGAGCTGATCATGTCGGAAACCGCAACGGGTGCATCGTTGACCGGGGTAATGGTCACGGTCACAAAGGCTTGTGCGCTACCGCCATTGCCATCCAGCACTGTGTACCCAAAGGTATCAGTGCCGTTGTAGTCCTGGTCCGGCGTGTACAGGAAAGTACCGTCTGCATTCAGTACGACAATACCGTTGGACGGCGCCTGGACGGGGTTGGTATCGACGCTCACCAGATCACCATCGACATCGCTGTCATTCTGCAGCAGGTCGTCGATTCCCAGTGTCGCCAGGAAAGGCACATCTTCCGGCGTCACTACCGCATCGTCGACCGCAACCGGATCGTCGTTGACCGGATCCACCGTGATCGTGACCGTGGCCTGATCGAAACCGCCGTTGCCGTCGGAAATCTCGTAGGTAAAGCTGTCCGTACCATTGAAGTCCGGGTCCGGCGTGTAGGTGAAGCTGCCGTTCGCATTCAGCACGAGCACGCCATCGGTCGGCCCGACCACCGGAGTAGTGTTCACCGTCAGCAGGTCGGCTTCCTGGTCGCTGTCGTTCTCCAGCACGCCGTCGACACCGGCTGTCGTGACCAGCGTGCCGTCCTCGTTCATCGTGTAGGCATCGGCAACTGCAACCGGCGCGTCGTTGATGTCGTTGACCGTGATGAACAGCGTCTCGGTGTAGGACAGGTTCGGCGCACCGTCATCGGTGACCTGCACCTGCACCTCGTAGACCCCGTCGCTATTGGCGTCCGTCGGGTTCTCGGAATCGAGCACGCCGTCGGTCAGCACCAGCTCGTCCAGCGAGCCGCCGCCGATACTGAACACCCCGGCATCAGCCCCGCCAATGACGGTGTAGCTGAAGTTGTCGCCCGGCAGGTCCTCATCGGTCGCGGTCAGCGTGCCGATCGAGTAGCCGAGGCTCGTGTCCGTGTTCTCGTCGACATTGTCGAGCGAGATCTGGATGTCGGTCGGGTTCTCGTTCAGATCGTTGACGAAGATCGTCAGCGTCTCGGTATAAGAGAGATTCGGCGTACCGTCGTCCGTGACCTGCACGTCGACGGTGTAGCTGGCCTGCCCTTCGCGGTCGAGCACACCATCATCGATGATCAGCTCATCCGAACCCGCGCCACCGATCGAGAACACACCGGCGTCGACGCCGCCGACGATCGTGTAGCTGAAGCTGTCACCCGGCAGGTCCTCGTCCGTCGCGGTCAGCGTACCGACGCTATAGCCACCGTTCGTATCCGTGTTCTCGTCAATGTTGTCGTTCGAGATCTGGATATCGGTCGGGTTCTCGTTCAGGTCATTGACCGTGATGAACAGCGTCTCGGTATACGAGAGATTCGGCGCACCGTCATCGGTAACCTGGACCTGGACCTCGTAGACGTTATCCGTGTTTGCGTCGGTCGGATTCTCGCGATCCAGCACGCCGTCGGTCAGCACCAGTTCGTCTGAACCCGCACCACCGATGGAGAACACACCGGCGTCGGCCCCGCCGATCACGGTGTAAGTGAAGCTGTCACCCGGGAGATCCTCGTCCGTTGCGGTCAGCGAGCCGACCGAGTAACCAAGGCTCGTATCAGTATTCTCATTGACGTTATCCACGGAGATCTGGATATCGGTCGGGTTCTCGTTCAGGTCGTTGACCGTGATGAACAGCGTCTCGGTGTACGCCAGGTTCGGGGCGCCGTCATCGGTGACCTGCACCTGGACCTCGTACACGTTGTCCGTGTTGGCATCGGTCGGGTTTTCGTGATCCAGCACGCCGTCGGTCAGGACCAGTTCGTCCGAGCCTGCGCCGCCGATCGAGAACACGCCCGCGTCGGCCCCGCCGACCACGGTGTAGCTGAAGCTGTCACCCGGCTGGTCTTCATCGGTCGCAGTCAGCGAGCCGACCGAATAGCCGAGGCTCGTGTCCGTGTTCTCGTCAACGTTGTCGACCGAGATCTGGATGTCCGTCGGGTTCTCGTTCAGATCGTCTACCGTAACCGAGATATCCTGGCTGTCCGCAGCACCGAGGGCGTCGGTCACGGTGACCGTGACCTCGTAGACACCGTCGGTGTTGGCATCCGTCGGGTTCTCGAAGTCCGGGGCGGTATTGAAGGTCAGCACACCGAACGCATCGATACTGAATAGCGCGGCATCCGAGCCGCTTAACGCGTACGTGTGCGAGTCGGCCGGCAGGTCGTCGTCGGTGAAGGTCACGGTGGTAACCGCCGTCTGATTCTCGTCGACATTCAGTGCGGCCGTCGGAGCCCCGCCGTCGGAGGTGATGATCGGCGTCTCATTGACGTTATCAACCGTAATCGACAGGTCCTGGCTGTCTGCCAGCAGGCCGGCATCCGTCACCGTGACCGTCACTTCATAGGTGCCGTCCGGCCCCG
>JBPCXH010000006.1:0-3015 GCA_051008735.1 Gammaproteobacteria bacterium | reverse complement strand
GCAGGGCGGCGGTCTCGGCCATGCGGCGGGCGCCACAACTGGGGCAGAACCCGCGTTTCTAGGCATAGGACATATTAACGGCCTATCGAGAGTAGACATCCTCGCTGATTGTGCTGCCCGGACCTGCAGACCTGTCGAAGTTTCCATCTATTGACCCGAAAATCCTGTTCGCGGCGTTGAGCATGCCATTCAAATCCGTTCATTCCTGAACGGGTGCACGCGACAGCTCATGCCATGCGGTATTCACTGGCTTCCTTGCTGGTGTAGTGCTGTTGTGCTGGAATCCTTCCCAGCGAAAAGCGGCAACGTCTCGGGTGGCGCTCTGGTCGGTGGCACCAGCAATGGCCGAGTCGGTGTTACCTGTTCTTTCTGGCGCAGGTGAGTCAGTATTCGATCGATGACGTCCTGGTCCTCAATGCAAGCGATGACCCTGACAGAACCACCGCAGCGGCCACAGACCTCGATGTCGATACTGAACACACGTTTTAGGCGCTGGGCCCAGGTCATGGCGGCATGGCGCTCGGCGGGTGTGCGGACTTCTGCGTTGGAGATAGACTTGATGCCTTTCCCGCGCCTGGCTGGTGTGACCAGCCCACGCCAGCGGTGGTTTGGAGCGAGAACGCCATGGTAACGGGTGAGGTTGACCCTCGGCTTTGGCACCAGAGCCGCCAAACGGGCAACGAAATCCACCGGTTCAAAGGCCACCTGTGTCGTTCCATCTCGGTACGGGGTCTTCAGGGTGTATACCACCTTGCCCGTGGAGCTCAGTGAAAGGCGAGGAACTGCCACGGCAGGGCGGGAAATATACCGACACAGGCGCTCACGCTTGTCTTTCTGATTCCCCTCACAGCTGACCCCGGCGTGGAGAGAGAAACCATTGGCCCTGGCCACCCCTTTAGAGCATCCGACTCATAATCGGCAGGTCGAAGACGGTCGGCCGCTGCCGTTCAAGTCCTTCTGGGCCCACCATTTTTCATAATTCATAGAGTTATAACTGCTTAGAGCATCCGACTATGGGTACTGACTCATAGACTGTAGTCGGTGGGTATGACCAGATCTGCTCGAATATAACCAAGCGGTTGGATACTTCGGATGTTCCCCGCCAAAGCCTGCGGCCCCACTGTGTTTGATTCCAAGTCTGTTGGAGTCGACGCCGCATGCTGTCACCTGGCAAAGGAGGGTCTTCCCCTGTTTATGGGCATGCCCTCGGTCACGCCACCTATGAACGCCATCGCCCTGAGCAAACTCTGCTCTACCAACTTGTAGAGAAACACTACCCAGCCCTGGTTGAGTATTTGGAAGCCCAGGGCAAAAGTCTGCCGATTCATGTCCATCGAGAATTTGAAGCGTATCTCAAATGCGGTCGCCTCGAGCACGGGTTTCTTCGCGTGCGTTGCAATACGTGTCACTTTGAGCGCCTGGTGGCGTTCTCCTGCAAGAAGCGAGGGTTCTGTCGGGGACGCCCAGTCCCAGCTGTGGCGCCCGCCGCATGGCCGAGACAGCGGCCCTTCTCTCGGATGAAGTATTTCCCGACGTGCCATTGCGTCAGTGGGTGATCAGCTTCCCCTTTCCTCTACGCTACCTGTTCGCTGCCCATCCCCAAGCAATGGGCAAGGTGCTGGGCATCGTCTACCGGGCGATCTCCACTCACCTGGTCCACAAGGCCGGATTGTCGCTAAGGGATGGCGCTACCGGGGCAGTAACGCTAATCCAGCGCTTCGGATCTGCTCTCAACCTCAATATACATTTTCACATCTTGTTTCTAGATGGCGTATACGTCTATCGCAGTCACCGGCCCCCTCGATTCCAACGCGCCAAGGCACCGAATAAAGACGAGTTGGAGGATCTGGTCCAGCTGATCAGTCAGCGCGTAGGTCGCTGCCTGGAGCGACAGGGCTTGCTGGAACAGGACACCGAGAGCGCCTGGCTGGAACTGGAACCCGCAGACGACACGGATGCCATGCCTCATCTCCTGGGTAGTTCCGTGTCTTATCGCATCGCCGTCGGCCCCCAACAGGGCCGCAAGGCCTTCATGATTCGAACCATTCGCCCACTCGACCGGCCTGGTGCCGGGCTGGAGCGGGTGGCCAAGGCCAACGGATTCTCGCTACACGCCGGGGTGAACTGTGAAGGACATCAAAAGGACAAGCGTGAGCGGCTGTGCCGCTACATTGCCAGGCCAGCGGTGGCGGTTCCCCGTCTTTCACTGAGCTCCACCGGCAAAGTTCTGTATACCTTGAAGACACCGTACCGGGATGGAACGACCCAGGTGGCCTTCGAACCGGTGGATTTCGTTGCTCGCCTAGCGGCTCTGGTGCCAAAACCGAGGGTTAACCTCACCCGCTACCATGGCGTCCTGGCACCGAACCACCGCTGTCGTGGGCTGGTCACACCAGCGAAGCGTGGGAAAGGCGTCAAGTCTATCGGCAACGCAGAAGCTCGCACCGCCGCCGAGCGCCATGCCGATATGACTTGGGCTCAGCGACTCAAGCGAGTATTCAATATAGAAATCGAAGTCTGTGGCCGCTGCGGCGGATCTGTCAAAGTCATCGCTTGCATCGAGGACCAGGACATCATCGACCGGATCCTGGCCCATCTTCGCGAGAAGGAGCAGGAAGTCCCTGGTCGACCCCTCCTGGTACCGCCAACCAGGGCGCCACCTGAGACATAGCCTCTTTTCGCCGGGAAGGACTCCAGCCCATAGCCAGCAAGGAAGCCAGTGAAAACCGCGTGGCACGAACTGTTGCGTACTCTCGTTCAGGAATGAGCGGATATGAATGGCATGCCAAACACAGTGAACAGGGTTTTGGGATCTATCAGCGCGAACTTCCCCAATTCAGCAACCCCAGTCAACAGAATCAGCGGGGGTGTCTGCTCTCAACAGGGCCTTTATATTTCCTATACTTGTCGGGTCGGATATAAGTAGGCACCTGACGTCGTCCCTGGCCCCCTTTGTCAATGCAATGGCCGGTGCTGAGATACATTTCACCGCCGAAAACCTGCATTCTAGCTGCA
>JBPCXH010000005.1:0-3309 GCA_051008735.1 Gammaproteobacteria bacterium | reverse complement strand
GCTACAAATAGTCCGTGGACGTGAAAAACGGGCAGGGCATGCAACAGCACGTCATTGGGTTGCCAGCCCCAGAGGGTGTAGAGCGTGCGGGCATTGGAGGCCAGGTTTTCAATGCTCAGCATCGCGCCTTTGGATCTTCCGGTGGTGCCTGAGGTATACACAATGGCGGCAATATCCGTCGTGCTGCGCGGCTCGAGGGTCTCGCGGGCGGGGGCTGCATTTGCCCGCTCTGCCAGACTGCCTCCGCCTTGATCATCGAGACTGAGCAGGTGAGTCACGTCCGCCTGCTTGGCCGTCGGTTCAAGCATTGCCGCGGCGGCTGGTGTGGTCACGAGAAGACCGGGTTGCGCGTCGGCCAGGAAGTGCGCCATTTCATTGGGCGTGTAAGCCGTGTTCAGTGGGACGTAAATTACGCCTGTGCGCAGACATGCCAGGTAGAGGGCAATAGCCTCTGGCGATTTTTCCACCTGGGCTACCGCTCGATCACCGGCTTGCAGGCCCAGTGCCCCGAGCAGTCCCGCATAACGGGCACTGAGGTCATCCATTTCCCGGTAACTGCGAGCTGCCTGCCCGGGCGGACACAGACAGGGTTCATCCAGGCGCTCAATAAAACCTGCCCGCAGAATTCCGTATAGATTTGCCTCCACAGTCTGGGCGCTCTTTCAGTCGAGACTGCCCGGCATCTGTTTGATATGCAGGTCACGCTGGGGGAAAGGAATTTGAATATCGTGTTCGGCGAAGGCTTTGTATATAGAGCAGTTCAGTTCGTGGGTCACCAGGCCGCGATCGGCCGGCTCGCGAATCCAGGACAACATCTCAAAATCCAGGCTCGAGTCACCGAAACTGCGAAAACGGACCCGTGCCTCCGGGAAATTGCTGATCTTTGGATGATCTTTGGCGACCGCCAGAAGGGTTTCCATGACCAGATCAATGTCCGAACCATAGGCAACGCCAATGGGTGTGCGGATGCGATAGCGATCGCGTGGGCCGCCGGCTTCGTTGACGATCTTGGCCTGGCCCATAACGCCGTTGGGAATGGTGACTTCCACGTCATCGCGGGTCAGCAGTCGGGTGCTTCGCAGGCCAATCTGCATCACCTTCCCTCGTTCGCCGCTGTCCAGAATGATGTAGTCATTTAGCTGGTAGGGTTTGTCGACAATAATGGCAACGCCGGCTACCAGGTTCGCCAGGGTGTCCTGGGCGGCAAAACTGATAGCCAGGCCGATGATGCCGGCGGATGCCACCAGGCCGGTAACGTTGATCTCCCAGGCCTCGAGGATCGCGTAGGCGCCCGCCAGAATCACCAGCACGGAAAGCGCATTGGTGAACAACGGGCGCGTCGCAGGTTGGACGAGTCCGGCCTTTTGTTCGCGCCGCCCCATGGCCACGAACAACAGACGCGAGAATCGCAGGCCAAACAAGACCCACAGCAGAATGACGATCGTTCTCAGGACATCCAGCGTGTTGTCCTGAATATCGATGTCCATGTCAAAGCGGAATGTCGCCATGGCCAGGCCGAAGAGGGCGATAGTCATAAAAACCGGTCGGTGCAGAATATCGATCAGCTGGTCATCGAAATTGGTGTCGGAGCGGCTGACCAGCCGACGTACGACTTGGCACAAGAACAGATCAGACACTTTGGCCAGGACGAGAAAGACCGTGATGACTATCGTGGCCTGCAGATAGGGATAGGGGCGCAGAAAGGTGAACCCGTGCTCCAGGAAATCCATGATGGCGGCAAAGTCCATAGGCCGATGCTCTTAAAGAGGGGTGAAGCCCGATTATTCAGCATTCCGAGCCACAGGCAAAAAAAAGCCCGGGTTCGCTTGAACCCGGGCTCTCTCAGTTGGTCTTGTCAGACGCTCAGAATACGACTTCGCCGCCTGAGGCCGGGGCGTCGTCCAGTCCATAGGTCTGGGCCGCCGGTTCTTCAGCCGGAGCTGGCGCCATTGCTGCAGGACCCACACTGGCCTGGGCGCCGCTGTCCGGCGACCACTGCAGAGGCGCTGCCGCTGCGGTCAGGGTTTCCTGCAAGCGCCGGGCAGCCGCCGGGGTCGGAATGGCGTCATTGGTCAGAATGCCCTGGGCATCTCCGTCAGCCTCGCCGTAAAACTTTTGATTGGCTTTGCGGTCGATGCCGATAACGGCCCCTTCCAGGGATATGCCGGCGAACAGCCCCCGGTTGCGGGAATAAGAAAATGCTGCCGTTCGCAGGGTGACATCCGTTGTGGCCGAGGTCAGCCGGCCCACCGGGCCTGCCGCGACCGCCACATCGGCACCCAGAGTCATTCTGCCCTTGTAGAGCTTGTCCAGGCTGCGTTTATTCTTGAATACCAGCACGATATCGCTGGACTGGGCACCCAGCTGCAGGCCAATGCTGCTGCCGCCCAGGTTGACGAAAGCCGGGTTGCTCCAGCGGCCGTCAGGCTGGCGCTGAATCAGAATACCGTTGCCGAAGCGGCCACCCACACCCACGCCTATTTTGAATACATTCGGCAGTACCGCTACCGCATAGGCGTCCCTGAGCATGTTGGGCGGAATGCCCTGCTCGGGAATCCGGGCCAGGTCTTCCACGACATCCGCAGCTGCACCGATCCGGCGATCGTATTTGGACGCGGCCGTCGCATTCAGGGAGGTCAGGATGATTGCTGCAGTCAGCAGCACGGAAATCAGTTTCGTCATGTCAGCACCTCAAGCAATTGCTTACCCGTGGTCCTTCTTGACGAGGCCTTGCAGGCGACACAGCGCGGTTAACCGCGCAATCTGGACGCTAATTTAACTTAAATCAGTTCGTTGTGTAACCCTCATTAAGCACTTAATCAAATTACGGGCCTAAAGCACGGAAACTGGCATCCTGCTGCCTTGCAGCTGGCCTATAGTGGTCTACCGGAGGGACGATTTTTGCGTTTTCTTATTCTCAATCTGTTGCTGGCCTTGATCAGTGCGGGCCTGTCGGCACCCGCCGGCGCGGGTGACAGTGGGCCTCGCCTGGCGCGCACGCCCTGGGCAGAACGCTTCCCGGGCGATATTCAGTGGGAGTTGGCGGTAGACCAGGCGGCTGGGGAGCAATGGAGCAAACGCTGGGTCCTGGCGGGGATGACACCGGCAAGCTCGCCGGAGGGTTTGGTGGAAATGCATTTCACCGTTGATGCTTCGCCTGACGCCAGGGTATTCATGGAAGGTCTGTTCGCCGCTTCCGCTGAACTGTGCACCCACACTCGCTTCAACTTCGGCAAGTCCGAGCCTGTTGCCGGTTACACGCGTGCTACGGGTAACCTGATGTGCGCCCAGGTTAAGGCGGAGAATTTT
>JBPCXH010000004.1:0-45744 GCA_051008735.1 Gammaproteobacteria bacterium | reverse complement strand
ATGTCCATCGTGTCCGGCGCCGTCGCCGAACGGATGAAGCTGTGGTCGTTCTTTTTATTCGCCATCATCCTCACCGGCTTCATTTACCCGGTTCAGGGCTACTGGAAATGGGGCGGCGGCTTTCTGAACGAACTCGGCTTCCTGGACTTTGCCGGTTCCGGTGTCGTACACATGTGCGGTGCGACGGCGGCCATCGCCGGCGTGATCCTGTTGGGTGCCCGCAAAGGCAAGTACAGCAAGTCAGGTCAGGTCAACGCCATACCTGGCGCAAATCTGCCGCTGGCCACCCTGGGCACCTTGATTCTGTGGCTGGGCTGGTTCGGCTTTAACGGCGGTTCCCAGCTCGTGGTCTCAGACGTTGAGAATGCGAATGCAGTGGCGCTGATCTTTGTGAACACGAACATGGCGGCCGCCGGCGGCCTGGTCGGTGCGCTGGTGCTAGCGCGCCTGTGGTTCGGCAAGGCTGACCTCACTATGGCTCTGAACGGCGCTCTGGCCGGTCTGGTTGCGATCACGGCCGAACCCCTGACTCCAACCCCGGTGGTAGCAACTCTGATCGGGCTGGTCGGGGGGCTGATTGTGGTGCCGTCAATCATCTTCATGGATCGAAAATTCAAGATCGATGATCCCGTCGGTGCTATTTCGGTGCACGGTGTGGTCGGTATCTGGGGACTGTTGGCCGTTTGCCTGACCAACCCCGATGCCTCCCTCAGCGCGCAGCTGATCGGCATCGCGGTCATCTTCGGCTGGGTGTTCGCGACGAGTTTTGCCGCCTGGTTCGCCATCAAGACGATCCTGGGCATTCGCGTCTCGGAGGAAGAAGAATATGAGGGCGTGGACCTGGGGGAATGCGGCCTGGAGGCTTATCCCGAGTTCACTCAAGCCTCAGAGTAGGCCTCGCCCAATCTGCACAAAGGCGCTCGCGGGACTGCCGCGAGCGCCTTTTTTATTGTCAAATGGGCCAGAAAGGCGCATAACGTGACCCCTATCAATGCCGCAGGCACGTGCCAGGGGCATAGTTTTAATGTTGTTACACCCCGAGCCGCTGCCCTCCCGGAGATGGCCATGATCAAGCGCATCCCTTTTCTGCTGGTAGCCCTGTCCCTGACGGCCCTGACCGCCGGTGCTCAGGATTTCAATGTCTACAGATGGGTGGACGATGACGGCGTGCCGCAATACACCGACCGACCACCGAGCACAGAGGAGGTAACGGCGACCGGAGTTCGTTCCCGGCGCACGGATCCCGAGGCAGTGACCGCCCGTGCTGAGCAGGTCGCCGAGCGGAATTCCCAGCAGGCTGAGACACGGCAGCAAGCCGCCGACGAGGCCCCCGGTTCCGCAGCCGAGCGCGCCCAGACTTTGGAAGAGCGGCGGGCTAACTGCGCAAGCGCCAGGGAACGAGCAGAAACCTACAACACGGCCCAGCGTCTGTACCGGCCCCTGCCCGACGGCGGCCGGGAATACCTGACAGACCAGGAGCTGGACAACGCCCGCAATAGCGCTGACCAGGACATTAGCGCCTGGTGCGACTAGAGCCGCGTTAGACTCCTGTTCCGGTGACTACCGGATCCTTGAAACCCACCGCGGAAGACCGTTTCTATCTGCCGGACCTGTGTGCCCCGGCAGCAGTGCTCGGCGTGGTGCTGATCGCCGAATTGACCGCCATCACCCTGACCCTGGCACGGCAGCCCGCCTGGGACATGTTCTTCCCGGATCTGGCCAAAACCTCTTTGCTCATGCTTTGGCTGAGCCTGACTGCCGCTGCAATTCTCTGTGCGCTGCGCAGGCGGCTGGCGCATTTCCCCCTGGGCCAGGCCAGCTTGCTGACCGCCCTGGCCGTGCTGGCAGTGGTGTGGATCGTTTCTGAAGGCGTTTACTGGCTGGGCTTGTGGTACGGCGCTGAACTGGCCGGGGTCGGCGGCTGGTTCCCCGCCCGGCGCGGATTTTTCGTCTCTCGCAACCTGGTGCTGGGCGCCCTGCTGACCGGCGGGCTGCTGCGCTATTTTTATGTCACCCACGAATGGCGGCGAAATGTGGAACAGCAGGCCGCCAGCCGCATTCACGCCCTGCAGGCGCGCATCCGACCCCACTTTCTTTTTAACAGCATGAATACCATTGCCGAGCTGACCCGCCAGGATCCGGCGGCTGCGGAAGCTGCGGTGGAGGACCTGTCGGACCTGTTTCGAGCCTCACTCAGTGATGCCAAGGAGATGGTCCGGCTGGATGAGGAAATGGATATCACCCGCGTCTATGTGCGCATGGAACGCCAGCGTCTGGGTGAACGCCTGAAGATCGAATGGGCCACGGAGCAATTGCCGGGCGATGCCCGCATTCCCGGGCTGACCCTGCAGCCCCTGCTGGAAAACGCCATCAATCACGGCGTGGAGCCCCTGCCTGAACCTGGCGCCATCGAAGTCGCCGGCTTGCGCAAAGGCGACATGCTTTACCTGTCGGTGCGCAATCCCCTGCCCGTGCGCGAGTTACGCAAGGAGCCGGGCAACCGCATTGCGGTGGATAATATTCGTGAGCGCCTGGTGCTGGCCTTCGGACCAAGGGCGGCCCTGTCCACAGCAATCGACGCCACCCACTACCAAGTCAGTCTGGCCTTTCCGTACCGACCATGAGTATGCAAAAAATTCTGATTGCCGATGATGAAACGCCGGCCCGGGCGCGCCTGCGCCGATTGGTTGAAGATCTTGATGGCTACCAGGTCGTCGGAGAAGCCGGCCACGGGCGGGAAGTCCTGCAGGCCTGCACCGAACTGCAGCCTGACGTGGTGCTGATGGATATCCGCATGCCAGACATGGACGGCATTGAAGCTGCCCGCCATCTAAGCAAAATGGACCAAGGCCCGGCGGTCATCTTCACCACGGCCTTCGACAGCTACGCCATTGAGGCCTTCGACGCGCAGGCGATTGGTTACCTGCTAAAGCCCGTCCGGCGCGAACGCCTGCAGCGGGCCCTGCGTCAGGCAGCCCGTCTATCGGCACAGGTAATAGAGGGCATGGCCACACCCCGGGCCGCGCGTCGCAACCTGTGCGTGCGCAAGCCCGCCGGTCTGCAGCTCATCGACGTGGACAGCGTGTCCCATTTTCAGGCGGACCAGAAATACGTCACGGTATTTCATGACGGCGGCGAAGATTTACTCGACGAACCCCTGAAGGACCTGGCGGAGGAATTCAGCGATCGCTTCATTCGCATCCATCGCAGTGTCCTGGTCTCGGCCAGGCATCTGGATCGACTGGAGAAAACTGCCGCCGGCCCGCAGCAGGTGTGGCTGCGCGGCCGGGATGAGCCCCTGCCGGTCAGTCGTCGCCATATCACCGACGTAAAGCTGGCGCTGCGCAAACCCGCATCCTGAACGCGGATATCTCGCGCTAAGTGCGGGCCACTGGCACAATGTAAGCAGGTTCTGCACGCTGGTCTGAACGTGAATAAACCCACTGAAACATCCCCCCCCGAGGCCGAAACGGTCAGCCCACCGGATGCGGAGCCCGCCGCGGCTCAAACGCAGGGTGAAGTGACCCCGGAGCCTGAGCCACCCGCCACGGCCGGGCGCTCCTGGACCGGGCTGCTGGCCCTGCTAATCGCGCTGGGCGCCGCGGCGGCCACCGGCTACCTGTGGACCCTGCAGCAAAATCAGCAAGCGGCTCTGGCGCAGGTCGATCGCCTGGCCTCGCAGTTACAGAGCAACCAGGGCAGCGTCGCCCAGCTGAGCACACAACAGAGCGACACGGCGGCAACGAATGCCCAGCTGCAAGCGGAACTCAGCGAACTCAACGAACGCCTGCTCAGCCAGCGAAAGACGCTGGATGAACTCCCGCCGCGACTGACCCGGCTGGAACGCGCCCTGGAGGAGCTCCCGGGTATTTCCGACCAGGCACGCGCGGCCTGGCTGATTGCCGAGGCCGAGTATTACTTGCGCATTGCCAACGCCCAGATTCAGCTGGCCCGTAACGCCGAGGTTGCCCTGCGCGCCCAGCAACTGGCCGACGAAAAGCTGCGGGACGCGGCCGATCCGCGCCTGACCCAGGTGCGCGCCGCCCTGGCGGATGAAATGACAGCCTTGCGCGCGGTGCCGCGCCCGGATACCGAAGGCATCGTGCTGGCTATCAGCAGTCTCGCGCGTGCCCTGGATGAACTGCCCCTGGCCCAGCAAGGGCCATCTCGATATGGCCAGCAGCAGCTTGAGGACGATGGCAGCAGCGGTCTGGCCCGTGCCTGGGCCCGACTCCGCGAAGCCCTGCTAAGCCTGGTGCGCATCAAAAAAACCGATGAGGCCGCCAGCCCCTTGCGAACCGCCGCCGAGGAATCCCTGTTGCTGCGTCGCCTGGAAGCGGAACTGGAACTCGCGCGTGGCGCCCTGCTCAATGGCCAGGGTCAGCTTTATCGCAGCCTGCTGGATGATGTTAAAGCTTCTATCCGACGCCATTTCGACAACGACGCACCGGCAGTTCGCGCGGCTATTAATCAGCTGGCCGACCTGGCCCGAGCCGAGTTGCCGGAAGCTTTGCCGGATATTTCCGGCTCGCTGGAATTGCTCCTGCGGGTAGCGGGCGAGGCACCGGCCCAATGAAATTCGGCATGCTGATGTTGCTGGTCCTGGCGGCCGGCTCTGTCACGGCCCATTTTCTGCTCCAGGACAACGGCTATGTCCTGATCAACTTTCGTGGCTACGCCATCGAAATGTCGGTACCCATCCTGGTGTTGCTGATGGTGGCCGGCTATTTCCTCGTCCGGCTGCTGATCCGGGTCTGGCGCGCGCCGCGCGACCTGGGCGAAGCCGCGGCCCGGGCCCGGGTCCGTCGGGCCGGCAAGCGCGTCGATCAGGGTCTGGCTGCACTGGCAGCGGGCAAACTTTCCCAGGGTGAACGGCTGCTGACCAAGGCGGCGGGCAACAGCCCGGCACCCGCACTGAATTATCTGGCAGCGGCGCGTGTCGCCCAGATGCAGGGAGATCGCGAGCGTCGCGATACCTGGCTGCAGCTGGCCTCCGAACAGGGTGACGGTGCAGCGGATGCGGTCCTGCTCACCCAGGCGGAATTGCAGCTCAGCGGCGGTGAACGGGAACTTGCCCAACAAAGCCTTGAGCAACTGCTGATCGCCCGGCCCCAGCACCCGGAAGCCTTGCGCCTGCTGGCGGGTCTGCGCCGCCAGGCCGGCGACTGGGAAGGCCTGGCCAAGATGCTGCCGGAATTGCGCCGCCTCAAGAGCCTGGGCGCGGAACAGCTCGATGAGTGGCAGGTTGATACCTGGCACGCGCTCCTGGACCGGGGCGATATGCAGGCCACGGATATCGAAGCCCACTGGCAGGCCCTGCCGCGGCGACTGCGCAAGCGGCCCGACACCATTGCGGACCGGATCCGCGCCTTGCTTCGCTGCGGCGCCAGCACCGGTGTCGATACGGATATCCGACGTGCCCTGAAGTCGGGATGGGACCCGGAGCTGATCAGCCTTTATGCCGGCATGGACACCATCGACACCGCCAAACAGCTGGCCTACCTGGAGTCCTGGCTCGGCACGCGCCCGGAGGACCCGGACCTGCTACTGGCGACAGGTCAGGTGTGCCTGCGGCGCAAACTGTGGGGCAAGGCCCGCAGCTACCTGGAATCAAGCCTGGGCATTCGTCCGGACCCGTCCGCTTATCAGGCCCTGGGCCAGCTGATGCTCCAACTGGGGGAGAACGAAGCGGCGACGGATGCCTTTCGTAAGGGCCTGACCCTGGGCTACGGCGGCGCACCGGATGTGCCCCAGCTCGCAGCAGACCCGCTCCCGGACAAAGACTAGCGCCGAGCCCCTAGGGCTTGCTGCGCTTGCTTTCCAGCCATTCGATCAGAGGATCCCACTGTTCCCAGTCGGGCCAGGCCAGGTACTCAGGCAGCTCCCAGATACCCAGGCCGCGCGTGTAGGCACGCACGTAGTTCTGAGCTTCGCGCAGGACCGCCACGTAGGGAATGCGAAGTTTCTCGAGGAAGGCGTCCAGTTCCTCGTAGATCAGGGTATTTTCGCGCACGCGGTTAGCAACCACCGCGATTTTCACGCCCTTGCGGGCGACCTTGCCGACTTTCTGCAGCTCGGCAAGGAATTTCGCCGCCGCCTGCATGTCTATGGTGGACGGCAGAACCGGCACGATGATGGTGTCGGCGTGCTTAACCAGGTCGGTCAGCTCCGGGCCATGGGCCCGGGCCGGGGCATCCACGATGACCACATCGGACGATCGGGGCAGATGTTTCATGCCCTCATCAAAACCGCTTACGCCGACAATCTCCGGGCGGCCTTCTGGCCGCCGGGCGAGCCAGTCCAGACTGGAGGACTGGGGGTCATAGTCGACAAGAGCGACCTTCTGGCCTGCCTCCGCCGCAAAGTAACTCGCCAGGCTGGTTGCCAGGGTACTTTTGCCACAACCGCCTTTTGAATTCAGGACCATGATGTGCCGCATTTTTATTTTCCTCATGCTTTGCAGCGAGGGGCTAAACTTAGCCGCGCATTTAACAAAAGTCCATGAAACATGAGTGTGCCTTTCACCAAAATGCATGGCCTGGGTAACGACTTCATGATCGTGTACACCGAGGCTGCACCCCCTGCGGCAGGCCGGATTCGAGCCTGGGCCGACCGGCGTCTGGGCATCGGTTTTGACCAGCTGCTTTGGGTGGGTCCGGCCCGCGATTCAGCGGCCGAGGCGGCCTATCGCATATTCAACAGCGATGGCAGCGAGGCGGAACAGTGCGGTAACGGCGCCCGCTGTATCGTGAAATTTCTGGCTGACCGAGGACACGACACCGCCGAGCTGATGCTGGAGCATGGGGGCGGCCTGGCGGCGGCCCGTTTGCTGCCCGACGGACAAGTCGCGGTGGCCATGGGGGAGCCCGATTTCAGGCCGGCTGCCCTGCCCTTCAAAGCCAGCGCCCAGGCTGAGGTTTATGAGGTTGAGGTGGGTGACAGCAGCGTGGAGCTGCGGGTGGTATCCATGGGCAACCCTCACGCCGTGCTGCGGGTGGATGACGTCGATACCGCGCCTGTGGAACGCCTGGGACCGGCCCTGGAGAGCCACGAGCGCTTCCCCAGCCGTGCTAACATTGGATTTGTCCAGATAGTTGATCCAAGCCATGTGCGTCTGCGAGTTTTCGAGCGCGGGGTTGGAGAGACTCAGGCATGCGGAACCGGCGCCTGCGCCGCGGCTGTAACCAGCCAAAGAGCAGGATGGCTGGACCCCACGGTGCGCGTGGAGTTGCCCGGCGGATGGGTTACCGTCGACTGGAAGGGGCCCGGGGAGCCTGTCTGGCTCACCGGGGAAGCGATCACCGTGTTCGAGGGAACGGTCGCCGAATGAGTACACTTGAGCAACCGAAGAACGATGTCAGCGACATCGACGAAGGGCTGATCACAGCCTATTTGCAAAGCAATCCGGAGTTTTTTGAACGTCACCCCTCGGTGCTGGCCAAGCTGCGCCTGCCGCACAGCACAGGCGGACCGGCCGTGTCCCTGGTAGAACGCCAGGTTGCGGTGCTGAGACAGAAAAATATGCAGCTGGAGAGCCAGCTCCGCGAACTTCTGGAAGTGGCCCGCGGCAATGATCAGCTGGCCGAACGAATTCATCGGCTCGCCCTGCTGCTGATGCAGTCGGAAGATCCGGCCGAAGTAGTCGGCGCCCTTGAAGAACAGCTGCGCATCAGCTTCAAGGCGGACAGAGCCGTGCTGGTTTTGTTTCACCAGGTCGAGGCACTGCATGACAGTCGCTTCCTGCGCATGATTGATCGCGATGACGAAAGCCTGAGCCCGTTCAAGACTTTTCTTGAGTCGGGTAATACCCGCTGCGGCCGCGTGCGCGATGCTCAGCACCGTTTCCTGTTCGGCGAAGGCGATGTAGAAATTGGTTCTGTCGCGCTGCTGCCTTTGGGCAAAGGCGGCGCCTCAGGATTCCTGGCCGTGGGTAACCGGGATGCGGAATATTTTCACCCGGGCAAGAGCATCGATTTTCTTGCCAAGCTGGGCGAACTGGTGAGCTGCGCCCTGAGTCGCTGAGCCTGCCGTGCGCGCCGAGGAACGGCAGCTTACCGAGGACTTTCTGCAACATCTGCGGCTGGAGCGGCGCCTGTCGCCGCACACCATTAAGGGTTACCGGCGGGACCTGGCTTGTCTGACGGACTTTTGCGAACGCGAGAGCATCGACGACTGGCAATCATTGCGAGATATGCACTTGCGTCGCTTCGCCGCCATCAGCCACGCCGGCGGCCTGAGTCCGCGCAGCGTACAGCGCCGGCTGTCAGGCGCGCGCAGTTTTCTGAATTTCCTGATCCGGGAGAACCGGCTCAAACAAAATCCCGGCGCTGACATCAGTGCGCCGCGCGCGCCTCGCAATTTGCCCGATACCCTGGACATCGAGCAGGTCGCCCGATTGCTGAGCATCTCCGGTGACGAGCCCCTTACCTGCCGCGACCGGGCCATCCTGGAATTGCTTTACTCCTCGGGCCTGAGACTGGCCGAACTCGTGGGTCTGGATCCGGCGGATCTGGATCTGGACGACGGCACTGTGCGCGTGACGGGCAAGGGCTCACGCATGCGGATCGTGCCTGTCGGTCGCAAGGCCCGCTCTGCCCTGCGGGACTGGCTCGCCGTGCGGCCTGAGCTGGCCCTGGCTGATGAGCCGGCCCTGTTCGTCGGCCAGCGGGGCCGCCGCATCAGCCCCCGCGTGGTGCAGCGCCGCGTGCGCCACTGGGCTCTTAAGTCCGGTCTTCCCAAGCGGGTCTACCCGCACCTGTTCCGCCACAGCTTCGCCACCCATTTGCTGGAGTCCAGCCGGGACCTGCGCGGTGTGCAGGAGTTGTTAGGCCACGCGGACATCAGCACCACCCAGATCTACACCCACCTTGATTTTCAGCATCTCGCCCAGATATACGATGATGCTCACCCTCGCGCGCGCCGCAAATCCAAGGCCTGATAAGGCAGCCATCTCCGGAGTGCTGTCGGAGTTCATCCCCGCAGGCCGGTGGAACGAAAACCAAAGGCTGCTGCACGCGTAGCAACGGGGGAGCACAACGGGAGAAAAACCATGGATCAGTTTCGCGGCACAACCATCGTCTCGGTCCGGCGCAACGGCGTCGTGGCAGTGGGTGGCGACGGCCAGGTGAGCATGGGCAATACCGTCATGAAAGGTAATGCCCGCAAAGTCCGACTGCTGGCCGAGGGTCGGGTGCTGGCAGGCTTTGCCGGCGGCACCGCCGATGCCTTTACCCTGTTCGAACTCTTCGAAGGCAAGATGGAGCAATACGGCAACCTGACCCGTGCCGCTATCGAGCTGGCCAAGGACTGGCGGACCGACCGCCGGCTGCGTCGTTTGGAAGCCCTGCTGTGCGTGGCAGACAGCGAAACCTCGCTGATTATTTCCGGTAACGGCGACGTGATCGAACCGGAAAACGATCTGATGGCCATTGGCTCTGGCGGGCCCTTCGCCCAGGCGGCCGCACGCGCTTTGCTGGAAAACACCGAATTAAGCGCGGCGGAGACGGTCACCAAGGCCCTGGAGATTGCCGCCGCAATCTGCGTTTACACGAACAACAATATTTTGGTGGAAACTCTCAACGAGGCATAAGCGTCAGCGTCCGCAGCACGCCGACGCCCGACAACGCCCCAGTCGTTTCCCGGAGACCTTAGCCTCATGTCACAAATGACCCCCAGAGAAATCGTTCAGGAACTGGACAAACACATCATCGGCCAGGACGAGGCCAAGCGGGCCGTGGCCATTGCCTTGCGCAACCGCTGGCGCCGCCTGCAGGTCGCCGAAGATCTGCAGAACGAAATTACGCCGAAAAATATCCTGATGATGGGACCCACAGGCGTTGGCAAGACGGAGATTGCTCGACGCCTGGCAAAACTCGCCCGGGCGCCGTTTATCAAAGTAGAGGCCACCAAATTCACCGAAGTGGGCTATGTGGGCCGGGAGGTGGACAGCATCATTCGGGACCTGGCTGACACCGCGGTCAAGCTCACGCGCGAACTGGAAATGGACAAGGTAAGACACCGGGCAGAGGATGCGGCCGAAGACCGCATTCTCGACGTGCTGCTGCCCCCGGCCTCCAGTTCAGTGGGTCAGCCGGAAAAACCCGAGGAATCGGATACCCGTCAGAAGTTTCGCAAGAAATTGCGCGAAGGTGAGCTGGACGACAAGGAAATAGAAATTGATCTGCAGTTACCGCAGGTAGGTGTCGAAATCATGGCGCCCCCCGGTATGGAAGAGATGACCGGCCAGCTGCAGAACATGTTTCAGAATTTTTCCAGCGGCAAGAGCAGCTCGCGTCGCCTGAAAATTCGCGAAGCCTTCAAAATGCTCACTGAAGAAGAAGCCGGTCGCCTCGTCAATGAAGATGACATCAAGATTGAAGCGCTGAGGAACGTCGAACAAAAGGGCATTGTCTTTATTGACGAGCTCGACAAGGTCGCCCGCCGCGCAGATGCCATGGGTGCCGATGTGTCTCGCGAAGGCGTCCAGCGGGATCTGCTGCCCCTGGTGGAAGGCTGCACGGTGACCACCAAGTACGGAATGATACGCACCGATCATATTCTGTTTATTGCCTCCGGCGCCTTTCACACCGCTAAACCATCTGACCTGATTCCTGAATTGCAGGGCCGCTTCCCCATCAGGGTCGAGTTGTCAGCCCTCAAAAGCGGTGAGTTCGCCCGTATCCTGACGGAGCCTGATGCCTCGCTGTCGGAGCAGTACACGGCGTTGATGGGGACTGAAGGTCTGAACCTGAACTTTGATGCCTCCGGCGTACAACGCATTGCCGAGATCGCCTTCCGCATGAATGAACAGAACGAAAACATCGGCGCCCGGCGCCTGCACACGGTGATGGAACGCCTGGTTGAGACACTGTCCTTCGAGGCGGCCGACCGTGGAGGCCAAAGCGTGCTGGTGGATGCCGCCTATGTGGATGAGCAGCTGGGCGAACTGCTTAAAGATGAGGACCTGAGTCGCTACATCCTCTAAAGGCCTCTTGATCCTGCACTGGATGCGCTAATTGGTCGGCACAGCAGCTAAACTACCCGCTCTCGGCCGGGAACAAGAATGAACGAGCGCCAGTCCGACACCACCCACTTCGGCTTCCAGACGGTACCCACGGCTGACAAGGCTGACCGGGTCCGCGGCGTCTTCGATTCCGTGGCGAGCCGCTATGACCTGATGAATGACCTCATGTCCGGCGGCCTGCACCGGCTCTGGAAGCACTTCGCCCTGGGCCGCACCGGCCTGCGGCCCGGAGGCCAGGCCCTGGATGTCGCGGGCGGTACCGGGGATCTGGCTGCCGGCCTGTGCCGGCGTGTGGGGCCCGGGGGTCAGGTGGTTCTGAGCGATATTAACGCCGAGATGCTGGGCGAAGGTCGCCGCCGCCTGCTGGATCAGGGTCTGGTGGGCAACATCCGGCTCATCCAGGCCAATGCGCAGCAGCTGCCTTTCCCCGACGGCGCATTCGACTGCGTCACCATCGGCTTCGGCTTGCGCAATGTCACGGATAAGCCAGCCGCCCTGGCAGAAATGCAGCGCGTACTCAAACCGGGTGGTCGCCTGCTGGTGCTGGAGTTTTCGCGGCCCGCCCTGGCTTTTTTGCGACCCCTCTATGACTGGTACTCCTTCAAGGTCTTGCCCCGGCTGGGCGCCGCCGTCGCCGGTGATGAGGACAGTTACCGCTATCTGGCCGAATCCATTCGCATGCATCCGGACCAGGAAAGCCTGCTGGGCCTGATGCAGGAAGCAGGTCTTGAAGACTGCCGCTATCACAACCTGACCGGCGGCATTGTGGCCTTGCACCTGGGCTTTCGTTACTAGCGGCCATGGAAAGATTGCATGCCCCCCTGGCCGCCCTGCTCAATCGCGGCATCGCCGACTCAGTCAGCGCGCGCGCCCTGTGTCATGAACTGGAAGGCAAAAGCCTGGATGTGCAGCTGGATCCGCCGGGTCTGCATACCCGCTTAACGGCCACCGATGGCCAACTGCAGATTAGTCAGCCCACAGAAACGAACGCCGACGCCAGCCTGACCGGCGGCCTGCTGGGTTTTAACCGTCTGCTGTTCGGCGATGCCCAGGCGGCCTTACGCAGCGGCGACGTCAGCCTCAGCGGCGATACCGAGATCGCGCAGCAGTTTCAATCCTTGCTGGAATTCGCGCGCCCTGAACCCGAAGAGGAACTCTCCCGACTCATCGGCGATGTGGCCGCTCACCAAATCGGGGAGGCGGCGCGTGGTTTTGCTGGCTGGGCTGGTAACGCTGCGGACAGCTTCAGTCGCAGTGTCACGGAGTTCCTGCAGGAAGAGCGCCGCGACTTACCCACCCGGTATGAAGTGGATGAATTTCTGGGCGATATCGATCGGCTGGCCAATGACGTAGAGCGCGCCGCCGCTCGCCTGCAACAACTCCGGAGCAACACATCCTCATGAAGCGTCTGCGCTTGTTGTTGCGCCTGCTGGCTATTGAGCGCGTGCTGGTCCGGCATGGTCTGGATGATCTGATCCGGGCGACCCACCTGCTGCGCCCGGTGCGCTTTTTGCTGCTGCTTTGGCCGGGTAGCTGGGGCTCTTCGCGACACACGGGGCCCCGCGCTGTGCGAATTCGCGAGGCACTGGAAGAACTCGGTCCGATCTTCGTCAAGTTTGGCCAGTCTCTGTCCACCCGGCCGGATCTGCTACCCGATGATGTCGCTGCAGAACTCGCCAAGCTACAGGACCAGGTACCGCCTTTCCCGGCCGACCAGGCACGTGAAATTCTGGAACAGGCTTATGGCCGCCCGCCCGAAGAAGTCTTCGCCGACTTCGAAGCCGAAGCCCTGGCCGCGGCCTCCATTGCCCAGGTGCACGCGGCCCGCCTGCATTCCGGCGAAGAAATCGTGGTCAAAATTCTGCGCCCGGGTGTCCGGCAATTGATCGAACGGGATATCGAAGTGCTCTATGCCATCGCCGGGCTCGCCAACCGCTACTGGCCCGAAGCCCGCCGCCTGCGACCGGTGGAAGTGGTGCAAGAGTATGACAAGACCTGTCATGCGGAACTGGATCTGATGCGGGAGGCCGCAAACTGCACCCAGCTGCGTCGGAACTTCAAAGGCTCTGCACAGATCTATGTGCCGGATATTTACTGGGACTACTGCAACGACCAGGCGATGGTGCAGGAGCGTATCCACGGCATACCGATTAATCAGATGGATGCCTTGCGGGCAGCCGGGGCCAATATCCCCAAGCTCGCCGCCTACGGCGTAGAAATCTTTTTCACCCAGGTGTTCAGAGACAACTTCTTTCATGCCGATATGCATCCGGGCAACATCTTTGTTGATGTGAGCGACCCGGAAAATCCCCGCTATGCCGCGGTGGACTTCGGCATCGTCGGCACTCTGGAAGACCGGGACCGACGTTATCTGGCTGAAAACTTTATTGCCTTTTTCGACTATGACTACCAGCGCGTAGCGCAGTTGCACGTCGACTCGGGTTGGGTTCCCAAAGGGACGCGGGTGGATGAACTGGAAGCGGCGGTCCGCACCGTCTGCGAACCCATCATGAACAAGCCGCTGAAAGATATTTCCTTCGGCCAGGTACTGATGAGGCTGTTTCAGGTGGCGCGCCAGTTCGACATGGAAATTCAGCCGCAGCTGATCCTGTTGCAAAAAACACTGTTACAGATCGAAGGCCTGGGTCGTGAGCTCTACCCTGAGCTGGACTTGTGGGAAACAGGCCGTCCAGTACTTAAGCGCTGGATGGCAGACCAGACCGGGCCGAAAGCAACGGCCAAAAGAATTGCCCGGGACCTGCCGGAGATTCGCTACACGCTGGAACGACTGCCGACCGTGGCCAGACGACTCGTTGACCAGATCATCGAGAATAACGGCGAGTTACCCCTGCCCGACCGGCAGTCCATGCGAGCCCGCGAGATGCGTCAATTTCGGGTGATCGCCGGGGCCGCCATGCTGGTGGCCGGTGCGTTGCTGATCGGGCTGGATGCGGAACCGGACTGGATGGGGTGGCTGGTCGGGGCGGCTGGTCTGCTCAGCCTCTACCTCGGGCGGCCTGAGGCCTAAGCCCTGCCAGACAAGTAGCCCGGGCGCTGCCCAGGCACCCAAAAGCCAGGACCCGCTTGAATGGGCGCGCACAGCCACCCGGAAATACGTTAGCCCGGTTACCCAAGTGATACACCAGTCCAGAGGGGTAAAATGGAGTGCTCCGTTCGGCGATCGGGATCGAAAAGGATATTTTCATGCGCATTCCACGCGCACTAAAAGTTGCTCTTGCCACGGTTTTTCTGAGTTACACCACACACGGCCTCGCTGCAGAACCACACAACCCTGAAGAGCCCGGCCCAACCAGCCATGTGCAGACTCAGTCTGCCCGAACAAACGCAATACAGCGCACGCGTATATTCATCGATCCTGAAACTGGTCGACCGGCCCATCGGGATGACCACGGTAAAACTATAGAGCTGAGTGCACGCGAGCGCGCGATGCTGAATCGCTCAAGCACCGGGCTGACACAACGCACACTGGCCAATGGTGCTGTAGGCATTAACCTGCAGGGCAGATTCCGCAATATGCTCGCGGTGCAACTGGACCCGGTGACCGGGGCCCTCCACAGCGTATGTACTGTTGATGATTCCATGTTCTCCGGCACCCCCGACGAGGCGGCAGGGCCTTAGCTCATGGTGGGGCCGCGCACAACGTGGATCGTTGCCGGGCTCAGCCTTTGTCTGTTGTGGCTTGCGCTGGGCCAGGTCGCCCATGCCGCCAATATATTCATTAATAATCTGGACGGGCCCGGCGAAGGCTTTAATGACTCGACGCCAACAACGCCAGTCGGCGGCAACCCCGGCACCACTCTCGGCCAGCAACGGCTGAATGTATTTCAGCGGGCGGCCGAGATCTGGGGCGGGGCCATTGAAAGCCCTGTACCTATTATCGTCGACGCCAATCTGGACCCACTGACCTGCAGCGCATCGTCAGGCACTTTGGGTGCTGCTGGCCCCACAGAAGTCTACCGGGACTTTCCCGGTGCGCCCGTCGCCAACACCTGGTATCACGTCGCCCTGGCGAACGCGATTGTCGGTACTGATTTATCGGGCTCTACCAGTGACATTGTGGCCACCTTCAACAGCGACATCGACAACAACAATAATTGCCTGTCGAACACCAACTGGTATCTGGGCCTTGACTCCAATCCGGGCGCCGGCATCAGCCTGCTGGTGGTATTGCTGCATGAATTTGCTCACGGCCTGGGTTTTGCGGGTTTCGTCAATCTGGAAACCGGCGCTTTCCTCGACGGACGAGCCGATGGCTTTGCCCGCAACACCCTGGACCTGAGCAGAAACAGAACCTGGCCACAGATGTTCAACAATCGTCATCGACGAAATTCCGCGATAAATACGGGCAATGTCGTCTGGAACGGCTCAATAGTGACGACCGAAGCAGGCAGACTTCTGGCCACAGGATTTGCCGGGGGTGGCAAGGTCAGATTGTTTACGCCCAATCCCCTGGAGCCGGGCTCTTCTGTCTATCACTACGACACCGTCGCCTCCCCCAATCTGCTCATGGAGCCGAACCTGAGCTTCAACCAGGGAACCGGCCTGGATCTCAGCGATGAACTATTGCTCGACATGGGATGGGTACGCCGGGATACGGATGGCGACGGCCTGAGCAATACCGACGAAGCAGAGGAACTGGGCACTAACCCCAACAGCGTCGATACGGATAACGACGGGCTGACTGACGGCGACGGCGTAGTCCCGGTGGCCGCGTATCCGGGTGGTGTAGACGGCGACAGCGATGGCTTTGTGGATGGAGAAAATGAAACCGGGACGGACCCCAACGATGCTGACTCTGATGATGACGGAATCAACGATGGCGCTGAACGCGCGGGGGGCACGGACCCCAATGATGCAGCACCCGAAGTACTAATACTGTCACCCGCCTCCGGCAGCAGTTTTCCCTCAAGTCAAACAATCATTTTCAGTGGTACAGCGATCGACGATGAGGATGGCAACCTCAGCACGGTGATCCAATGGTCCTCAGATAAGGATGGTGACCTGGGCACCGGCGCCAGTGTCAGCGTCAGCCTGAGCATGAACACCCATCTGATCACAGCTGCCGCCTCGGACAGTGCCGGGGCTGAATCTACGACCAGCATCAGTCTCACAGTCAGCGGAATTCCCGGCGATATCAATGCTGACGGTCTGGTCGACGTAGCTGATTTGCTGCTGCTGCATCAGGCCCTGACCGGAACGATCAGCCTCAGCGTGACTGAGAAAGAGCGCGCTGATACACACCCAACCGGGGGCAACGATGTACTGGACGTAGGCGACCTGCTGGCTTTGCAGGCTCTGCTGACTGCGCCTTAACCAGTCAAGGCCGGCGAGTACGACATCAAGGAACCAGAGACACAATGTAGATTGTTGTGCGAACTCGGCTAGTTAGCAGCTGCACTTAGCTGACTGAGAATCTCTTCTGCACGTTCTGCCATCCCGCTGTCTTCATGGCTCCAGGCTAGCACTGACTGCGCTGCGACGCGCGCCTCGGCATCACGGCCGGCGCCAGCATAGGCTATGGCCAGATTAAGACGGATACCCAGGGCAGATGGCAACAGGTACTGGGCCTCTTCGAGCATTTCAATGGCTTTGGCAAAGTCGGGCGTGGCGCCGTTGAGGAAGGTCTCGCCATACATGGCATAGGTTTCAGGCATGCCATCATCCAGCTTCCAGGCAGCAATGTAGTACTTCCTTGCCTGCTCCAGGTAGGCGACCTGCTGGACAGGGTCTTCGGTCTGCTGCGCCCGATAGTGCCAGAACTCTGCCGCATCCAGCTGGCAGTAGGGGTCATCGGGCGCTAACTCAAGCGCTTGCAAAAAATAAGCCTCAGCAGCTTCGAAATCGCCACGATACTTCCGGACGTCACCCAGACCCGCTTGTGCCTGAGCGCGAGTGTCCGGATCACCGTCTGCAATCGTGAACCATTTTTCAGCCAGGTCTCTCTCACCGCCTATAAAAGCCAGCTTCGCCAGCGCCAGGGACGCTTGTGACCTTGAAAGTCGATCGACCTGGGGGTCAAAGTCCTGCAGCAGTGACTCGGCAGGAATCTTGAATCCCTTGAACCGACCCGCTTCGAGATATCGACCAACGGCACGATTAAGACTGGTTATAGAAATACCGAAGGCTGTCTCGAAGGCTTCGGGATCTTTAGTGCCGCTATCCAGTAGTTTCCGATAACTGTGGAGATTTTCACCGAGCCTATCGTTGTCCGCTTCACGATTATGCAAGTAATGCACCAGAGCCCAGGCCTCGGCATAGAACATGGCTTGTCTGTTGCGGGGCCACTTATCGTAGTCATCCGGGGACAAAAGATCAGCCATGGGAATCCAGGCAAGATTGCCCAAAGACCAACGCCGGCTTTCCGGTATGCCACCTATTTCAAGAAAACCACGCTTGAATGATGAGGCACCGATGTACTCAGCCATGCCCTCGTTGAACCACATCGGGTAGCGCAGACCGCCCTGATTCCGGGTAAGAAAATGCACGTACTCATGAAGGACAATGTCCGTTTCACGAACACCCTTGGTATCACGAATAAGGACAACATTTCGGCGCAAGCCCGCCTGAAAAAGCCCGGCGAATTTTCGCGGTGAGGCACCAAGCATCGCGAAGTCACTGGCGCGCAAAAAATAGATATCGGTGCGAATGCTGGATTCGGTCTTGATGCCGGGAATCAGGATCGGCATTGCTGCCCGGACCATCTCCAGATGCTGAGTCAGTTCAACCGTGGCGTCCTTCTTCAACACGCTGCGGACGGTGAAATTCTGACTGCGAACCTCTATCCATTTTTGGTCTTCCAGCGGCCTGGCCTGTGCCGGCAAAGAGCTCAGGAAAAGCACCAGACAAACGAAGTGGGCAAACACCCGAACGAAAGAGTTCATAACTTTTATTAGCTCCCCCTGACAGGGAGCTTATCACTAGGCAGCGCAGGCGAAGCCTCGACAAGGCTTGCTCCTCGCCCTTAAAGACAGCACATCAGGCTGGGCGCAAGGCTTCCAGAAAAGCCACTGGATCGTTACCCGATTCCAGTTGTTCCACGAGGGCCGAGCCCACGATCACGCCCTGAGCGTGGGCACCAAGAGATTTAAGCTGAGCCGCTTCACGCACGCCGAAACCGGCACACACAGGCACGTCGCCGGCAGCCTCGCGCACCCGGTCCAGGTAGCCCGTAACTTCCGGAGGAATAGCCTGGGCACCGCCGGTGATACCTTTGATGGTCACGGCATAAACAAAACCCTGGCTGGCCGCGCACAGTCGCTGGATGCGTTCGGCCGGCGTGGCGGGCGTAACCAGTTGAATGAGGGCAAGGCCCTGCTCAGCGAGCGCAGCCCGCAGCTCATCCCCTTCTTCCAGGGGCAGGTCCGGCACAATGAACCCGCAGACGCCGGCCTTGAGTGCCGCAGCGGCCAATTCGGGGTAGCCGAAGGCCAGCAGGGGGTTCAGGTAACTCATCAGAACCAGGGGTGCCCCCACATCACCCGCCGATGTCAGTTCATCAAGAATCCAGCGCAGGCTCACACCCGCTTCGATAGCTGCGTGACTGGAGCGCTGAATGGTGACGCCATCGGCCATGGGGTCGGAAAACGGCACGCCGACTTCAACCACATCACCTGCGCTTGCTACCGCACGCAGCGTGGAGATGAATTTATCTTTATCCGGATAACCCGCCGTAATAAACGGCACCAGACCTGTGCGCCCGGCGGCATTGGCCGCGGCAATAGCATCACTGATTCGCTGGTGGGCTTGGCTCATGTCTTCAACTCACAGGAGATTTACTGGCTGCCGGCAGGCCGCGGTAAAAATTGACTCAGGGTCGGCATGTCCTTGTCACCGCGACCGGACAAACCGATTAATACCCGCTTGCCCGGGTTATCCCGGGCCCAGCGACGGGCGCCGACGAAAGCATGGGCAGTTTCTATGGCTGACAGGATGCCTTCCGCCGAGCAGCACTCGCGCAGGGCTTCCAATGCCTCATCATCCGTAGCCGAAACGTACTCGACACGGCCTATGGCTTTAAGCAGGGAATGCTCGGGACCGACACCCGGATAATCCAGGCCGGCTGACACCGAATGAGTTTCCTGAATCTGCCCGTCGCGATCATGCAGCAGTATCGAGTAACTGCCATGCAAAACACCCGGCGTACCGGTGGCCAGAGTCGCTGAATTGTCGCCCAGACCCGAACCTCGGCCACCGGCCTCAACACCGAACAAGGCCGTGCCGGCATCGCCAAGCAAGGGGTGAAACAAACCAATCGCGTTGGAACCGCCACCGACGCAGGCAAAGGCCGCATCGGCCAGGCCACCGGCCAGCTCCAGCATCTGTGCGCGCGCCTCACGGCCGATCACTGCCTGCAGTTCGCGCACGAGGTACGGATAGGGGTGGGGACCGACCGCCGAACCCAACAGGTAATAACTGCCTTCCGGATCCGCCACCCAGTCACGAAAGGCCTCATCAATGGCTGCCCGCAAGGTCCGGTCGCCGCCGGTGACGGGTGCCACCTGGGCGCCCAGTTGATACATGCGGTCTACGTTAGGCGCCTGACGCGCCACATCCACTTCGCCCATGTACACAATGCAAGGAATACCCACGCGCGCGCAGGCCGCTGCTGTGGCCACACCGTGCTGGCCCGCACCCGTTTCGGCGATCACACGTTTGGCCCCCAGGCGCTTGGCCAGCAAAGCCTGACCCAGGGCATTGTTAATTTTGTGGGCACCCGTGTGGGCCAAATCTTCGCGCTTGAGCCAAACGTCGGCGCCCCAGCGAGCCGACAGACCGCGCGCGTGAGTCAGTGCCGTCGGCCGGCCGACCCATTCACGTAACTCAGAACCCAGTTCAGCCTGATAATCAGCTGAGTGCAGATGCTCGCGAATCCCCGCTTCCAGGCGCTCGAGAGCCGGCACCAAAGTTTCCGGCGCATAACGACCCCCGTAAGGTCCGAAGCGACCGTGAGAATCGGGTAATTCACCCGCCAGCTCACGTTGCAACAAGTCCGTGCGTTGTTCTTTCGTCAATTCCATCTGTATGCCGTTACTCCGCTTTTGCCGCCGCGACAAAAGCCTTGATCAGCGCCAGGTCTTTCACACCCCGCTGACGTTCCACGCCGCTGCTTACATCCACACCCCAGGGCTTTACCTGGCTGATAGCAACAGCAACATTGTCCGGATTCAGGCCACCGGCCAGAATCAACTCCGTGCGCGCGGCCAGTCGGGCGGCGCGCTCCCAATCAGCTCGCTGGCCCTGGCCGCTTGCCCCGGCTTCAAACAAGGCCAGCGGCTGCACGGCCACGGCCTCCTCGTCCAGACCGTCAATATCCCGGTAAACAGGCAGACCCCTGATGGCCGGGTCTACCGTCAGACCCATAAAATCGTCAGCATCCGTCTGCAAGCAGTCAGGACGAAAGACTGCCTGCACTGCCTGCCATTCCGCCGCCTCGGGATGATGCATCACCGCGATGCGCTGCACATGAGCGGGCAAACTTTCACACAATTCCCGTGCGCGCTCCGGCGTAACCTGTCTGGGCGACGGCGCGAAAACAAAGCCTAAGCCATCAGCGCCCGCCTCTACGGCTGCTTCTACCTGCTCGCGGGTACGACAACCGCATATCTTCACGAACACACTCATTGACGGCGCCCGGCAGCCAGCAATTCGGCGGCGGCATTGGCCGGTGATTCAGCCCGCATCAGCGCCGTGCCCACCAGGGCCAGCCCGTATCCCAACTCGGCAACCCGGGCGGCCTGCCGCGCGCTGTCCACGCCGCTTTCAGCTACCCGCGGCAGATCCGTGGGCAACTGCGGCGCCAATTCGGCAAAGCGGTCAAAATCTACCGCGAGTGTACGCAAATCGCGGCAGTTCACACCGATGAGCAGGCGCACGCCGGTCGGCCCCGTGGCTGCGCCCAAACCCTGAATGATGGGCACGGCATGAGCCAGATCCTGACTATCAAAGGCCTCAATCAAGGCAAACATGCCCAGGTCCAGGGTCGTTTTTAGCATGTCAGTCAGTGTGGCCGCATCCAGCATAGCGGCGATCAGCAGAACGCCGCCGGCCCCGGCGGCCCGCGCTTCCAGCACCTGGTAAGGCGAAACGAGGAAGTCCTTGCGCATGGCAGGCACGGTCGGCACGGCCTGGGCGACAGCGCTCAGGTGCGCCAGTTCGCCGGCGAACTGTGTGGGCTCGGTCAGCACGGACAAGGCTGCTGCACCGCCGGCTGCATAAGCGCTGGCCTGGGCAGCCGGCTCCAGCGCCTCGGTGGCAAGCTGACCGGCCGACGGTGAACGGCGTTTCACTTCGGCAATCAGATCAAAACCATCCGCTGACAGCTGCAAGCCGGGTGCCGCAGGCACATCAGCAATTCGTTGCAGCAGTTCGGCTTCTGACAGAGCCGCGCGGGCAGTCGCCAGGCGTTCCTCGCTTGCGCGCTTCATGCCGGCCAGAAAATCGGTACCCGACATTGTTAGCCCTCAAGGCTCGCGGCAAAGTCACGCAGGCGGTGCAACAATGCGGCACCGGCACCCGCGTCCAGGGCGGCATCAGCCTGCTCTATCCCCGTGGCCAGGTCAGGCGCTCGCCCGGCCACTTCAAGCATCAACCCGGCACCGAGTAATAACGCGTGGCGATGAGGCCCTTGATCGGCGCCGGCCAGCACAGCTTCCAGGGCACGGGCATTTTCGCTTGCATCTCCACCCGCCAGATCTTCGGGCCGGCAACGGGGCAAGCCCACCTCGGCGGGATCTCGCTGCGACTCGGTCACCTGACCGTCGCGCACATCAAACAAAGCAAATGGACCCACCGGTGTGGCTTCGTCCCAGCCCGGCTCACCGTGGACCACGAAAGCGCGTTCCACCTGCATACCGGCCAGGGCCTCCGCCATCAAACGGGCACGCGGTAAATCAAAAGCACCGATAAGATGAAAAGGGGGTGCGGCGGGATTAACCAGCGGTCCAAGAATATTAAATACGGTGCGCACACCCAGGGCTCCTCGCACGGGTGCGATGCTTTTCATCGCCGGATGAAAAAAAGGCGCGAACAGAAACGCAAAATTACAGCTCTCCAAACAAGCCAATGCGGTGTTGGCATCAGGTGCCAGGGGGATGCCCAGGGACTTGAGCACATCGGCACTGCCGGATTTGGACGATACCGACCGATTCCCATGCTTAATAACCGGCAAGCCGGCCGCGGCAGCCAGCAGCCCGGTGCCCGTGGACAGATTCAGACTGCCCGAACCATCGCCCCCCGTACCAACACTATCGGCAGCACCCAGCCCGGCTGGCAGATGCACCTCGTGGGCAAGTTCGCGCAGGGTATCGGCCAGGCCGCGCACTTCCTCGGGCGTCTCGCCTTTGGCGCGCAAGGCAGCCAGCAAGGCACCGCCCATGGCCGGCGGCAGCGTTTCGTCTGTCAGGCAATGCAGCAGATCGCCGGCCTGGGCCGCGGTCAAATCATTACCGTCGAGCAAGTTATCCAGGAGAGATTTCGCTTCGATTGCCATAGGTTTTTCCTCAGGCCGGGTTCAGACGCAGGAAGTTTTCCAGCAATTGATTACCTTCTGGTGTCAGCACACTTTCCGGATGAAACTGCACACCCTCCAGGGGCAATTCCCGGTGGCGCACACCCATAATCTCGCCGCGACGGGTCCGTGCGGTAATTTCCAGTACCTCGGGAAGACTCTCTTCCTCGGCAGCCAGGGAGTGGTAGCGCCCCGCCTGCAGGGGGTTACTCAAGCCCGCATAAATTGTCTTGTCATCGTGAGTCACCTGGGAGGTCTTGCCATGCATCAGACGCTCTGCCGAGATGATCTTGCCGCCGCAGTGCTGCACCAGGCTTTGGTGGCCCAGGCAAACGCCCAACACCGGCACCTGGCCGGCAAAGGCAGCAATCATGTCCAGAGACACACCGGCATCGTCAGGGCGCCCCGGCCCCGGCGAGATGCACAGGTGGCTGACGTCGAGCTGCTTTGCAGCCGCGACACTGATCTCATCATTGCGAAACACCTGAACCTCAGCACCCAATACCAGGAATGCCTGCACCAGGTTGTAGGTGAAAGAGTCATAGTTATCGATCAGCAAGAGTCGCGTTTCGCTCATAACCCCTCCTCCGCCATGGCCAGAGCCCGGCGCAAAATCGCGCTCTTGGCCAATACCTCTTCGTACTCCGTTTGCGGCACGCTGTCAGCCACGATGCCGGCGCCGGCCTGGTAGCTGTATTCATCGCCACCGAAAATCAGCGTGCGAATGGCAATGGCCTGATCCATGTCACCGTTCTGGCCGAAGTAACCCACCGTGCCACCGTAAATACCGCGCTTGACGGGCTCCATCGCATCGATCAGCTGCATGGCCCGAACCTTGGGCGCACCAACCAGGGTGCCTGCCGGGAAAGCGGCGGCGAACAGATCCAGCGCATCCTGACCTTTGGCCAGCTGGCCTTTAACGCCGCTGACGATATGCATAACGTGACTGTAGTGCTCAATGACACGGTAGGGATCCACCTGCACCGTGCCGGCAGAAGCCACCCGGCCCAGATCATTACGCGCCAGATCCACCAGCATCACATGCTCGGCAATCTCTTTTTCATCAGCAAGCAGGGATTCTTCGTGAGCCCGATCCTCAGCAGCATCGGCACCCCGCGGTCGCGTGCCGGCGATGGGTCGAAGGGAGGCTTCACCGCCATGCAGCTTCACCAGGGCCTCGGGCGAAGAACCCACGACCTGCACATCACCCAGATCAAAAAAGTACATATAAGGAGACGGATTGAGCAGACGCAGTGCCCGGTAGGTCTCGAAGGGTGAGAGCTGATGCTGACCGTCGAAGCGCACCGAGAGTACGATCTGATAGATGTCGCCGCTGGCAATATAGTCTTTGCTGCGCGCCACCTGGGCCTTGTAGTCATCTTCACTGAGACTTTGCCGGGCAGGTGCATAGCGCCGCGCGGTCGGCGCGGCCGGCAGGGGTCCGCGCAGCAAGCGAATGACCTCGGTCCTCAGGCGACTGCGGGACTGGGCATCCCCGGCGTGTAACAGTGCGATGCGCCGCGACAGATGATCGAAAACCAGCAGAGATTCCGTTGCCAGGTAAGCCGCTTCGGGTGAGGGCGGGCATTCTGCGCCGGCAGGCGGCGTGGGCAGACGCTCGAAATGGCGAACCAGATCGTAGGCAGCCACACCCACCAGGCCGCCATCGAAGGGCAGGTCCGGCACGGCCGGTTCCAGACGGGGCGTCTGGGCCAGGGCCTGGCGCAACAGATCCAGCAACTCGGCCCGGCTGTTCGGACGGGGGCGCTGTTGTCCGCCGGTCCGCACTCCGTCGGCATCCAGGCGAAATTCGGTGACTGCACCGAAGCCCAGAAACGAATAACGGCCCAGCTGTGCCCCTCGTTCCACGCTCTCCAGTAAAAAGCGCGGTTGCAGCGGGGCCAGCTTCAGATAGGTGGATACCGGGGTATCCAGATCAGCGCTGATGTCAAAAGGTGGTTGCATAGTTTATTCAATCAAGTTGGCGACGTTTCATCCGGACAATAAAAAACCCATCACCGGATGCCGGGGATGGGTTGCAGGCCGGTATGTACTAAAGCGCTACTCGGCCGCCCTCCCCTGTGAGGAGCTCCACCACCAGACGCTATTCAGATCGGCGTAATGCATGGCGCGGAGTATCGCCGCGCGCCGCTGCAGCCGTCAAGGGCCAGTCTCTCAGCCAAGGTCATAGAACATGGGCAGAATAAAGGAGAAAGCCAGCCACATAACTACCGTCAGGGGGACACCCACCCGGATGAAATCGGAGAACTTGTAGCCGCCGGCACTCATGATCAACAGATTCGTCTGATAGCCGATGGGCGTCGCAAAGCTCATGTTGGCACCGAAAATGACCGCCAGAATGAAGGGCTCCGCCGGCACATCCAGCTGGGCCGCAACACTGATGGCCACCGGGGTGCCGATGACAGCGGCGGCATTGTTGGAGACCACATTGGTCAGAATCGTCATCAGCAATATCAGACCGCTGAGAACCATGGGCACCGGCAGGGAGCTGGTCGCCACCACGAACAAACGGGCGATGTATTCAGCGCCGCCCGTCTCCAGCATGGCAAAGCCCAGGCACAGGCTGGCCACGATAATCATGACCACGGGAATATTCAGGGACTCGCCGGCATCCTTCCACGACAGGCAGCCGGTCAGCAGCATGGCCCCCACCCCGCACAGGGCCGCCACGGAAATGGGCGCCAGGCTGGTGCCGGCGAAAAACACCACCAGGGCCATGATCCCCAGGGCCAGGGGTGCCCGCGCGGTATGGGGCAGATCGGTGGTGGCATCAAGTACCAGCATGGAGCCGCTTTCGCGCAGTTCCTGAATGGCTTCCTTGGCCCCCTGCACGAGCAGCACATCGCCGGCTCTCAGGCGCACCGCCCCCAGGTCACCGGCCAGATCACGATCCGTGCGGGCGCGATGAATGGCCATGGGCATCAGCCGGAAGCGGGTACTGAAGTGAGACGAATTCAGGCTGCGATGATGCAGCGATGAACCGCGCGTGATTACCACTTCGGCAAGTTGCTGGCCTTCCGTATCCAGCGGCGCCTCTTCCGTCACCGGTTCACTGGTCGCACCGGGGCTATCGTTATACAGAGTCGCGCCCAGGATGCTTTCGAACTCCTTGAGGCGGTCTGAGGTATCTCGCACATACAGCCGGTCGCCGGCTTGCAACTTCACGGACGGCAACTTGGCCAGGAACAGACTTTCCGTGCGTTGAATGCGATCCACCCGCAGGCGGTTTTCGGTTTTTGCCAGCACTTCCGACAGCGTCTTGCCGGCGGCGAAACTGTCCTCGTTGACATAAAGCACCGCGTTGAACAAACGCGGCGAGGTATCGGACATGGGCGGCCGGCGCCGCGGCGTCAGCAGGGGCGCTACCAACCAAAGATAAAGCAGCCCAACACCACCCGCGATGACAACCGGCACGGTGAAATCAAACATTTCGAAGCGGCGCTGGCCCAGGTCAGCAGCAATACCAACTACCAGCAGATTGGTTGAGGTGCCGATGGTGGTGGCCATGCCACCAATCAGGGTAGCCAGACCCATCGGCATCAGAACCTCTGAGGGCGGCCGTCGGACGCGGAGACTACAGGCAACGAGCACCGGCAACAGCATGACCACGATAGGCGTGTTATTCAGAAAGGCGCTGAGCACCGCGCCGAGAATCAGGGTAACCAGTAGGGCGGCCTTCGGGGTTTCCATCCAGAAACGCGCCATGGCGCTGGCCAGGGGTTGCAGAGCACCGGTAGTCTCCAGACCGCGGCCCACGATCAGCAATGCGCAAATAGTTATCAGCGCTTCGTTGCCGAAGTTGATGAAAAAATCCGATGGGCGGATGTTCTTGTACGGAAACAGGTAAAAGCCCACGACCAGCAAAAGGATCACGGCCAGCCCGGTGGTTTCCAGCGGTATCCTGTCCTTGGTGAACAGGAACAGGGCTACACCGGTAAGCAGCAGGACGCTGATGGCATGCAGGTCAGGTAAGGGCGGCAACAGGGGTCCTTTAGCGGGCGAGAGATGGCTTCGGAGCAGCAAGCATAGCTGTGGCCGGGGTTAGCGCCAACTCCGTTGGCAGTTTCCGTCATGGCCCCCGGGTTCTGCTAGACTTTCCGGGCCTTTCCGGCTAACAGTTTCACCACTTATGTCCGCCACCCCATCCAACGAGGCCACCGGGCTCCACCCGACAGCGCGCCCGGCGGAAAAACGCAGCGATGCGAAGTTCTCCGGTAAAGAAGCCGGGCTCCGTCAGAACGTCCACGATCTGGGCGGCATGATCGGAGCACTCCTTAAAGAGCAAGGCGGCGAAGATTTATTCAGGAACGTGGAACGGGGGCGTCGCCTGGCCATTGACCGCCGCGAAGGTGATCGTGAAGCCGGCGTCGAGCTCGACAAAGTATTGCAATCTCTGTCGACAGAAACTGCCAGAGATTTCGTGCGCGCCTTCTCAACTTATTTCCAGGTGGTCAACACCGCGGAGCAGGTGCATCGAATTCGTCGCCGCCGTGCTTATCTCAAGGACACCAGTCGTCAGCAGCCCGGTGGACTGGAGGCCACAATTCTGCGCCTGCGTGATCATGGCCTGGATCTGGAGGCAACACTGAAACTACTTCGAGGTATGCAGGTTGAACCGGTATTCGCTGCCCAGCCCACTGAACCCACCCGCCGCACCATACTGCGCAAACAACAGGACATCGTTCGGCATCTGATAGAGATTCAGAATCCCGAACTCACCCCCGGCGAAACGGCAGCGCGCTACGAAAGTATTCGCAACAGCATCACTTCCATCTGGCAAACGGAAGAGCAGCCCGATGAAGAGCGCACCTCCTTTGACGAACTGGAGCATGTGCTGTTCTTCCTGACTGACGTGATCTACCGCGCCGTGCCGGTGTTCTACGAAGCGCTGCAGGATGCGCTGGTCAAGGCTTACGGCTCGGCAGCAGCCGAGGTAGAGCTGCCTACTATCGTGCGTTTCGCCTCTTTGATCGGCAGCGATATGGATGCTCGACCGGACACCACCGCGCGCACCATTCGGGAAACCCTGTCGCGCCAACGCGCCCTGATACTGGATCTTTATTACGGAGAATGCCGCAGCCTGGCCGAGAAACTCAGCCAGTCCGCCAGGCGCGCACAGGTCACGCCCGAGTTACTCCAACGCTCTGATGACTACGCGGGGCACTTCCCAAACGCGGCAGGCTCTGTTCCGCTGCGTCACCGGGACATGCCTTATCGCATCTTTCTGCGACTGGTCATGCGACGTATCAAGGCCACTTACGACGACGATGCATTTCCTTATGAATCACCTGAAGAACTGCTGGATGACCTGGAGTTAGTTGCCACCAGCCTGCGCGATAACCGGGGCAAACACGCCGGTCTGTTCGCCGTGAAGCGCCTCATCCGGCGCGTAAAAACCTTCGGTTTTCATTTTCTGACTCTGGATATCCGCCAGACTGCCCTGGTCAATCGAGGCGTTATCGGCCGGTGTCTTCGTGAAGAAGGCTGGATGGACTGGCCCGCGGAAGAACGCGCCCGACGCATTGCCGCCGCGCTGGCGCGCAACGAGTCCGCCTGCGCTGATCTGGACAATGAATCGCGGCGCGACCTCGCTGTCTTTCAGGCCATTGGCTTTTGTCGCCGGCGCTTCGGCCAGCGCGCTATCGGCACTTACGTAGTCAGCATGGCCCATGGCGTGGACGATGTTCTGTCGGTCATTTTGCTGGCGCGCTGGGGCGACCTGCGCCGCCGAAACGGCGCCGTGCCACTGGATATCGCCCCCTATTTCGAAACCGTCGAAGACCTGAGCCATTGCGGCGAAACCATCGAATTGCTGTTACAGAACAAGATTTATCGCGAACATCTGGCCGGGCGCAAAAACCGGCAAACGGTGGTGGTGAGCTATTCAGACAGCACCATGGACAGCGGCATGACACGGGCGCGCTGGGCCCTGCACAAAGCGCAGGCAGACCTGGTGAAGGCGCTGGAAAACAGCGAAGTGGAACTCACCTTGTGTCACGGACAGGGTGGCACGGTCAGCCGCGGCGGAGGCAAAACCCACGCTGCGGTGCTGGGTGCGGCGCCGGGTGTGATACGTGGGCGATTGCGGGCCACGGAACGGGGCGAACTGGTCAACGCCAAGTACGGGCTGCGCGGCATTGCACTGCGCACCCTGGAACAAGCCGTGAGTTCCGTGGCTACAGCGACAGCACTGCCCAGGCAGCACGCACCGGAAGAACTGCAGCGCTGGAGCGAAGTCATGGAAGTCATGACGGAAGCCAGTCGCAAACGCTACCAGGCACTGGTTTACGGCGAGACAGATTTTTATGCCTATTTCGAGGCCGCCACACCGGTTGATGTGATTCGCAGAATCCAGGGCAACACCCTGGGTACTGAAGAGCAAGACAGCTTAAAGAATCTGCGCGCTGTACCCTGGGACTTTGCGTGGAGCCAGTGCCGCAACTTATTGCCCGGCTGGTACGGCGCCGGCTCCGGACTGGCTGCCGCCATCGACAGTGCGGGCCTGGAGGCGATCCAGGATATGAGTCGAAACTGGCCCTTCTTTTCGGCCCTGCTGACAGACCTGGAAGTGGTGCTTGGCAAGGCAGATCTGAATATAGCCAGCCGCTATTCCAAACTGGCGGGTGAGTTACATGAGCGCTTTTTCCCCAATCTGCGCCTGGAGTTCGATCTGTGTGTTGAAAATCTGCTGCGAATAAAAGACCAGCAGGTTTTACTGGAAGCTCAGGACACCCTGCGCCGCTCTATCCGCCTGCGTAATCCCTATGTGGATCCCATGAGCCTGTTACAGGTGGAATTGCTCCGCCGGTGGCGGGCGGGAGGCCGCGAGGACGAAGCCCTGTTTTCCGCGCTGGTTGCCAGCGTGAACGGCATCGCCCGCGGCATTCAAGACTCTGGCTAATTACGATGCCGACGCCATGCGCGCGGTCTTTCTCGACTACGACAGTCTCGGGCCGGCCGATGTCGATAGCAGTCCACTGACCCGGTTGTTGCCAAACCTAGAATTCTATGGCGCCACTCAACCGGCCGAATGCATAGCTCGCATCGCCGATGCCGAAGTGGTTTTCGTGAATAAAGTTGTACTGGATGCCGCGTGCCTTAAGAGCGCCCAATCACTTCGCCTGATCTGTGTCGCAGCCACCGGCACGGATAACATTGACCTCAATGCAGCGACAGAACAGGGCATCACCGTCTGTAATATTCGCAATTACTGCACCCCGTCGGTCGTGCAGCACGTCTTTGGCCTGTTGCTTGCATTAAACCAGCACCTGCTCAGCTATCGGCAGCAGCTTCAAGATGGCCACTGGTCTTCAGCCAATCAGTTCTGCCTGCTCGATCCGCCGGTGCGCGAACTCAAAGGCAAAACGCTGGGCATCGTTGGCCTGGGAAACCTGGGCAGCGCCGTGGCCCGGGCAGCCGACGCCTTCGGTCTGCAAGTGCTGGCGGCCCGCCGCCCCTATCGACTGGACGATGATTACTTCATGTATGACGTGGGCGCAGGCAAAGCCCCCCGGGTGGGCCTGAAAGCACTGCTGGCGCGATCTGATTATCTAAGCCTGCACTGCCCCCTGACGCCGGAAACGGAACACTTGATCAACGCCGACTCCCTGGCCCTGATGCGACCGGGCTGTGTGCTGATTAACACCGCCCGCGGAGGTCTGGTTGACCCGACTGCCCTGCTCGGCGCACTGCGAAGCGGCCAGCTGGGGGCAGCCGGTATCGATGTACTGGCCACCGAGCCCCCGCCGGCGGAACACCCGCTGCTGACAGAACAGCTGCCAAACCTGATCGTCACACCTCACCAGGCCTGGGGTGCCCAGGAAGCCCGACAAAGGGCAATCAATGAACTGGCCGCCAATCTCGCCGCCTTCAACAAACAAGAACATCGTAACCGGGTGAATTGACGCGAGGTCTACCGATACCACTCAACCAAGGGGGCGAAGGTCTTTCCAGGCGGAGGTGGATTATCTAACGGATAAACCCGGTAAGCGCACTACATTGAAAAATTCTGTGGCTTTTGGACACGCCTGCGGAAGCTAAATTCTTGATGCTATATTTGAGCTATCTTTATAACCATGAATTCCCATGGCGCGAAATAAGCATAAAAAGGAAACTGTATGTCATCGCTATTTTTACAGGGCCTGTTTCGACAGCAGGCAGATGCCTTAGCGACGATCGGCGTGCGTGAGATCGCAAGACCGAGCCCCGCGTATACATCGACCGCCGGCTCTGCGGCCAGCCTGGACTTCGACAACCCCTACGACAATCTCTACGCCTTCGGAAAAATCTGGGCGGGCTACGATGAACCACAAATAGGCGGCTTTCACGGTTTGATGTACGGCCGCATTGGCGATGCAAGACTAATACCCCTGTTTGGCTACACGGGTACCGGCGTCATGCATTCAAAAATTGATGCTGACGGCAACATGTGGATCCGCGGCAAAGAGACCGGCTATTTCACCGATCTGGCTACGGGCGATATTCTGGAAACGTGGGACAACCCATGGACAGGAGAAACCGTCGAGGTCTTCAACTTCTATAACCCGAACATGGGTGGGAAATTGACAGCACAAATGCCCCGATTTGCGATGGGTGCTGCCAAAGATGACGCCACCTTAATGAACGAGGGTACGCATGTCGATCAGTCGGGCATCGTGCCCTTCATCCTGCCCTTCGAAGTATTCGGCGATGACCTGATGCTTGCATGGGATTATGCCCATGAGTACACCAACCCGGTCAGCAAAGATAAGTGGCCGAAGGCGTGCACAGGCGATCGCATAAGCCCTTCCGAGCATTTCAATTTCTATATGTCGATGGATCAGATGATGGATCGATCCGCACCCAGCTGCCGATATACCGCCGGCTTCAGTCGCCTCTCCCAGTGGTGGCCCTGGATGCGGATGGGCGAGAATGCCCACAAAGATGAAGTGCTGTTTGGCCGCATGTTCAGCCACAAAGGTCTCGAAAATTATGGCGATGTGCCGCCGAAGGTACTTGCCTATATCGAGAAACATGCGCCGGAATACCTTGAGGTGCCGGACGATTGGCCCGAGGTTCTACCCAAAGGAACCTGGGAAGCCTTCGCGGAGGAAGTGCCACCGGAAGCATAATCATCTTTCTCTAATGCATTATTAGCCATCAAAAGACTGAAAAATTCTACGAGATTATTTCAGCAATGAGACTCCCGATATTCAGACCGGCGTCATGTATTGGGAACGAGACGACCAGGGAGATCTCACCAGGCTCGGTATCGTGGCTATCTGGTTCCAGGCCTACGGTGACAAGGGCGCGTGTTTGGCCCTGATCAGGCCTCCGCCAAAACAAATTTTGAGTCCCGCATCAATGCCTGAGGAATGCGGTGCTTAATCTTTTCGTGCAACTCGGGAAGCATCGACCAGTGAAGCCCCGGACGGTGATGATGAGCCGTGTGATAACCCAGATTCCCCGTCAGCAAATTGAACACAGGATTCGTGTTGTTGTATGAGGCCTGAAAGGCATCATCAGTATCCAGCCCACTGTGATGATCATGGGTCACCCAGGCGGTAAACAGCAGACTGATTGCCATCGGTAACAGAAAAACAAACAGCGCCGGGATAAATCGAAACCAGCAAAGCACAGCCACGCCAATCAGTGTCAACAGGGTATAGAGGACAAACTCACGCTGTACACGCGGAAATTTTCTGCCAACCTGAAAACCACGATAGTATGCCGTTCCCGCAATAGTCACCGTATATTCAAGGGCAGACATCGCACGGCCATCGGCTTTTTTCCAGGCACTCTCGTCGCGGGTCTGGTCTAAAAAATTTCTGTGGTGGCCGAGAACGTGGTGCAGTACCCAAAGGTTTGTCGTTACGCCCGTGTGCAAGGCGTAGAAAAATTCCAGAACGCGATTCAGTATTTTGGAGTGGAAGGTCATCGTATGCTGGTGATGATGATTCCAGGCGCAGATCAGCCCTTTGGGCACAATCGATATCAGTAAGTAGCCCGCTAACCAGAAAACGTTGTCGACAAGAAAATAGACCGTGAAGTCGATCAGGCTGATCGCAAGCACGATAAGAACTGGAAAGCGGTCGGCAGCAAATCTGAACATAAACGTGGCTCTGGGCCGGGCAGTCCCTGACCCCTTAATCCTGATAACTGGGTGCACAAAAAGTCGCTCAGGCTAGCACGGAGGTGCCAGACAAAACATGCTCTAAGGGTCAATTTCAGTCACTGAATCCATTCAACTCGACTATTTGATAACCAATCGAATGAAGACCTGATATGAGTTTCGTTTTCCGCCCATTTGTGGATGTTTTTAGTCGATGATGATCCTGGCGCCGGGCCGCCGGAATTGAGGAGACAGCAGCCGAGAGTTGATATCGGCTTGGGCAAAGGCCTGTGCAGCAGGCGACGACAGCCGTTACTCAGCCATCCCGCAGCACAGTAACGGGCGGTTCATTGACGGCCCCGCGCGTGGCCAGGGTGCCGCAAATACCGACAATCAGCGCCCCGGCCAGGCAGCCCAGCAGCCACAACCAGGGGTTGAGAGAGTAATCCAGCTCGAAGGCCTGTTCAGCCACAACCCAGCCCACGGCCGTCGCGCCGAAAGCGGCCAGCAGGCCGGCCAGGGTCCCCAGGGCGGTAAATTCCACCGCCAGCCCCTGCATGATGGTGCGGCGGCCCGCGCCCAGTGTGTGCAGAATGGCGCTCTCAAAACGTCGTTCATCCTTGGTCACCTGAATGGCCGCCAGCAGCACCGTAATCCCCGCCAGCAGGGTAAACAGGAAAACGTACTGCACAGCCATAGATGCCCGTTCGATGATCATGCGCACCTGGCTCAGGATGACCTCCAGATCCAGCAGCGTCACTCCCGGAAATTCGCGCACGAAATCACTCAGCAGTCTTCGCTTCTCTGGCGGAATAAAAACACTCGCAATATAGGTCTGCGGCAACTGTTCCGTCAGGCCCGGTGACAGCATCACAAAAAAGTTGGGCTGCATGGAATCCCATTCCACAAAGCGCAGGCTGGTCACGCGAACATCGACGTCTTCGCCACCCACATTAAAGCCCAGCGTGTCGCCCACGGCGATGCCCAGATCACGGGCTATCCCGACTTCCAGAGATGCCTCGATCTCGCCTTGATTGGCGGCCGCCCACCATTCGCCCGCGCGAATTTCGTTAGTCAGGGGCAGGGCACTGCGCCAGGTCAGATTGCCTTCGCGCTTGGCAAAATTTTCGGCCCGCGGATTCGGAAATACGATGTCACCAATAGCCTCTCCCTTAATGCGAGTCATCCGTCCTCGCAGGAAAGGCAGGTAGTCTGGCGCCGTGCCGATTTCTTTCACGAAAAAATCACGAATGCCCGGCCACTGTTCTGGCTCAATATTGATCAGAAAATAGTTCGGCGCGTCCTCGGGCACTGTGCGCTGCCATTCATTCAACAAATCACTGCGCACCAGGGTCAGCAGCAGAAGCACCATCAGTGACAAGGCAAAGGCCACGATCTGCACGACACTTTCGTTGCCCCGCCGGGAGATATTGGCCAGGCCATAACGCCAGGTCACGCCCGCCGCGCCGCGAAAGCGGGTCAGGCTCCAGACTAAAAACCAGCCGCCGGCCACAGCAACCGCCGCGACGATCATCAGACCGCCGGCAATCAAACCCAGCATCAGCAGGTCCTGCACGATGGCGCCGATCATGAACAACAAAGCCAGGATGGCAATGCCGTAGCTCAGGCCGGTGTTCAGTCGCGGTGGCGGCAAGTCGTGGCGCAGCACCCGCATGGGCGGCGTGTCCTTGAGCTTGAGCAGATGCGGCAAGGCAAAGCCGACGGTGATCGTGGCAGCGGTCAGCAATCCCAGCGCGCCGGCAAACCATGAGGCCGGTGGTAAGTCGACTTTGAGAATGCTCGCCCCCAGGCCGACCAGGACACCTTGGGCGCCATAACCCAGGAAGGTACCCAACAAGGCAGTGACGAGAATGACCAGCGCCAGCTGAGACAGGGTGCTGACCAGGATAAAGCTTTGGGTCGCACCCAGGCTTTTCATCAGCGCAATGGTGTCCAGGTGGCGCAAGGCATAGCGGCGCGCGGCCATCGCCGTGGCTACGGCGGCAAGAATGACCGTGACCAGGGAAGCCAGGGTCAGAAAACGCTGCGCCCTGTCGATAGCGGCGGTAATTTGCTCGCCGGCATCTTCCAGTCCGCGAATGCGCACAGTCTTGCCCACGCGGGCGCGTAATTCGGCTCGCCAGGTGTCCACGGCACCGGCGTCCCCGGCAAAAATCTGTCGGTAAGTTATGCGGCTACCCGGCTTCACCACATCAAAGGCCGGAACATCAGCGATATTCACCAGCAAGCCGGCGGCCAGCTGCGAGAAGCCCCCCACACCCTGCCCTGGCTGGTAATCCAGAACCTGGGTCACCACCACAGTGGCGCTGCCCACCACCAGAGTAGCGCCCACATCCGCATCCAGGCGGGCCAGCAGACCGGGTTCGGCCCAGGCCTCACCCGGCGCCGGAATGCCCTGGGCGCGCGTGGCGTCACCAAACATCTGGGGCGACACCAGGATCTCCCCGCGCAGCGGGTAGCCGTCGCTTACCGCTTTAATAAGTGCCAGGGAATTGTTGTCTCCCGCCAGGGCCATGGTAGGAAAGGTCATCAGCTCGGCTGAGTCCAGGCCCAGGGAGCGCGCGTCGCGCAGGTACACCGCAGGAATCGGATCCGTGGAACTCAGATCCAGGTCGCCCGCCAGCACCGCACTGGCCTGAGTGCGAATAGCGCCGCCGACGCGGTCAGTGAAAAACCCCACCGCCGTCATGGCTGTCACTGCCACCACGATGGCCGCCAGCAGCACACCCAGTTCACCGGTGCGTGAATCGCGCAGCAGAGTTTTCAGCCCGAAGCGCAGACCGCTCATGACACCACTTTGCCGCTGGCCAGTTCAATGACCCGGTCGCAACGCGCGGCCAGTTCCCGATCGTGGGTGACCAGCACCAGGGTGGTCTGGAATTCTTTGTTCAGATCAAACAACAAGGAGGCCACGCGGTCGCCCGTGGCAGTGTCCAGGTTTCCGGTTGGCTCATCGGCGAACAGGACTTCGGGTTTGGTTATAAAGGCCCGGGAAATAGCCACTCGTTGCTTTTCCCCGCCGGACAGCTGGTTCGGGTAGTGACCCAGACGTTCTCCCAGCCCCATGCTGATCAAGGCCTCGGTGGCCCGATCCTTTGCACCCTCCACCCCGGTGAGCTCCAGAGGCAACATAACGTTCTCCAGAGCAGTCAGGGAGGGCACCAGGTGGAAGGACTGGAAAACAAAGCCCACCCGGTCGCCCCGCAAGCGGGCCCGGCCATCTTCGTCCAGGGTGGTCAGATCCTCACCACACAGCCACACGTGGCCGTGGCTGGGCCGATCCAGACCGGCCAGCAGGGCCAGCAGCGTGGTCTTGCCAGCCCCTGAGGGCCCCACAAGGGCCACAGACTCGCCTGCCTGCACCGCTATGCGGACGTCCTCCAGAATGGTCAGGGACCCCTCCGGGCTGCTAACTTTCTTACTCAGTGCGTCAGTGCGCAACACGATGTCTTGCATGCGGTTATCCATAAAAGGAGCGTTCGTTCTGCTGCTGCTAGCGGTTGCAGGGCCTATTCCTGCCCAACCGCCGGCCCCGGTCATTCTGATCATCGGGGACAGTCTCAGTGCCGGTTTTGGTATCGAGATCTCTGAGGGCTGGGTCGCTTTGCTACAAGACCGGCTAGAGCAGAAAGGTTACGAATATCGGGTAGTTAATGCCAGCATCAGCGGTGATACGACCGGTGGCGGCCTGCGCCGGCTACCGCGGGCCCTGGAGCGGCACCAGCCCGCCATTACGCTGCTTGAGCTGGGCGGTAACGATGGCCTGCGGGCCACACCGGTCCCCGTCATTCGGCGCAATATGGAGCGCATGATCGAACTGAGCCAGGCGGCCGGTTCCCAGGTCATCCTGGCCGGCATGCAGATACCACCGAACTACGGGATTTCCTACACCACAGAATTCGCCGAGGTTTACACCGAACTGGCGACAGAGCGGCAGGTTGGCCTGATTCCTTTCTTTATGGACGGGGTGGCCTTGCAGCCCGAGTTACTGCTGCCGGATCTTATTCATCCTAATACGGAGGGTCAGCCGGTGTTGCTGGAGAATGCGTGGGAGGCGCTCAAGCCCCTGTTAAAAAACCCCACCCGGTCCGTTGAAGCCGCGACTGTGATGCCCTAAAACTGAGTCTGAACGACCGCTTTCGGCCAAAAGCGGACATTTTTTTAATAGCCAAGGCAGCCCCTTTCCGGGTGTATGGCCGTGCATAAAGACGTCCAACCAGGCCCTACAACCTTTTGCTTGCTCAACATCAAGAATCGGGCCATTTTCCGCTAACCTCTAATGCCCCAACTAATCGGAGAGCCTCAATGGGCGGTCGGAAAATCGAGATCCGGATCTTTGCCGGCCTGATTTCGTCTGTTTTTCTCACAGGGTGCAGTAGTAATAGCGCCAGTGAGGCCTCCAGGCCCGAACTGCCGGTAGCCGGGAATCTAGCCTGTGCGCTCAATTCCTTTAGGGAGCTTCCGGACGTCAGGATCGCGGATGTTACTGAGTTAGCCGCGCCTGTCCGGCATTGCAAGGTGGCAGGCGTGATTGGCACGGAGACGAATTTCGAACTGCTGCTGCCCGAGAGCTGGAACGGCAAGTTCGTGATGGGCGGCGGCGGTGGTTTCGTCGGCAGTGTCATCAACACGGCGCTCGGCTATGGCGTACTGGAGAAGGGGTATGCAACGGTCGGCACCGATACTGGCCACCGGGGTCACCCCATCGATGCCAGCTGGGCGTTGAACAACCTGGAGCGGGTTGTCAGCTTCGGCCACCAGGCCGTGCACCGCACGGCCCTCACTGCCAAGGCCCTGATTGCGGACTATTACGGCCAGGACATTGCCAGGAGCCTGTTCTTCGGCTGTTCGCGCGGTGGCGGGCAGGCGATGATGGAGGCGCAACGCTACCCGGAGGATTTTGACGGCATCGTTGCGGGCGCGCCCGCCTACAACTGGACCGTGGAGCTTGGTGGTCGCAACACATGGATCAACCAGGCGATGTACCCGGACCCGGACAACCTGGAGGTCGCGACCTTCACCCCTGAAGCCCAGCAGTTCATCGGCAAAGCCATCCTGGGGCAATGCGATCTTCTGGACGGAATCGAAGACGGCATTCTCAACAACCCGTTGGCATGCCAGATCGACGTTGACGAGTTCGCGTGCGCGGCCGGCCAGGCTGACTCATGCCTGACGCCCGCGCAGCTGGAAGCGGCCAGGCGCGTCTACAGGGGGCTGGTAATAGACGGTAAACAAGTCTGGCCCGGCTATGCCCCTGGCGCAGAACTTGGCGAGAGCGGCTGGACCCGATGGATTTCCGGGGGGCTGGCCGTGGCTGCGGAAGGTGAATTCCAGGGCGGCATTCCCCTGCCCGAGGACCTGCCTGCTCCGGTAGCACCCAGCGCCCATTTTGCGTTTGGCAACGGGGTGATGAAGTACCTCGTATTCCAGGATCCGGAGTGGGACTACTCGACCTATGATTTCTCCACGTTTCAGTCGGACGTTGCCGCGGTGGCGTCGACACTGGACGCCACCGACCCGAATCTCGATGACTTCCGCGCGCGCGGCGGCAAACTGCTGATGTTCAACGGCTGGCGTGACATGGCGCTGACACCGCTCGGCACGATCAAATACTACGAGGAAGTGCTGGCGCGTGACGCCTCGGCAGCGGACGACGTGCGACTGATACTGCTGCCCGGCATGGATCACTGCTTCGGTGGACCCGGGCCATCGTTGATCAACTGGGTCGACGAGATCGACCACTGGGTCGAGACGGCGCAGGCGCCGGACGAGGTCACGGCATACTGGGTCGACGAACAAATGCAGCCCGCCGGTTCCCGCCCCGCCTGCGCCTATCCCGACGTCCTGCAATACGATGGGTCTGGTGACCCGCGTGCTGCCGGGAGTTTCAGCTGCGTTACCAGCGCATCGGGTCCATGATCGCCCGGGAATTGGCCGGAGCCTGACAACTGCTGCGCCGATACCGGGGCGCGACTCACCAAGGTACGATAGCTGCGATGATTGACTTCGTCTCCACGTTTATCTTTTTCTTCGCGGTCATTGACCCGATAGGCACCGTGCCGGTCTATATCGCCGTGACCAGCCAACTCGGTGAAAATGAACTGAAACTGGTGGCGAGAAAGGCCATCCTGGCGTCGGCCGGGATCCTCGTCTTCTTCATCATCAGCGGCGAGTTGATTCTCACCGCCATGGACATTCCGCTCGCCGCATTCCAGATCGCCGGTGGCATCGTCCTGTTCCTGTTCGCCCTGACCATGATCTTCGGCGAAAGCAAACCGGAAGAAGAGATCAAGCTGGTAAAGCCGGCCGGAGAAATCGCGGTATTCCCGCTGGCTGTGCCGTCCATCGCGAGCCCGGGTGCAATGCTGGCGGCGGTGCTGTTGACCGAAAACACCCGCTACAACATCTGGGAGCAGGTGCAGACGACGGCGATGATGCTCCTGGTATTGCTTGTGGTATTCGTACTGATGCTCACCGCCAGCCGGGTTCACCGGCTCATCGGGGACAGCGGTGCGAGCGTTGTCAGCCGGGTGATGGGCCTGATTCTTGCGTCCGTCGCAGCGGAGAGCGCCCTGGGCGGGATCAAGGAATATTTCGGCCTCTGAATTGTTGATGCCCCTCCCTGTCAACAATCTCGTCTCGCTGCTCGGCGCAGCGTTCTTCGTCAAAGCTTCCAACGCCGCGATCACGACCATGATCGGGATCGTTATCGCCCAACGAGGCGGCGACCAGTCCGAGGTGGCATTTATTGCGGCCTGCTATTCGGCAGGTTTTCTTGCCGGCTGCTTTCTCTCACCTCAGCAGGTGGCGCGCGTGGGGCTTATTCGCGGCTTTGTCGCCGGCGCCGCCATTCTGACCATATCCATTGTCGGCATTGATATGACCAACAGCAGCGCGGCATGGGCACTGCTCCGATTCCTGATGGGTGCATCCATGGCGGCCGTTATCGCAGCCTGCGATGCCTGGATCAACGAGACAACACCTAACGAAGAGCGTGGCAGTGTGATCGCCATCCAGTCGATCGTCTATGGCCTGGCCGCGGTGGCAAGCCAAATGGTTTTCCTGTTGTTTGATGTCGGTGAAGACTTCGTGCTCGTGTTTGCCATCATGATGAATATCTCTGTTGTCATGGTGGCGATGACCTCCGCAAGCGCACCGAAAACTGTGCCCATCAAGGGTCGTGCATTCGGTTCCTTCGCGCCGGTTTCCGCCGCGGCCACTGTCAGCGCTTTCGCCTCGGGCTTCATGATCGCGAGTTTCGTATCGCTGGTGCCCTTTTACCTTGCAAGTAACGGCGTACCCGCCGGACTGGTCGCCATGGTCCTCGCATCGATGTTCCTGGGCAGGCTCGTTTTCCAGTGGCCGGTGGGCCGTGTATCTGACCGGCTGGACCGTCGCACGGTGCTGGCGGGCCTGTCCACCGGCATCATCCTGGTCACAGTCGGAATTCTATTAATTGCCGCCCTGACTAATACGGGGGAAGGCAGGGCGGTAAGCGGTGACCTGGGACTGCCCGTTCAGATTTTTGCCTTCGTATGCACTGTATTACTGGGTGGCATGCTCTACCCGCTGTATTCGGTAACTTCCGCACTGGCCTTCGACCGCGCGGAAGGCCGTTCCAAGATCGAAGTCTCGACCACGATCCTCGCGATTCATACCGTCGGCGCAATTGTCGGCCCATATACGGTGATGCTGCTGGGCAGGCTACTGGACAACTACGCTCTGTTCGTCGGTCTGATGGTGATGTCAGGTCTTACGGCGCTGGTCGGCACGGTAAAGAGATTTATTGTCGAGGCTCCGTCGGAGCAGTCACCGACATTGCCACTGCAGCCTGAAAGCAGCCTGGAGATGAATCAGGTCGCCGCGGAACTGGCTGAGGAAACTGCGTCATCGAATGATCAGAGTGGCGGCCCGGCAACTGATACACGCTGAATACTGAAGTCGGTGGCATCAGCCCCGTAAGTGAATGTCCGCTTTGGGTCGAAAGCGGACTCTCAGCCTCTGACCTGGGCAATGCTCGCCTGCATTGCCGCCGCGGCTGCTTGAGGATCGGCCGCATCTCTGATCGGGCGCCCAACGACAATGTAATCGGCGCCATCGCTAAAGGCCTGCTCCACTGTTACTACGCGTTTCTGATCGTCGGCGGGGCGATTTTCTACTGGACGAATACCGGGGGTTACGACCAGCAAGCGTCGATCAACCTCGGCACGCATGGCAGGTAGCTCCAGACCCGAGGCGACGACGCCATCACAACCGGCCTCCAGGGCGCGGCGGGCACGGGACAGCACCAGTTCACGAACATCGCACTGAAAACCGAGATCGTCCAGGTCGCCGCGATCCAGACTGGTCAGGGCAGTCACTGCCAGCACCTTAAGATTACCCTTGTTGGCGGCGGCCGCTTCCATGATGGCCTGGTTGCCATGCACGGTGACGAAGTGCACGCCGCGACTGGCCAGGCGGGCGACTGAGCGACCCACGGTGGCAGGCACATCAAAGAACTTCAGGTCAGCAAAAACTTTCTTGTCGCGCGCCAGCAGCCAGTCGATAAGCTCGAAGTAACCGCCGGTCATCATCAGCTCCAGACCAATCTTGTAGAAGCTGACGGAGTCGCCCAGTTGTTCCACCAGGGCCTTGGCCTGGTCGACTTCGGGCACATCCAGGGCAAAAATCAAACGGTCGGTGTCAGTCATGGTCTTCCTTCATTAGTTGGGCCTGCATTTCAATTGCCGGTGGCCGACCCACCAGTCGTGCATAGGCGGCCAGTGCGTAACGATCTGTCATACCCGCCACGTAATCGGCAACCGCCCGAGCCTGGCCTGCCTCTCCGCCGGTTTCCCGCCAGGCTTTCGCTTTCACCGCATGAGCGGCCGGCATGGTGTGCACGTCCTCCATAAAGCGGCCAAACAAGGCGTCAACGACGCGGGTGGCTTCGTGGGTCATTTCCAAAACCCGTTCGTGGCGATACAAACGTTCATTCAGGAAACTTTTCAGCGCCCGGTGCCGGGTGGCTGTCGTGCGCGTGAAACTGATCAGCCGGCGAGAGTGCCTGCGCACGGCGTCGATATCGGCCGGCTGTGTCTGTTCCAGCGCCTTGGCGCTGTGCTCTACCAGGTCCGTCACGACTTCGTTAATCATGCCGCGAACGGTCTCGTGAATTTGCGCGCGGTTGCCGATCTTAGGATGCAGCTCACGAACTCGAGTCCAGTGCTCGCTGAACAACTCAACTTCTGACAGCTCATCGGCGGTCAGCAGGCCGGCGCGCAGGCCGTCGTCCACATCATGATTGTTGTAGGCAATTTCGTCGGCGAGATTAGCCAGCTGCGCTTCCAGCCCGGGCTGGCCGCGCTCCAGAAAGCGACGACCAATTTCACCCAGGTCCCGGGCATTACGCTTGGAACAATGCTTGAGAATGCCCTCGCGCGTTTCATAGGTCAGATTCAGCCCGCTGAACTCGGCGTAGCGCTCCTCGAGTTCGTCAACCACACGCAAGGACTGCAGGTTGTGTTCAAAGCCGCCCCACGGGGTCATGCAATTGTTCAACGCATCCTGGCCTGCATGCCCAAAGGGTGTGTGCCCCAGGTCATGGGCCAGGCAAATGGCTTCAGCGAGCTGCTCGTTCAACCCCAGGTACTGGGCCCCGGTGCGCGCAATCTGGGCGACTTCCAGGGAATGGGTGAGCCGGGTGCGATAGTGATCGCCTTCGTGATTGACGAAAACCTGGGTCTTGTACACCAGCCGGCGAAAAGCTGTGCTGTGAATAATGCGATCACGATCCCGCTGGTATTCGCTTCGGTAGGGGTGCGACGGCTCGGCATGAGCGCGGCCACGACTGTTGTTCTCGCGAGCGGCCCAGGGTGCGAGTGCCGGCTGCTGCAGGTTGTGGTCTGAAGCCAAAGCGTATCCCTGGTTCAGGCTATGAAGGCTGCGCGCAGCTCATCAATCAGCAGATGATCCGGGTAGTCCGCCGTCACCACGGCATCGCCAATGGACTGCAGCAGCACCAGGCGTATCTGGCCGCCCAACACCTTCTTGTCGAGAGTCATGGCGGCAAGAAATTCGCGCGGATCCAGATCCGGCGGCTTGACGGGCAAGCCGCAGCGCTCGAGAAGTTTCTCGGTACGGCGGATATCAGCTTCGTCGAGCCAGCCCAGGCGGGCCGAGAACCGCGCGGCCATGCACATGCCGGCGGCGACCGCTTCCCCGTGCAGCCATTGGCCATAGCCTGCGCAGCGTTCGATGGCATGGCCAAAGGTATGCCCGAGGTTCAACAGGGCTCTGCGACCTCTTTCGCGCTCGTCCGCGGCAACAATTTGCGCCTTTATTTCGCAGGAACGACGAATGGCGTGATGCAGACTCGCGTCATCACGCTTAAGGAGATTTTCTACCTGGTGTTCGAGCCAGACAAAGAATGCTTCATCCTGAATCAGGCCGTACTTGACGATTTCCGCCAGACCCGCTGCCATTTCACGCTCGGGCAGGGTGCGCAGGGTATCGGTGTCGGTGAGCACCAGCCGGGGCTGGTGAAAAGCTCCAATCAGATTTTTGCCGCCCGGGTGATTAACGCCTGTCTTGCCGCCCACGGAAGAATCCACCTGGGCCAGCAAAGTCGTGGGGACCTGAATGAATGACACGCCACGCTGGTAAACGGCCGCCGCAAAACCCCCGATGTCGCCAACCACACCGCCGCCCAGGGTAATCACCGTGCAGTCACGCGCGTAGCGCAGCTCAACCAGCCGATCCAGCGCCTGCTCAACGGTGGCAAGGGTCTTGTGGGCCTCGCCATCGGGCAAAATCACGGACTCCACGCGGGCATCGCCCAGCATGGCCTTCAGGGGCTCCAGGTAAATGGGTGCCACGGACTCATTGGTGATTACCAGCACATCCTGGCCGCGCAGATGGGCGTCAAGCAGCCCGGGGCGGCCCAGCAGGCCGCTGCCGATAAGAATGGGGTAGCTGCGCTCGCCCAGGTCGACCGTCAGAGTAATCATCGCAGGCGCATTCTACCGGTCGTCGACCAGCTTCTCGCGTATTTCCGCCGCCACCGAAGCCACAGTGCGTCCGTCAGTGGCCACCACGAGGTCCGCCACCTCCCGGTACAGGGGCTCGCGAATCAGCATCAGTTCTTCCAGAACCTCGCGCCGACGGCCCTTGTTGAGCAGGGGTCGCTTGCTGCCCCGGGTGCGCCGCAGCTGCTGCTGGACGCTGGTCTGCAGGTAAACCACCCGGCCTCGGGCGATCAGGGCCTGGCGGGTTGCCTCATTCAGCACCGCACCGCCGCCCGTGGCCAGCACCAGGCCGGCGCCCTGGCTGAGCTCCTCGACAACTTCACACTCCCGGTTGCGGAAGCCCGCCTCGCCTTCTTTCTCGAAAATATAGGGAATATCCACCCCCGTGCGGGTCTCGATTACCTCATCGCTATCAAAAAATTCACAGCCCAGGTCCCGGGCCAGCCGCTTGCCGACGGCAGACTTGCCCGAGCCCATGGGGCCGACAAGAAATACACTCGGTGATGTCATGATCGAGAGTGTAACGCCGGCAGGTCCACAAAAAAAAAGCCGGCCAAAAGGCCGGCTTTCTTAGTCTGCGCTGCTGGCCCTAGGGGACCGGCGGCGGCGGCGGACACAAGCCCGGAATCGGATCCGGATCTTCCGGTGCTGATGTACAACTATTTTGCGTCAGATCAATGTTTGCGCCCAGATTCCAGGTGTTCTCACCAAATGGACTGAGCTGACCGGGCGGTGAGGCACTGGTATTGGAGAGATCATCGGCCTTGGCATCCAGCACAAACCTCTGCGAACGGCGGGTCTCTGTCCCGGAAACCGAAGCCTTGGCTTCGATCTCCACTTCCACCCAGCCGTGGTAGCTCTGGGGATACAGCACATCCACCAGTGCAGAACCTGTCGCATCGGTCACAACATTGGCTGCCTGACCCGGGATACCACCCTGAGCTGACACCAGTGCGATGTTACCGGCTTCGATCCGCGTGTTGCCGTTAGTATCTTCATCCACCGGCACGGTTGGAAATACGTCCAGCACACCATTGCGGTTGGTGTCCTCATCCAGACACTTAGCCGTTGCATAACGCACCCAGGCCGTATCGAGCACGTAGTAGCAGCCCTGGAACCAGTTCAGGGAATTCAGGCTGACCTGAACCGCGACGCCGCTGACGGCATTACCGTCCGCGTCCGTAACCTGCACCACCCACTCCTTGCGGAACTGGGCTGTATTGGGCTCGTCAAGATCGTTACCCGTACCCAGGCTAATGAACAGCTCCTTGCGGGCGACGGTCAGGGTTTCCTGGGCCAGGATGGCCGTGCCCTGAACGGTGGCTTCGATGATCACATCATCCTGGCCGGTGGGTGTCTGGCCGGAGGTATAAACCGTCGTGGCTCGTCCTGACTGGTCCGTCACTCCCGTCGGCGAGGACAAACTGCCAGCCGAAGGATCCTGAAGCCGACTGAAATTCACCGTGATGTTCTTGACCGGGTTGCTGTCTGCATCGGTCACCGTGGCAGACAGCGTGGACTGATCACCCGTCGCGACCGTCAGCGGCTCGGCCTGCAGTTCAATTGCAGCCGGGACGGTTGCCACAAACTCGGCCGATACTGATGTGGTCGGCCCGGAAGGCTGGCCCGTCGCATTAATCAGCACAGGGCCGGCACTTGTGGAAGAAATACTTACAGTCTGCTGACCGGCGCCATCAGTCACGTCATTCGGGGGTGCCTGCACAACGATGGTTCCCGCAGTACCCGCAAAGGCCACCGTGCCTCCCACTACTGGCGCACCGCCTGCAATCCAGGTCACGGTGACATCAGTGGGCGTGTTCAGCGGAATTTCGGTCAGGCCGCCGGCGATTTCCAGGGTGAACAAATCGTCGGAAATTACGACCGTCTGCGAAGCCACTTCGCCCAGGGCACTGGCAGCAATCAGGTCGTTGCCGGCATTGTCTGCGGTGTAGTCAAAAGAAACCTGGCCGGAGGGATCAGTGACGAGATCAGTTGCAACAATGGTGTTGCCCAGAGCCGAGCTCAGCGCAATCGTTTGCAGATCAATTCCATTGTT
>JBPCXH010000003.1:0-9906 GCA_051008735.1 Gammaproteobacteria bacterium | reverse complement strand
AGGGCACTGGGCTGATTGCACCAGGCGTTCTCCAGAAAGCTGCCGCCGGTGCCCTTCAGTACGTAGCGACCGCCAAATTTCTCTACCAGGGGCGGCACAAGTTTCGCGTAGCCACCAAGAAAAGCCTCGCGGTCGTGAACTTCTCCTATCACGATCATGTAACAGCGTGTCTCACTCATGAATTTTCTCCAGCATCAATCAAACGCTGCCAGTGGTGGCACGCGACTTCATGGGCCCGGGCCGGTTGCTCCAGAATCGGTTTCTGACTCACGCAGATTGGCGTGGCATGTTCACACCGGGTGCGGAATACACAGCCGGAGGGTGGCGCCATGGGTGAGGGGACCTCACCGCCCAGGGGTTCCCCGTAAGTGCTGATGGGGCGGTCCGGATCGGCTTCCGGGACAGCATTGAGCAGTGCACGACTGTACGGGTGCAGGGGCGATGCAAAAAATGCCTCGCTGCTGGACAACTCCATCAGCTGGCCGAGATACATCACCAGGATTCGCTGTGCCATGTAACGCACGACCGACAAATCATGCGTGATGAATATCATGGCGATGCCTGTATCCCGTTGCAGCGCGCGCAGCAGGTTGCAGATCTGTGCCTGGATGGACACATCCAGCGCGCTGACCGGCTCATCACACACAATGACCCGTGGCTGCAGAATCATGGCGCGGGCGATACTCACTCGCTGGCACTGGCCGCCGCTGAATTCATTGGGGTAACGCCGGGTCAGTTCCGGCAGCAAGCCGACGCGCTCCATCATGGCGGCGACTTTTTCTTCGCGCTGGGCGGCGCTGAGTGCCGGTTCGTGAATGCGCAGGGGTTCGCCGATGGTTTCGCCGATAGTCATGCGCGGGTTCAGGCTCGACAGGGGGTCCTGAAAGACCACTTGCAGGTCTTTGCGTATCGGCTTGAGTTCTTTGCTGCTCAGGCCGCACAGATCGCGACCCTGCCAGACAACGCGACCACCGGCAGGCCGCACCAGTTGCAGGATGGCCCGGCCCAGGGATGATTTGCCGCAACCGGTTTCACCGACCACGCCCAAAGTTTCCCCGGCCCGCAGTTCAAAGCTGATGTTCTGTACGGCCTTAAGTTGCTGTCGCCCGCGGCCGAGGAAGCCACCGCCGCGCACTTCGTAGTGCACGCTGAGATCATCAACCTGCAGAACGGGGTCGCTCATGCGGACTCAATCCGGTGACAGGCAGCCGCGTGGCCACTGCCTACCGACAGCATGCCAGGCGCCGATGCCTGGCAGGCGGCGATGGCCTGCTCGCAGCGCGGAGCAAAGGCACACCCGGGTGGCAGGACTTCCAGGTTCGGCGGTTGGCCAGGGATAGTGGGCAGGTCAGCTGAGACGTCATCGCTCAGGCAGGGGACAGAGCGCAACAGCCCGGCAGTGTAAGGGTGCCTGGGGTTGTTAAAGATGTCATGGGTCGTGCCGGTTTCTACCGCGCGACCGGCATACATGATCAGGACCTTGTCGCAGAGGCCGGCAACCACGCCCAGATCATGGGTAATCAGGATAATGGCTGTGCCGGTGTGTCGTTTAAGTCCATCCAGCAAGCGCAGAATCTGGGCCTGCACGGTGACATCCAGGGCTGTGGTTGGTTCATCACAAATCAGCAGTTCAGGCTGGCACAGCATGGCCATGGCAATCATGACCCGTTGACGCATGCCGCCGGACAGCTCAAAGGGATAAGCCTTGTAACGTGTTTCCGGCGCCGGGATTTTTACGATTTCGAGGATCTCCAGTACCTTCGCTTTCGCAGCGGCGCGGCTCAGACCGCGATGCCGCCTCAGACTCTCGGTCAGTTGCTCGCCGATTCGCATGGTCGGCGTCAGGCCGGACAGGGCATCCTGAAACACCATGGCCAGGCGATCACCCCGCAGTTGGTCCAGTTCCGTGCGCGGCAGATTGAGAATGTCGCGGCCCCGATAGCGCACACTGCCGCTGGCCGTGCCGTTGTCAGCCAGCAGTCCCAGCATCGCCAGCACACTCTGACTTTTGCCCGAGCCTGATTCGCCGACAATGCCCAGGCACTCACCGGGCTGAATCTGCAGGTTCAAATCATTCACCGCGCACACTTCACCGTCTTCAGTGTGAAAGCGCACTTCCAGGTGTTCGCAATCTAAAAGCGCCGTCATACCTTAGCGGTCCCGCGGGTCCAGGGCGTCACGCAGCCCGTCGCCAATGAAGTTAAAACAAAACATGGTCAGGGCCAGCAGGGTGGCGGGGAAGAATATCAGCCAGGGAGCCGAATCCAGTTGCCCGGAGCCCTGCGAGATCAGCAGGCCCCAGCTGGTCAGGGGTTCCTGCACGCCCAGGCCGATAAAGCTGAGATAGCTTTCAATAACAATGTTGGTGGGAATCAGCAGGGTGACATAGACCACTACCGGTCCCAGCACATTCGGAATGATGTAGCGCGCGAGGATGGCGCTGGGTGACATGCCGATGGCCACAGCTGATTCGACATACTCTTTGCTTTTCACTGTCAGAGTCTGGCCGCGCACAATGCGGGACATGGTCAGCCACTCCACCGCACCGATGGCAACGAATACCAGGTAGATGTTTCTGCCGAATACCGTAACCAGGATGATGATGAAGAACAGCAGGGGCAGCGAATACAACACGTCGACGAAGCGCATCATGAAGCCGTCCGTGCGGCCGCCCACAAAGCCGGCCACCGCACCGTAAGTCACACCGATAACCAGGGCGACAGCCGTGGTCATCAGGCCAATAGTCAGGGATACGCGCCCGCCGTAGAACACCCGGACAAACAGATCCCGGCCATTGGCATCGGTACCGAACCAGTGCCAGTCGGCGAAACTCGGCGGGGCCAGAATACTTTCCCAGGAAGCATCCTCAATGCCATGGGGCCAGAACATCGGAATCAGCACGGCAGTCAGACCGATCACGGCCAGCACATAAATACTGCCCATGGCGGCGCGGTTGCGTCGGAAGCGCCCGGCTGCCTGGGCCCATAAAGATTTGGGTGCAGCACCCGCGGCTGCCTGTGCCAGGGTCTCGGATCCCAGTAGTTCGCCCGGGCGCGCGTTCATCGAACCGCTCGCCGCACGCGCGGATCAAGCGCTGCATAGGCCAGGTCGGAAAGCAGATTAAGCACAATAATTAATGCGGCATAAATGATCACCACGCCCATCACCAGGGGGTAGTCACGATTCAGGGCACCCTGGATAAAATAGCGGCCGACACCCGGCAGGTTAAAAATGAGTTCAATCACCAGTGAGCCGGTCATGATCCCCGCCAGCGCAGGGCCGAGATAGCCGACCAGGGGAATCAGGGCTGACTGCAGGACGTGATGGATCACCACCTGGCTTTCAGGCAAGCCTTTGGCCCGTGCCGTGCGCACAAAGTTAGAGCGCATGACTTCGAGCATGCCCCCGCGCACCAGTCGGGCAATGATGGCGATCTGGGGCAGAGACAGGGCTACGACAGGCAGAATCATGTTTTGCCAGGCACCGTCGTTCCAGCCGGCGACGGGCAGCAGATTCAGGTACAGGCCAAAGAACAGGGCGAGAATGGGTGCGACCACAAAACTGGGAATGGCGATACCGGTCATCGCCATGGCCATCACCGCGTGGTCAAGAAAGTGATTCTGCCGTAAGGCCGCGATGATGCCGGTGAAGCCACCCACAAGCAGAGCCACCAGCATGGCCGTTGCACCGAGTTTTATGCTCACGGGCAAACCAATCGCGACAAGTTCTGTCACGCTGAAATCTTTATAGACCAGTGACGGTCCCAGATCGCCGCGCAGGGCGTTGCTGACGTAAATGCGGAACTGTTCGATGACGGGTTTATCGAGGTTATAGGCGGCCCGAATATTTTCCAGAACTTCAGGCTCCAGATCGGCTTCGGCGTCAAAAGGTCCGCCGGGCGCTGAATGCATAAGGAAAAAAGAAGCCGTTGCGATCAACAGCAGAGTCGGGATCGCAATCAGGACGCGGCGCAGGATGAAGGCGGACATGATCCAGACTTTAGCCGCTAGCCCGGCTCATTCGCCACCGTAGCGGCAGCGCGTGCCGCCTTGAGGCCACGGCGAATCCGGGTGGTGATAAAGAGCGCGGGCAGCATAAAGATGGCGCCAAGCCAGAAGGGCGAGTTGATGCCCAGCTGGCCGTAGAGGCTGCCTGAACCTGCCTGGCCTATGAATCGGGACAGGGATCCGGTGGACTGGTACACGCCCAGCACCAGGCCGCGCTCGTAGGTGCCGGCGCGGTGAGAAATCATCGTCTGCAGGCAGGTCTGAAACAGGGCCGTGCCGATGGCCCCGATGGTCATGGCAACGATCAGGACAGTGAAATTTGGTGCGGCCACCAGCATGATCCAGCCGATAAAAAAGCACACCAGGGATGTCTGAATCAGGCTGAGTTCGCCGAAACGGCGGGCCAGGCGGCCGATCCCGAACAGCTGGACCGCCGCGATGACAGCGGCGCTGTAAGTAATGAGTAATCCGAGTTCCCGCGGGTTCAGGCCGACTTTGTAGTGGGCCCACAGCGGAAAGATGGTTTCCCGGGCAGCCACGCAGGTGACCACGATGAGGCACAGCCCCAGCATCAGGGTGATGATAGGACGGCGCGCCACCTGTCCGATATTGGCTGACAGCTTGGGTTGGTTCGACTGATTGGGATCGTCGGCTGGCATGACCGGCCGTGTCTCGGGTAGAAAAAACAGCACAGCGAGGAAGGCGAGAAAGGCAAAGCCCGCGGCCGCATAAGCCGGGCGTGCGAAGTCTGCTGTTGCCATGTCGGTACCCGCCAGGAAGCCGCCGATGGCAGGCCCTGCTGCGAAGCCAAGACTGAAGGCAGCCGAGATCTTACCCATGGCGCTGGCTCGTTCTTCCGGCTTGCTGACGTCAGAAACACAGGCGAAGGCCGTGGCGATGTTGGCGGAGGTGAGGCCGCTCAGCAGACGTGCGAGCACCAGCATCCATAGAGTGTCGGCAATACCCAGTAGCAAATAGGCCCCCACATGACCGGCCATGCTGATGAGAAGGATTGGTCGACGGCCGAAGCGATCGCTCATGGCGCCCCACAGGGGGGTGGCAAGGGACTGGCACAGAGGGTGCACAGCCAGGATCAGTGTGATCAGTTCCGGTCCGGCACCCAGGCGTTCTACGTAGAACGGGATCAGCGGCATCAGGATGCCGAAGCCAACCAGGTCGATGAAGACCACCGCAAACAGGATTGGGATGGCCAGGCGCGGTGGGGGAGTGGTCATGCGGCGTCCAGCCTAGCACGCTGACCCCCGAGGCCGGTTGAATGTCGTCGCAGCGGGAGGCGCCGCCGCGGGTGTAAAATGGGTCCTGTTCCAATCATCCAGGAAGTTGCTATGGCCACTACGGCGAAGGAAGCCGGCGGTACTGCGGCGACAAGCATTCGCACCGGCGCCGAATACATGGACAGTCTGCGTGGTCGCAAACTGAAGGTTTATTTGTTTGGTGAGCTGGTGGATGAACCCGTGGATCATCCGGTGATTCGGCCCTCGGTGAATGCTGTGGCTGAGACTTATGACCTGGCGGTCCGCAACCCTGAGCTCGGAACGGCGCTTTCACCCTACACGGGCACTCGTATTAACCGTTTTTTGCATATCGCGACCAGCCCCACTGACCTGGTGAATCAGAACAAGATGCAGCGGCGCATGGGCCAGCTGACGGGTACCTGTTTTCAACGCTGTGTGGGCATGGATGCTTTGAACTCTCTGCATTCGGTGACCTATGAAATCGATGAGGCTCATTCGACGACTTATCATCAGCGCTTCCTGGATTTTGTCCGGACTATGCAGGGTCAGGGTTATGTGATCGGCGGGGCCATGACCGATGTAAAAGGCGACCGCAGCAAAGCGCCGCATGCCCAGGCTGATCCTGATCTGTTTGTTCGCGTTACCCGCCGCACGGAGGATGGTGTCTACATCAGTGGGGCCAAGGCGCACCAGACCGGCTGTATTAATTCCCACTGGCTCATTGTGATGCCGACTCTGCGGCTGGGCGAAGCCGACAAGGAATTCGCCATCGTCGGAGCTCTGCCCGTTGATGCCGAGGGCATCACTTATATATACGGCAGGCAGTCCTGCGACACACGCAGCATGGACGGTGACCTGGATGCCGGTAACGCGAATTTCGCCGGCCAAGAAGCCATGATTGTCTTTGAGGACGTCTTTATTCCCAATGAACTGATTTTCATGGACGGCGAATATGACTTTGCCGCCATGCTGGTTGAGCGTTTTACCTGTTATCACCGTCGCAGCTACGTCTGTAAGTCAGGCGTGGGTGATGTGCTGATCGGAGCGGCTGCTACCGCGGCCGATTACAACGGCGTGGAAAAAGCCTCACACATTCGTGACAAGCTCACGGAGATGACCCACCTGAACGAAACCATTTACTCCACAGGCATTGCGTCCAGTTACCAGGCCTCCGAAATGAAGTCAGGCGTGTTTCTGAATGACGACATGATCGCTAATGTCTGTAAACATCACGTAACGAAGATGCCGTATGAAATCGGCCGCCTGGCCCAGGATCTCGCCGGCGGGTTGATGGTGACGCTGCCGTCGCAGAAAGAACTGGAGCACCCGGACATCGGTCCGGTGATTGAGAAGTACCTAAAGGGCCGCCCGGAGATTGCCACGCAAGATCGCATGCGGATTCTGCGGCTGATAGAAAACATGACCCTGGGCCGCAATGCGGTGGGCTATTTAACCGAGTCTATGCACGGCGCCGGATCGCCGCAGGCCCAGCGCATTCAGATTGCGCGGCAGGCGCAGTTACAGTTCAAAAAGTCATTGGCGAAAACGCTGGCGGGAATCGTGCCGGACGCGGCGGATGAGATTGCCGGGGATTTGGCCGACTACATGGGGCGAGTACTCGAGCCGGAAGCCACGGACAGTTGATTTTGAGTCTGTCTTGTCAGATTCGCTGGTCATTACTCGCGATTTTGTTGGTGTCTGCACCGACGTTGGCGATCGTCCATGGCAAAGCTGTCAATCAGCCGCGCTTTCTGGATGAGTTTCCGTGGGCGGTCGCCGTGGAAAACCCCATCACAGGGGGCGTGTGTTCGGGTGTGCTTATCGCGCCACGCTATGTATTGACCGCTGCTCATTGCACCTCAGCTAACAAGCGTGTGCTGGCGGGCAATACCTCGCGGCGCAGAGCGCGCCGCATCCAGGTTGCGGAGGCCTATCTTCATCCCGGCTACAGTCGCGATGTGCATCAATTCGACGTGGGTATTTTGCGTCTGGCCGAGCGCCTTGAAATTGAACCTTTGCCCTTGATCACGCGCTCGGAATACTTGCTGCTGCAGGAAGGTGAACGGGCGGCTGTGATGGGCTGGGGTAAGCGCCCCGATTCTGGTTATTCGGATCGACTGGTCCTGGCTTTAATCCAGCTGCGCGAACTTCGGACCTCGGGTACCCAATTAATCTATCGCGATCGCGGCGGTCCCTGCGGTGGCGACAGTGGTGGGCCATTGATCGTGGCTGGCCTCAATGGGCAGCCCGTTCTGCTGGGTGTTGCCAGTGTGACGGATGGGAATCTCTGCGCAACCGGCGGCGGCTTCTCTGCTTACACCAATGTGGATGTTGTCAGGGAATTTATCAGTACGAAGATGGCTGAATTGCCCTGAGATAAAGTGTTCCTGTGCTCTCCGTCGGCGCTGTCATAGGGCTATACTTTGTGCATCAATGCCACGGTGCCTCAGGCGAAGATGACCACTACTGTTGATTCCGGCGAGCCGCTGAATCCTCTGGGTAACTCGGAGTTTCGTAAATTATTCAGTGCCCAGGTGATCGCCCTGGTCGGCACCGGTCTGTCCACAGTTGCCCTGACTCTTCTGGCCTATGACCTGGCAGGTGGCAACGCGGCAGCCGTGTTAGGCACCGCGCTGGCGTTCAAGATGATCGCCTACGTTGTCTTCGCGCCCATTGTCGGCGGGCTGGCCCATCGCTTCTCGCGCAAGCCCTTCCTGATTGGCATGGATATCGTGCGCGCCGGCATTGTACTGGCCATGCCTTTTGTGACGCAGGTCTGGCAGATCTACGTGCTGATATTTGTGCTTAACCTGTTTTCAGCGGGCTTCAAACCGGTTTTCGCGGCCACCATTCCCGATATTTTGCCGGAGGAGCGCACCTACACCCGGGCCCTGTCCATGTCGCGCCTGGCCTACGACCTGGAAAATCTATTAAGCCCGACCTTGGCAGCACTGGCATTGCTATTTATGACGTATACGGGTCTTTTTATTGCTAACTCCGTGGCTTTTATTGTCTCGGCGGTGCTGATTGTCATTACGGTGGTTCCGGCCAGTCAGCAAGTGTCCAGGCTGGGTAATCTTTGGGCCGAAATCAGCTTTGGCACCGTGGCTTATTTCAAGACACCCCGTTTGCGTGCCCTTTGCGCGCTCTATCTTGGCGTGTCCGCGGCCAGTGCCATGGTTATTGTGAATACGGTGATCTACGTAAAGGAAAATCTGGGCCTGACGTCCACTGACGTGGCAGCGGCCCTGGCGGCCGCGGGCGGTGGTTCCATGCTCGCGGCCCTGACTCTGCCAAAGCTCCTGGACAAGGTGGCTGATCGTCCTGTCATGCTATTGGGCGGGGCGGTGATGGCCGTGGGTGTGTTACTGATCAGCAGCGGTCCGCAGTTTCCTCAAATGCTGGGTGTCTGGTTCCTGATCGGACTGGGTTGGTCATTGGTGCAGACACCCGCGGGTCGGGTGGTCAACCGGTCTTCTTCGGCCTCGGATCGGTCGGCATTTTTCTCGGCCCAGTTCGCTGTCTCCCACGCCTGCTGGCTGCTTTTTTATCCCATTGCCGGTCAGCTGGGCACGCGCCTGGGGGTTGAGGTGACGGCTATCTGGCTGGCTGGCGGCATTGCTGTGTTCACGGTATTAGCTGCCCGCCTTTGGCCTCGGGACGATGCGATGGTGCTGGTGCATGAGCATCAGCCCGTTGAGCACAGTCACACCCACAGTCATGATGAGCATCATGATCACGCCGGCGAGCACGCCGGGCTAAACCCGGATGAACCGCACAGTCATACTCACTCCCACGGGGCCGTTCGGCATTCGCATGCCTATGTGATTGACGATCACCACGCCAGCTGGCCGGCTTAATCCACGCCGGGAGTTGATTGACCTGGGTTCCAGTGACGTTAATGGACCCTGTGCGACAAGTTCGGTGGTCTGCTTTCGAAGGATCTTGTGTCCGATTGATCAGTTGCCGGCTACGGCTGCTTCATCCGCCGGCAATCGAAAAGCCATGATCCAGTCGCCCGGTTTATCGGGATACAGGAATTGATGACCGCCGGCGGCGACCACAACGTGTTGTAGTCCGTCCACTTTATAGGTCATTGGCGTGGCCATGGCGGCCGTGGGTAGCTTGGTGGTCCACAGGGTTTTGCCGTTACGAATATCCACGGCACGGAATTTTTCATCGGGTGCGCCAGCGACGAAAACCAGGCCGCCCGCCGTGACGATAGCGCCGCCCGCGCCCGGCGTGCCCAGGTTCAGGGGCATCGGTACCGGCGCAAATTTCTCGATACTGCCCAGGGGCACTTCCCATTCGATCTTGCCCGTATTCAGATCCAGGGCGAGCAGGGTGTGCCACGGAGGTGCTGTGCACGGCGCGCCAAGGGGGGACAGCAGCGGTCCTTGGGAGTAGGCATAGTCCGTGCCCTTGATCTTTCCGGGCGGGCCATCGGGTCGGCCGGAGCCAGGCGCATTGATTTCTTTCTGGTCCATGTCTTCCGCACGATGCAATTGCAGAAAGTAGGGGAACCTGGCGACGTTGGTAATCAGCCAGCCGCGCTTTGTATCGATGGCGCCGCCACTCCAGTTTGCGCCGCCGCCCATCTGCGGGAACATCACCGTGCCCTGGAAACTGGGCGGCGTATAAAT
>JBPCXH010000002.1:0-27233 GCA_051008735.1 Gammaproteobacteria bacterium | reverse complement strand
TTTCGCGATGCCCGGATTACCACGATCTACGAGGGCACCACGGGTATTCAGGCCAATGACCTGATGGGCCGTAAGACATTGCGTGACAAGGGCCAGGCGTTCAATGCCTTGCTGGCAGATATTCGGGTCACCCAGGACGAACTGGCAGCACGGCCTGAGCTGGCCGGCATTGCCAATGCATTGGCTGCTGGCACTGAGGCCATGCAAACCGCACTGGACTGGGTTTTGGCCCATGCGGCCGACGACGCCATCGAGGCCGGTGGTGCCGCCTTCAACTTCCTGATGCTCACTGGTGTGGTAACCGGGGGGTGGCAGCTGGCCAGAGCAGCCACGGTGGCCGCCGAACGCGTTGCCGCGGGAGACGCGGATACCGGTTTCTATGCGGCGAAGCTTGCTACCGCCCGGTTTTATTGTCAGCAAATAATGCCGCAGGCCAGCGCTTATTCGCTGGCCGTGACGGGTGGTGCAGCGGCCATTATGGCCATCGCTGAAGATCAGCTCTGACGGACGAGGGCGTTAAAGTGGCGCCGATGCGCCAAAGAATGCGACCAGGGTCAGGTCTTCTTCTACATCGAAAAACGAGTGTTCCTCCGTGGCGCGGACGAACAAAATGGAGCCGCGGCTGACTTCATGCTGCCGGTCGCCGATGCGCAGCCGGGCGCGCCCCTCCAGGACCAGGTAGACCTCATCTTCCAGATGAGGCGCCTGCATGTCCCTTGACCCGGCCGGCAGACGGTAAACAGCGGCGCTGATGCTGGGTACCCGCAGGAACTCATGAAACCGGGGCTCTGAGCCCGCGACCTTGCGGGTGAGCTCGTCGAGCTGAAAAACTTGCCAGGCATTTTCCGTCATGATTCTGTAGCCAGTGTGGATTATCGTGATGATCCGCAAAGGCTGCGCAGGGTGCAAGGGCGGTTTCGGGCTGCCCTGACGCCGTGCTGGGTGGCCTGCTAAACTGCGCGGCCCGAAGACCCCCGGCTGTGGCCGGATGGGCAGGAGATAAAGTCAGTGGGATTTAGTACGAAACAGATTCACAGCGGCGTTGAGCCGGATCCGGTAACCGGTGCAATTTTGACGCCGATCTACCAGACGACGACCTACGTTCAGGATTCCGTCGATGAATACCTGGCCAAAGGCTATTCCTATTCGCGGTCCGCGAACCCCACCGTGCGAGCTCTGGAAAAGAAGCTCGCTATTTTGGAAGGTGGAGAGGACTGCTCTTGCTATGCCACTGGCATGGCGGCTGTGAATGCCGTGTTCATGGCGCTGCTGAATGCGGGCGATCATTGTGTGATTTCGGATGTTGCCTATGGCGGAACGTATCGCCTGGCGACGAAAATCTACAGTCGTTTCGGGGTGGACTTCACCTTCGCCGATACCTCCGATCCCGACGCGGTGGCCGCCAGCCTGCGTGATAACACCCGCCTGATTTTGACGGAGACGCCGGCCAACCCGACCCTGAAGCTGACGGACCTGCAGGCCATCTCCGATCTGGCGCGTGCCCGTGGTATTCCCCACGCCGTAGACAACACTTTTCTCACGCCCTATTACCAGCGGCCGCTGGAACTGGGTGCGGATCTGGTCGTGCACAGCACAACCAAATATTTCGATGGTCATAATGCCACTGTCGGTGGTGCTGTCGTCGCCGCCACGGCGGAGCTGGATGAGAAGGTTAGATTTATTCAGAACGCCACGGGCACAATCATGTCGCCGCTGGTCGCTTTCCTGACGTTGCAGGGCTGCAAGACTTTGTCTGTCCGCCTGGATCGACAGTCGGCTAATGCATTGGAGGTGGCTCGCTTCCTTGAAGGGCACCCGAAGGTGGTCAAGGTTTGCTATCCCGGCCTGGATTCCTTTCCCCAGGCTGATTTAGCGCGTTCCCAGGCCAGCGGTTTCGGGGCCATGCTGTGGTTCGAGGTCAAAGGCGGAGTCGCTGCAGGCAAGGAATTGATGGACCGCATTGAGTTGTGGAGTCTGGCTGAGAACCTGGGTTCCGTGGAATCCCTGATCACGCACCCAGTGACCATGACCCATGCAGATGTTGAAGAGGCGGAACGCCGGCGTGTCGGCATTACCGATGGCCTGGTTCGTCTGTCCTGCGGACTGGAGGATGCCGAAGATTTGATTGATGCTCTGGGCCGCGCTCTCGACTGACTCAAGCCGATCGCTAATTGAAACTGAGTAAAGCGGTCTTAGGTACATGTACCTAAGACCGCTTTTTTTTGCTTGAAAAATCTATTCCCAACCCCACATCACTGCCTAAGGTCGCAGCGAGCGCGGCAGTTTTTAACTTTATGTGGAGGCAACTCTTATGAGTCTCGTGACATGGAGCCCCTTCAGGGAGCTGGAAGACGTTTTGAACCGATATGGCCGTTTGAGTGGGCGTGACATTGGGGCCGGTAGCGGCGCTAGTGATCAGTCACAGACGTGGCGTCCGGCGGCAGATATTGCTGAGACGGATACGGCTTACGTGATCAAGGCAGAACTACCTGAGGTGCCTAAAGAAAATGTCGAGGTGACGGTGCACGACGGCATTATCAATATTCGTGGTGAACGCCGATATGAAAAGACTGATGACAGCGAGCAACAGCATCGTGTTGAATCTTTCTACGGTCAGTTTTCACGCAGTTTCAGTTTGCCTGCCGATGTGGATGAATCGGGTATTCAGGCAAACAGTAAGGACGGTGTGCTGAAGGTCGTATTGCCTAAAGCTGAGCTTGTCCAACCCAAGGCAATCGAGGTCACAGTCAGCTAAGTCGCCGTAGTTGAGTCCGGAAATGGGGGCTGCGGCCCCCATTTTCTTGTAGCCCCTTTATTCGTGTATCCATTGGGCCTTGGGCTATGCTTGGCTCATGGTGCGTTCGATCACTGGCATAGTTTTCCTGTTCCTGGCCACCGCGGCAGCCGGTCGTTCAGTCGATGGCCCCCCGGTGCCGCAGCTCCCTGGTCCCGGCGGGAGCACTTTCAAACGGCCGGTTGTGGTGGGCTGGCAGGACGGCCAACAGCCGATTGCTCCACCCGGTTTTCAGGTTGAGCTCTGGGCGACAGATCTGGACAGCGGTCGATGGATGTATACGCTGCCTAACGGTGATGTTCTGGTTTCCCAGGCGCGCACCGAAACCATGGGTGGCTTCGAGCCGGAGGTTATTGAGGCACTGACTGCACAAGGAATGCTGGGGCCTTCTGCCGACAATATTTTATTGTTTCGCCCCGTCCCGGGTGCGCCACCGAACAGGCATCTTTTCGCTGACGGTTTGCAGCAGCCCTTTGGTATGGTTTTGCACGACCGCTATCTCTACGTTGCCAACACCAACTCAGTGGTGCGCTATGCCTATGAACGAGGTGATCTTCGGGCCAGGGGTGCCCCGGAGAAGGTTTTCGATGTGCCTGCGGGGGAAACCGCTAATCCGTGGAACAACCATTGGACCCGTAACCTCACCACGTCACCGGATGGTTCAGCGCTGTACCTCACTGTGGGTGCTGGCACTGATGCCAATGCCGACGGAAATGAACACCCTGAACGGGCTGCTATCTGGGAATTGAAGCCGGACGAGTCAGCCCGACGATTATTCGCCACCGGGCTGCGCAATCCGGTGGGCCTGGCCTTTGATCCCCGGACGGGTGATTTGTGGACCACGGTCAATGAGCGCGACGGGATCGGTGCCGATGTGCCACCCGACTATCTGACGCGGGTTGTGGATGGCGCATTCTATGGCTGGCCTTACGTCTACTTCGGAACCTATCCTGACCCGACCTGGTCGCTAAAAGACCCCGCTGCCGTTGCGGCCGCAGCCAGGCGCGCCCGAGTGCCCGATCTCGCTTTGGGCGGCCATTCGGTGCCTCTTGGTCTGTTGTTCTATAAGGGGGGTAACTTTCCCGATCGGTATCGGGCGGGGGCTTTTGTTGCGCGACGGGCCGGCGTGGGCAGGGCGTCTTTTATCGGCCCCGACGTGCTGTTTATCCCCTTCGAAAACGGATCGCCGACGGGCAAAGTCGCTGTCTTTCTCGACGGCTTTGTACAGGACGATAGCAAAGGAACCGTGAGAGGCCGCGCCGTAGGGCTCGCGCAGATGGCAGATGGCTCATTGCTGGTTTCTGACGACGGTGCCAATGTGATCTGGCGTGTCAGTTATGTGGGCGAATAACTGCGCCGTTTGATCGCCGCCCTAGGGTAAGCCGTACTGGCTGAACAGGTCACGCTTTTTACCCAGCACTTTGGCGTCGAAAAATCGTTTCATGATTTTTCCACCCGTTAGCCAGGCGATACGTTTGCCCTGTTCCTTGTTTGCCAGGATTTCTTCTACCAGCCAGGGCGCGGCTGTCTCGACATGATCGCAGAGGGTATTCAGGATGGGTTTGACCTTCAGCCATTCTTCATCCGTCAATTCTTTCTGTTCCGAAAACCAGTTGTCCGAAATCAGCATGCCGGGGCTGATGGAGCCGATGAGGATGCCCTTGTCCTTGTTTTCTTCCTGCAGGTACTTGGTCAGGCGCCAGATACCGGATTTGGTCGAACTGTACACGCCCATACTGGGTGTCAGTCGATTGCCCTCGAAGCTGCCGCCAAGCATGTTGTAAATAGCCCCGGAACCTTGGGTTCGCATCCCGTTCACGGCAACCTGGGAGCCGAAAACCGCCCCCTTGAGATTGCTGTCGATCAGGGTGTGGACCAGTTCTTCGGGTAATTCATGGACCAGGTATCGGGCGGTTGCATAGCCCGCATTATTGATCCAGATATCAACTTGCCCAAAATTTGCCGCGGCGAAGTCCCACAGCCCCTGCACCTGTGACTTGTTACTTACGTCACACAAGGTACCGGCAGATTTTCCCGGCCCCAGCGCCGTCAGCTCTTCAGCAACCCGCTGCGCATCAGCCTGGCTGCGACTGGAAACAACAACGTTGTGCCCGCGCTGGATAAAATTCTCGGCCAGACCGCGGCCGATCCCTTTGGTGCTTCCGGTAACTACGACGTTCGACATTCAGATTAGCTCCTGTCGCCCTGCTTCACAAAATATCGCTCAGGTGGTCACGACAAATCACTTGCCATTCCATCTTGAACCATGGTGTGAAGCTCTCTGGACTAGCTTTCATTTCTTCTGTCAGAGCTTGCGGGCTTAGATGGCGGACCGCAGCGATTTCTTCAGGGTGGGCGAGAATCTCTCCCTGATAGTGTCCCGCATAGACTGAGCAGAATTCACGTTCCGATCCAGCATCACCGAAGGGGGCATGGTACTTGAACTTGTACAGGTAGCTCAGCTCACAACTGAGTCCTAATTCTTCTTTTACGCGGCGTTGTACGGCCGCTTCCATATCCTCTGACTGGCGGGGGTGGCTGCAGCAGCTATTGGACCAGTAGCCCGGCCACAGGGGCTTTTCCTGGCTGCGCTGTTGTAACAGCAGCTCTCCGTCTTTGTTGAACAGGAAGACCGAAAATGCCCGGTGCAGTTGACCTTTGCCGGCGTGGCAATCGTGTTTGGACGCAAAACCTATAGCCTGGTCCTGATCATCGACCAATATCAGCGATTCGGTGGGGCTGGAGACTTTTTCCGGCAAGGCGTTCAGGATGACGGTCCCACTTCGAAGCGAAGTGCTTTGAAGCCGCGCCGTTCGATCGCAGCTTCCACGTCATCCGCGTTGCCGTCGCACAGGGCAACCATTGCGCCGCCGCCCCCGCCACCGGTGAGTTTGGCGCCGACCGCGCCGGCCCGCCGGGCAATACCGATCAGTTGCTCCAGCTCAGGTGTAGACACCTGCAAAGCATTAAGCAGGCCCTGGCAAACATTCATCAGTTCCCCCAGGGCGGGGATATCCTGGTCACGCAAGGCCGCAACGCTTTGCAGGACCAGTGAATCGATATCGTCAAAGACTTTCTCGTACAGGCGCGGATTACGATCCCGGGCCTCCCGGACGCGAGCTACCGTGCTGGCAGTGAGCCCTTCTTTGTGGGTCATGCCTATCACCAGACTCAGTGGCTCAGGCAAATTCAAGGTTTCGACCAGCGGCGGTGTGCCGGTCCTGAAAAGCACCGGTTTGCCGTAGGTAGCAACCGTGTTGTCGATGCCGCTCGGTGCACCGTGAGCGATTTGCTCGGAGACAAAAGCCAGTTCGTTGACTTCTTTATCAGACAGTCCCAACCGGAAATGCAGATCAAGGGCACGAATGATGGCGACGGCGAGCGCTGCTGAGCCGCCCAGTCCCATGCTGCGGGGCACATCGGGAAAAACTTCAATTCGTATGGGCCGGTCACCCAGGCCCAGTTGGTCCATGATCGCGCCGGCAGCCCGTTCGAAAGAACGTCGCTGCTCAGGGGGTTTGGAAAGCTGATATTCGATGCCCCAGCGGGGTATGAGCAATTGCACACCTTGATCGCAGTCTTCGACAACCGCCCGGACCGCCAGCGATACGGGGCAGGCTAAAGCATGCCGCCCATAGACCACGGCATGTTCCCCGAGCAGGATTACTTTGCCGTAGCCCCGGCCGGTCTCCGCTTCCGTGCGTTGCTTGCGTGTCGCAGAACCGGCTTGTTTTTCCAGGTTCTCAAGGATTTCACGCGCTTTCCAGACCTTGATCTCACCACTGCGCAGCAGTTCTTCCAGCACACGGTCGAATAATTCGGGCGACGCACCCGCAGCTTTTACAACGCTTCGCGCATGCAGAGTCATATGGCCGCTCTGGATGCCTTCTGTCGCCAGCGCACGCAGGGCGGAGAAGTTCTGTGCCAGACCTACAGCCGCCATGACCTCGGCTAATTCCGTGGCCGCACTGACATTCAGCAGTCGCAGATTCATGGCCACACCGGGGTTGGACTCCAGCGGGCCGCCGACAATGCCCACTTTTATTGGCATCTCGAGTCGGCCACGCAAATTACCGTCATCGTCCATCCACCACTGCGACAGGGAGCCATAGCGACCGTGCCGGGCGGCGTAGGCATGGGCACCGGCCTCAATAGCCCGCCAGTCGTTACCGGTAGCCAGGGCCACGGCATCGATCCCGTTCATGATGCCTTTGTTGTGGGTTGCAGCCCGATAGGGGTCAGCGTGCGCGAAATCAGCAGCAATAATGACACCATCGCGAACCTGCTCACCGGCGTAACCTCTGCCTCCCAGTTCTTCGATGGGCAGAGTGACCTCGGCGCAGGCCAGAGCCCGGTCTGCCAGATTGGAAAGGATCCGCAGAAAGACTTTGCCTTCGGTTAAGGTTTCAATGAGTGTTGCAACACCTTCGCACATCCCGTTCACGAGATTCGCGCCCATCGCGTCGCGGGTATCGACGAGCAGATTGACTACCAGCATCTCGCCGTCGACGGAGGTCATGGGGAAGCTATTAACCTCCAGACCTACCGCGCCGCCGCCGCGTGCGACCATGCGCGGATGAAAGCTGTTAGCCAGGTCGATGATTTCCTGCTTGCGCGTAAGCAGGGTCGCTTGTGCCTGCTGCATATCCGGCACGTCCAGGACCTGGATCTGACCGATCAGAATGGGTGCCGTGGAGGTGGTTGTGAAGCCGCCACTGGGGCGCGCCTGTTTGGCTGCCGCGCTCAGAGCCGCGACGATGGACGGTTCTTCCACGGCCAGCGGGACGATATATTCCTTGCTGTTTACGAGGAAATTCAGGGCCAGGCCTATGGGCATGCCGAGAACGCCGATCACGTTCTCGATCATCTTGTCGGCGGCACTCAGGTCCAGTGTGGCCTCGCCGGCAATCAGGCTGTCCACGTCGGCGTCGGTCAGCAGGCCGCGATCATGCACGGCCTGAACTCGCTCACTGACGCTCATCCGATAAAAATTTGGAATTCTGGAACCCGCCACGGCTGACTCCAACTGGGGTTGCTCAAAAGGTTCCGACTCTGCAGGGCCGGACTTCGCGGCGAAAAGTAGCAGGAATACCCGCAGACCGCCATGCTTGCCAGACTCTTCGCCGCGCCTTGGTCTGTGGATGCAATGCCCGCAGGTGAGTGCCACAATGCGCCGAACGGGTTTTCTGGGGGAACGCGAATGGACAAATTGTGGCTAAAAAGCTACCCGGCGGGTGTGTCTCCGGAGCTTAAGCTGGATCCTGATTTTTCTCTGGTCCATATGCTGGAGGCTGCCTGCAGGCAATACGCTGAACGGCCAGCCTTCACTAATTTTGGCCATACGCTCAGCTACGCTGAGTTTGATGCCCAGACCGCGAGTTTTGCGAGCGCCCTGCAAAATCGCCTTGGCCTGGTCCCGGGCGATCGATTAGCACTAATGATGCCGAACCTGCTGCAGTATCCCGTCGCTTTGTTCGGCGCACTCCGGGCGGGTCTGGTCGTGGTGAATGTCAATCCGCTCTATACCCCCCGAGAGCTGCATCATCAGCTGGTGGATGCCGGCGCCAAGGCAATTGTGGTGGTCAAGAACAGCGCGGCCACTCTGGCGCAGGTTGTTAAGGGGTCTCCTGTCGAGCATGTCATTGTGACGGGAATCGGCGATCTGCTGGGCTTCCCGAAAAGACAGATCGTAAATTTTGTCGTTCGACACGTGAAGCGAATGGTGCCGGACTACAAGATTGACGGAGCCATAGAGTTTCGTGATCTATTAAATGCTGACGCCGCCGCTTTTGATCCACCGCCGCTGACTGCTGGCGATCTTGCTTTCCTCCAGTACACCGGCGGGACAACGGGAAGGGCGAAGGGCGCCATGTTGACTCACGGTAACCTGGTTGCCAATGTCAGGCAGATAAACACCTGGTTCGCCGGCACCTGGAACCCGGGTCACGAAATCGTTGTTACACCCTTGCCCCTTTATCATGTCTATGCCTTGACTTGTAATTGCCTGGCCTATTTAGAGCTGGGTGCCCATAACATTCTGATTACTGACCCACGTGATACCCAGGCGTTCGTGGCTGAGTTGAAGAAGTGGCCGTTCACAGCGATTACCGGAGTCAATACTCTGTATCAGAGCTTGCTCGACTATGCGGATTTTCGCGAGGTTGATTTTTCAGCGCTGAAAATTGCATCGGCGGGTGGCATGGCGGTCATGGACTACACGGCGCGCACGTGGTTCGAGATCACCGGCACCTCGATACTTGAAGGTTATGGGCTGTCGGAAACTTCGCCCGTGGTAACGACTAACCGACCGGATCTGGAAGCATTCAGTGGCAGCATCGGTCTGCCGCTGCCAGGCACGGAAATCAGTTTGCGAGACGATGCAGGTAGTGAGGTGCCCCAGGGTGAACCCGGGGAGCTTTGTGTGCGGGGGCCCCAGGTCATGCGCGGCTACTGGCAAAACGAGGTCGCCACCCAGGAGTCGATGACCAAAGACGGCTTTTTGATGACGGGCGATATCGCAGAGATGGATGAAGAAGGCTATTTTCGAATCGTTGATCGGAAGAAAGACATGATTGTGGTTTCGGGTTTCAACGTTTACCCGAATGAAGTCGAAAATGTGATCACCCTGCATGACGATATCGTAGAAGCTGCTGTGATTGGCATTCCCGACGAGCATACGGTGGAAGCGGTGAAAGCTTTTGTCGTATTGCAGCCGGGCGTGCAGATGAAGGTTGACGCTGTCCGGGAGTACTGCCGTTTGAACCTTGCTGCTTACAAGGTGCCGCGGTTTGTCGAGTTTCGCGATGAATTGCCCAAGTCAAATGTCGGCAAAATTTTGCGGCGGGAACTGAGAGATGAAGCCACGAAAGATGAGGCAGTGCCGGTCAGGGCTTAGAACGATACTGCTCGCGTTTTCTTGCTGCCGCGTTAACTGCATCCCAATGGTCCTGGTGAGCCCAGGTTTTGGCTAGATTGGATTCTTCTGTAGTCGACAGTTCCCTGTGCAGTGCCATGCGGCTTTTTATCGCCATGGCCTTGAAACCGCGCAGCACACTGGGGCTTCGTTGCCGCCACGTTCGCAGATAGTTTTTAAGCCCGTCTTGAATGGTTTCTTCCGGGCCACAAAGATAATTAATGATTCCAAGGGTCTGCGCCTCGCCGGCGGACACGCGGCGGGCCGTGGCTAATAATTCCAGCGCCTGGTGATTGCCCAATGCGATCATCAGGTCAATCCCGCCTCCCCAGGCGGTGGTCACATTGAGCTGGGCCTGGAGAAAGCCGATTTCTGTATTGGCGCTTGCCACCCGCAGGTCGCAGGCCATGGCCAGCTCGGCGCCGCCTCCCAGAGCGAGTCCGTTCAGACCTCCAATCACGGGTAGCGGGAACTCACGGACAGTGTCCAGCGCGCGACGCCCTCGTCGGGACATGGCAGCCGCATCGGCTTCAGTGCGCACCGCATCCAGTTCTTTCAAATCACCGCCGGCAGCAAAGCAGCGATCACCCGCGGCTGTAATAACTGCGCAGCGCAGCTTTTCATCTTCCTGATGTGCGCCCAGAGTTGCCGCCAGTTCATCAAGGAGTACCAGGCTAAGTGCATTGCGCTTTTCGGGACGATTAATAGTCAGGGTCAGGATGTCATCCTGCCGATCAACCAGAAGCCTGTTTTCAGCCATGTTCAGAACTGCCTTAGAAATACAGTCTCATCACGCACTCGGCGACGCAGGCAGGGCGTTCTTCACCTTCTATCTCGACGGCGTATTGTTCGGTGATTTGCAGACTGCCCTTGATTTCTTCCACGCTGACAAGCGTGCAGCGGCCGCGAATCCGACTACCCACGCGGACCGCGTTCGGGAAACGAAGCTTGTTCAGGCCATAGTTAATGACATTCTTTACGCCCGGCACAATGGGCTTGTCGGCTTCCACCAGGCCTCGCAGCATGGGGTACAGAGAAAGTGTCAAATAACCGTGCGCGATGGTGCCGCCGTAGGGAGATTCGGACTCGGCCCGGGCCGGATCCACGTGAATCCATTGATGATCACCTGTCGCATCTGCAAAGCGGTTGACCAGATCCTGGCTGACTTCTAGCCAGTCGCTGCAATGAATCTCCTGACCTGTTTTCGACTGCAATGCCTGCAGCGCCTGCTGGGTGGCGTCACTCATCCCTAAACTTCCTCTTTGGCAACGGCCGGGGATGCTATCAGATCTGCCCCAGCAGCGGCTTCTGTGCGCCGTTCAGCGAGCCAGACGACCAGCGCGCCCAGGCAGATCAGGAAGTTAAAGATGCCCATCAGCAGGAAGGGCGCACCCGGCCGCCACAGGCCAAAGAGCTGCCCGCCGACCCAGCCGCCGACCAGGGTCCCGATAGCGCCAAAAAAGCTGAAAACGCCGATAACAGAGCCGGCGATCTCCGGCCTGGCTTCCTGAGAGATGAGCGTTTGCCCCGCCAGAATAGAACTCATCTGGCCAACCCCCAGAAGCAAGGCCGCTATATAGGCAAACTCCGATAGAGGATTAGATTGCAAACCAAAGGCGAAGTAGCCGATGCCTGCGAGCAGCATGCCGATGGTAAGCGCTGCGACCCGGTTGATTCTGTCGTTCAGAACGCCTAGCAGGGGTGCGGCAATAAGCGCTGCTGTAGAGACGATCGCAAACTCGATGCCGGCGCGACCCTGGGCTTCACTGGCGGTCAGGCCTTGTTCAATACCGGCCTGCGTGACCCAGAGGGACAGATAAGTGCCTATAACCACGACGTCGCCGCGCGCAGCAAATGCAGAGGCATAGGCGATGGCAATGCGCGGGTTGCGCGCTTCACCCAGGCCGGTTCGCAATAATTTTGCCAGTGGCTCGCGTTGCTGACCCGTGCCGGGTCGTCCGCCGCGGAAGCCCAAATAGAGCACCAGGGCGCTCACGACACACAGAATGCAGACACCCGCCATGGCCATGCGGCTGGCGCTGACATCAGCAAAGCCTGCCGCTTCCAGCCACCGTGGCACGTTGCCGCCTACGAATCCCAGAAAAACAATACCCAGTCCGTTGAGGACCCCCAGCAGGGCAACCATCTTGCCGCGGGATTTTTCCTCGGGATAATCCGCCAGCAGTGCCGAGTAAGAGGACACGATGGCTGCTGCACCCACTGCATAGAATGATCTGACCAGGGTTAATTGCAGCGCGGATTCCACCCACGGGTAGGCAAAAAAACCGAGACCAACAATCACGTAGCCCAGGCCAACGATATGCCGTCGGCCGATTCGGTCCGACAAGGCCCCGAAGGGGCCCACGAGGACCAGCAGAATGATCTCCTGCGCAACGGCAAGGTTAGCGGTCAGGGCGCCCTGCTCGTTGCGGGGAATATTGAGGATCACCTCAAGGATCAGAGGCTGAATAAAATTGATGAAGGCCAGAACGGGAATTCCAGTCAGGCCGCAATACAGCAGCGAGAGTCCGTTTGACCGGGTCACTCCGGGTTGCAGACGAACGTAGCCGAGCTTTTGCCCGGTTTCCGCGGCGCTTTCCATGATTAGATTTCCTCAACGGCCGCGATGGGCAACAACTAGCTTTTCGTCCTTGCCTCCAACGCGGATGAGGCGAGTGGGGGCGGCGATGCGCGAGTCTAACGCACAGGTCTCCAGCGGCCCGATCTTTGTCTCGCCCTGCCAAGCCGGAATCCTGTATTACGTTAATGAAACAGGGTGGCTATGGCCGGGCCTCAGAAAGCGCGCGGGGCCAGCCAGCAGACTGACACTGCGGCCAGTAAACAGGTGAACTCGGAGGCTTTATCGGACTCCAAGTGATAGCGGGGCGGGACCCCTCTATAATGAAGCCACCGACTTGGAGAACCTCCCTGCTTTGACTAAAACTATCCCATTTACGGTTGCATTGCTGTGTCTCGCCCTGGCGGGGTGCAGTTCATCTTCTCTGGAGCTACCGGGGGGCCAGGAAAGCTCCAGCAGCAGCTCGGGATCAGGCAGCTCGGGATCAGGCAGTTCGGGGTCCGGCAGTTCAGGGTCCGGCAGTTCAGGGTCCGGCAGTTCGGGGTCCGGCAGTTCAGGGTCCGGCAGTTCGGGGTCCGGCAGTTCGGGGTCCGGCAGTTCGGGGTCCGGTAGTTCGGGATCCGGTAGTTCGGGATCCGGTAGTTCGGGATCCGGCAGCTCGGGATCAGGCAGTTCGGGATCAGGCAGTTCGGGATCAGCAGGCGGGTCAGGAACCGGCATGGGGGCCGGCGGCGCGATGGAAGCGGGTGGTTCGGATCCGGGCGCCGTGTTCGACAAGTCCCTGGGTGATTTCGACAAACAAATGCAAAGCGAACGTGAACGCATGGCCTCTGCAGGCCAGGGATCTGGTGGTTCTGCGGCCGGCCGCGAATCGGCTGATGCCTCTCAAGTGGAAAAGGCGGGTAGCGGCGGTATGTCGGGTACCGGCGGCATGGGTGGTTTTGGTGAGGTCGGTGGCAGCATGGGTGGTGCGGGTGGCCAAAGTGGCGCCGGCGGTAATGCCAGTACCGGCGATGCCAGCCAAAATGATGCGGCAAAGGGCGATTCAGGCGGTGGCGGTGACGGCCAGGATATCGTGAAGGGAGAATTTGAAGGCGGCGACTTTGACGAATCTGCACGTGACGGCGGCCAGGTGGCTGATATCCCGGAAGACATCCCCACCGATGGCACCGGCGATGATCAGGTGGCCGAACAGATTCGCGAAGCAGCAATGGCCGAAAAGGATCCCACCATTCGGGATGCCCTCTGGGAAGAGTACCGTCGCCATACGGGGATTAAACAGAACTAAATCACCATGATTTTAATAACAAACATTAATTCTCGGCTTGGCATGTTTTCTCGCCTGTTCGTTTCTCTGCTGTTGCTTGCTGTGCTTGCCGGCTGCGCTGCTTCGAGAACAGTCGAGTATGACAACGTGGAAATTGCTCGGGCCGAGACTGAAGTCCCCATTGATCAAATGCTTGATGTCGGAATTCTTTTGTTCGACCCGGGCGTTGCTGAAGACCAGGAAGAGCCGGATGGCTTCACCTTCCCTGATGTTCGTCGGGCAGAAGCTCGTTATATGCCGTACCACATGAAGTCGACCCTGGAGGACAGCGGATACTGGGGCTCCGTCTGGGTGTTGCCCCAGCGCACCGATGCGGTGGATTTGCTGGTTTGGGCGCGCATTGATGAGTCCAACGGCCTGGAAGCGGAACTCAGGGTAGGCGCCTGGGATGCCACCGGGCGCGAGTGGCTGAACAAAGCCTACGCGGTTGAAGTGCCGCAAAAAGCCTATTCAAATTATCGGGATAAGACCCAGGACCCCTATCAGTCGCTGTACAACGATATCGCCAATGATCTGTTGAAGATTCGCCAGGGCATGTCCAATAAGGAACTTGTACGCATTCGGCAGGTCGCGGAGTTGCGGTTCGCCGCTGATCTGGTGCCGGCAGCTTTTGAGGATCATCTGACTGAGAAAAAGGGGCGCTACGAGGTGCGTCGTTTGCCCGCAGACGACGATCCGATGATGGCGCGGATGCGATCGGTCAGGGAGCGCGAGTACAGCCTGGTCGATACAATGAACGAGTACTACGCGGGTCTTTACTATGAGTTGTCCAAGCCCTATGAGGATTGGCGGCGTATGTCCCGCGAGGAAACGATTAACTATAAAGAGCTCAAGCGTTCGGCCCGGATGAGGCAGCTGCTGGGCCTGGCTGCGATTCTCGGTGCGGTGGCCTACGAAGGCGGTGGCGGCGGTAACGGTGCGATTACGGATACGGCGATTCTCGGCGGTCTTAAGGTTTTTCAGAGTGGCTTGAACAAATCGGCGGAAGCAAACGATTACCGGGAGTCCCTGAAGGAACTGGGACAATCCTTCGATGCGGAGGCGGAACCTTTATTGATCGAGATCGAAGGGCAGACTCGTCGGCTGACGGGTACGGCTGAAGAGCGCTACAGAGAGTGGCGCCGTATTTTGCGGGAAATATATTCCGAGGAAACGGGCCTGGTATCGATGAATGATGCCGCCGAAGCTGCAAATACTCCGTCCGCTAACTGACGACGCGGCATTGCTGTTGCCTTCGCCTCGCCGCGCTGACTCATGACAGAACTCAATACCGGGCAATCCCTTGGGGGTCGCTTTGAGCTTCGCAGCGCGCTGGGTTCGGGCGGGACGGGACAAGTCTGGCTTGCCCATGACAGCGAGCTTGGCGAAGACGTTGCGCTGAAGTTCCTTGATGCGGCTCTGGCAGCCGTACCCGGTCAGATTGACCTGTTACGCGACGAGTTTCGCAAGACGCGCATCCTGCAGCATCCGAATATCGTTCGGGTTCACGACTTTCACGAGCTGGATGGCCGGTTTTTTATCTCAATGCAGTACGTTCCCGGCGGCAGTCTGGTGCAGCGCCGGGGAGCAGCGATGTCTGACTGGCTGCCTGTCTGCCGGATGGTCTGTGACGCGCTTGAGTTCGCTCATCGTCAGGGCATTATTCACCGCGATCTTAAGCCCGCCAATGTTCTGGTGGATCCACGTGGCATCGGCTATCTGACGGATTTTGGAATTGCGGCCGGACTGGGCGGTGAAGGACTATCGATCCGCGGTGGAGGTTCGCTGCCTGTTATGAGTCCCCAGCAGCTGGCGGGCGATGAACCTGCCATTGCCGATGATGTGTACGGCTTGGGAACGCTGCTGTTTGAGCTGCTTGCGGGTCAACCGCTGTTTCACCCCGGGGCCACTGCCGCGCGTGTGCGGGATGAAACGCCGCAAATTCCGGGTCAAAGCAAAGCCGGTGAGCAGATCCCCGCACCCTTTGTCGCGCTGCTTTCGGCAATGCTACAAAAGGATCCGGCCAGCCGGCCAGCCGGCATTGCCGCCGTGCGCGCGGTGCTGGATGAAGTGGCGGCTGATTTAGCGCCCCGGTCGGGTGCTTCCGTTATTCAGCCGCGGCGCCGCGAAAGCGGTGCACCCGTTGCAGGGTCCGCGACCAGACGAGCCCGCCCGGGTGCGCCGCGCCGCGCTTTGCCCGGCAGCTGGGTAATGGGGGGCTTTGCAGTTCTCGTGCTGACCGCCCTTGGCGTTATTTTTCTGCTGCCAACGATGGTGAAAAAGCCCGCAGCCGTGAGTGCGCCGCCACCACCGGTTGAAGAGCCAGCAGCAGAAGTGCCTGAGGCCCCTGACGCAAATTCCTCGCCGGCGGAGCGGGCCCTGGCAGATGAAGTGCTGGGTGACTTGCTGGCGCTGCAGGATAGCCTGGGCGAACGAAGCGTAGCTCGCTGGGGTGGGGCTGACTGGGCTGAAGCGGAGCGTTTCGCTGAAGAGGGCGACGGACAGTATCGCGCCAGGGATTATCCGGCCGCCGCCACGGCTTATCGCCGGTCCCTGACATTGCTGAAAGTTATCGAGACACGCATTCCCGAGGTTCTGGCGCAGGCATTAACCGAAGGTGATCAGGCCTTGCTGGCAGGCCAGCGCAGCGTTGCCCTGGATCGCTATGAACTCGCTTTGGCAGTTGATCCGGGTAACACTGCCGCGTCGCGTGGCTTGGAGCGGGCCGGCCGGCTGGGCGCCGTGCTGGAGTTGATGAGTGCAGCGACGGCTAAAGAGTCTGCCGGTCGACTTCGCGATGCGTCCCAGGACTATCGACAGGTGCTGGAAATCGATCCGGAGTGGACGCCGGCCAAAGACGGCCTGGCGCGCACCCAGGGCGTGCTCGTTCGCACTGCCTATGAAACCCAGATGGCGGCGGGTTTCGAAGCCTTGGCGCGCAAGGACTGGGACGTCAGTCGACGCAGCTTCGAAGCTGCTTTAAAGACGCGACCGGGTGATGCGGATGCTAAGTCCGCGTTGCAGCAGGTCGCAGCCGAGCAGCGTCTGGAGAAAATAGTTGCCCAACAAGCGCGGGCTCGCGAGCTGGAAGCAGATGAGGACTGGGCAGGGGCAGTTCGTCAGTACGAGGCCTTGCTGGCAATCGATGCGGCCCTGGGGTCTGCGAAGCAGGGTCTGGCAAGAGCGAAACAGCGCGCCGGCCTGGCCGCGGAATTAGACAAAGCTATCGGTAATGCGGATTCTCTGAATGATGAGCGAAAATGGCAATCAGCCCGAGGCCTGGCTAACCGGGCCCGCGAAGTCAAACCCATGGGGGCGAAGCTGGCGGCGCAAATAGCTGCGCTGGAACGCGCCTTGACCATCGCCGCTGTGCCTGTTCCGGTGCGGTTTGAATCAGATAGCCAGACTGACGTCGTGATCTACAAGGTGGGTCGTTTGGGTCTGTTCCAGACCATGACACTCGATTTACGGCCAGGTAAATATGTGGCGGTTGGCAGTCGGGATGGATTTCGGGACACTCGGCGAAGTTTCCTGGTGGCGTCGGATGGCACGACGCCACCCATCATTGTGCGTTGCGAGGAGCCCATTTGACCGCCACCCTTGTCGTAGAGAGTCCCGCGGGGAGCCGAGACTATTCTCTGGAAGATTTGCCGCTCACTATCGGGTCTGCGGCGGATTGTGCGTTGCAGGTGCCTGGCGTGGCGGGCGCACCGCCCGTGGCCCAGATCAGTGTGCTTGATAGTCAGCCGTTGCTGCAGCCTGCACCGGAAGCACGCATAGCTCTGAACGGGAGTCCCCTCAGTGCTGCCCACTGGCTGAAAGACGGCGACCTGATCAGTACGGACACGGCGAGGATTGATTGCTCCATTAGTGAAGAGCGCTGGGCATGGCGTGTCACCCATACCCAGGATGAATATCAAACCCTGCCGCCCGAGCTTGAAACTAAAACACCTGAGGAGGAGCCAGTCATTGCGGCTGTCTCGCGACAACCCAAGCCGGCACCCAGAGTGCGGTCTGTCGCGCCAACCGGAAAAACCCGCAAACTGCGCTACGTCGCCGGTGGTGCGTTGGCGGTGCTGTTTTCCGTCGCCCTGTTTTTGTTCACCGCCAAAGCGGTGCTGATCCAGGTAGAGCCCGATGCTGCGGAGATCAGCATTGCCGGCGCCTTGCTTAAGCTGCGGGTGGGTGAGCGCTTCATGCTTTTGCCGGGCAGCTATCGTGTGCTGATGACCGCCGAAGGTTACCGTGATGCACGTGAGGAAATTGTCGTTAGCCCGGACGCAAGCCAGGAGTTCCCGTTCATTCTTGACAAGCTTCCGGGGCAATTAGTGGTCAGTACTCAGACCGGAGCCGTGGGCCAGGTCTGGGTCGATGACAAGCCCGTTGGCGAAGCGCCTACGGATGAAGTTGAGCTCGCAGCCGGGAAGCATAGCTTGCGAATCGAGGCTGATCGCTATTTGCCTTTCCAGGACACGGTTGAAGTCCTTGGCCTCGGGCAGCGCCAGGAGTATATCGCCCCGCTTGCGCCTGCCTGGGCCGACGTGACGGTAAGCACCGTACCTGCCGAGGCTGAAGTTCGCAGCAATGGAGAATTGCTGGGGGCCACACCTGGCACGGTGGAGTTGCTGGCCGGTACGCATGAGCTGGTGATTGAACTGGATGGCTACAAGACCTGGCGACAGCAGGTGTCTGTCGAGGCAGGCCAGCAACTGAGCTTGCCGGAAATCGCCTTGACCGTTGCCGACGGTATTTTGAAAGTTCGAAGTGATCCAGCCGCGGCGGCAGTCAGTATCAACGGGCGCTATCGAGGGACGACACCAGTCGATGCCGAGCTTAAGCCGGCCGCTGCTTACTCAGTGATCATTTCCAAAGCGGGTTATTCGACTATTACGCGGCAAATCAGTTTGCCTGACCGTCAATCCAAGACGCTGCGTGTGTCTCTGGAACCGGTGCTTGGGGAGGTGCAGATTCTGGGTGTTCCGGCCGGCGCCATGGTGTTGCTGGACGGCCGGTCAATTGGTGAAGGCGATCAGCAATTGCAGTTGCCGGCCCGGGCCCACGACGTCACCGTGCGACAGTCGGGTTTCGCTGACTTTAAGGCAAGTGTGACGCCGAAACCTGGCTTGCCCCAGCTTGTGCAGGTGCGCATGCTGACGGAAGCTCAGGCCGTGCTGGCACGCACGCCCAGGGTAGTTCAGACCAGCCAGGGCGCGGAACTGCAACTGATTGAGCCCGGGGAGTTTGCCATGGGTGCCCCGCGACGGGTTCAGGGGCGCCGGCCCAACGAAACAGAGCGCAATATTCGCCTGACGCGACGCTTCTACCTGGCCAGGCACGAAGTCACCAATCGCCAGTTCAGGGCTTTCAAGGCCAATCACACCTCGGGGGCCGAGACCTTTAATGAGTTGGGCATAGGTGATCACCCCGCCATGATGGTTTCCTGGCTGGAAGCTGCCAGCTTTTGTAACTGGTTGAGTGACCAAGAGGGGCTGACGCCGGCCTATGCGGCCCAGGATGGCGGGCTGGTCCTGGCCAGGCCCCTCACGTCGGGTTATCGCTTGCCCACGGAGGCTGAGTGGGCCTGGGTGGCTCGCCATAATGCTGGCGCCCGGAGCTTGAAGTACCCTTGGGGTGACAAGATGCCGCCCATTGTTGGTGCCGGCAATTTTGCAGATCGTTCGGCGGAGGGCGTGCTGGCCAAGTTTTTGCGAAATTACTACGATGGATTTCCGGTCACAGCCCCGATAGGGCAGTTCAAGGCCAATGCCTTGGGTATTCATGACCTGGGCGGCAACGCCGCGGAGTGGGTGAACGACCTGTATACGGTTTATCCCGTCTCCAGTCGTGTGGATGTTGATCCCCTCGGGCCTGACGAAGCCCAGTATCATGTCATTCGTGGCTCGAGCTGGCGCCATGCGAGTATTAGTGAGTTGCGACTGGCCCGGCGGGATTTTGGTGATCAGGGCCGGCTGGATGTGGGTTTCCGACTGGCCCGGTGGGCTGAACCGCAGGAGTCCGTGGAATAACAGATGATGGTTTTTCGGCTGACATTGCTGGCGGTAGCGGCCTTTGGGGTCACCTGGGCCGCTGAGACAAGCTTGCGGCAGGCTGTCGAGAGTGCGCCGGTCGTGGTCTTGGCTCAGGCGGAGCCACCGGCCGTTGAGGCCGGGAGTGCTGATAAGCCCGCTACGACGGGTGAACCGCAAAGCGATATGAGCCAGGTCAAACTGGAAGGTCCCAGCGAAGCAGAAATGGACCAGGAGCTTGCCCGCATCGAAGCGGCTATTGACGGTGAAGATACTGAAGATGCCAAAGAATTTGAGCCTACCAAGCCACTGGTTGCAGATGTGCCTATAGATCTTCCCTCTGATATCTGAGCGAACTGCCAAGACTTATGAACAAGAGCTTCTCGACTGAGTTTGTATTCCAGATCTTTTCGCTGATTATCGCGGCGATTCTGGTGCATGCGGTATATGTGTCTGTGATTCGCCCCAACGCGGCGGCAATTCAACAGGAGCAGCGGGTTCTGATTGCAGAAGATCCCGACTATATTCCCGAGCGTTCGCTGTTCGTGATCGTGCAGGATTTTGAGCAAGAGGCCTGTTTTATTCTGATGCTCTGGGCTTTTGCCATCATGGGTTACAAAGCTCGGCACGCCCTGCGTGAACGGGGCTTGCTGGACGAAGAATTACTGCCTATCGCCGAAGGCGTCCGGATATTGCCCGAGGACACGCGAGAATATTCGCGCCAACTGGAGGCGCTGCAGGAAGAAGAGCAGGGCTTGCTGTTGCCGCGTGCGATGCTGGCTGCGCTACAGCGCTTTGGTGCGACCCGCAATGTGCAGGACGTGTCCTCAGCGACGCATACCTTAATCAACTCAGAGGCGGAGCGCCTCGAGTCTGAATTGTCGATGATTCGGTACATTGCCTGGGCTATTCCGTCCATTGGTTTCATCGGCACCGTACGCGGTATCGGTGCTGCCCTGGGTCTGGCCCACCGCGCCGTCGAGGGGGATATCAGCGGTGTCACCGAGAGCCTCGGTGTGGCCTTTAACTCCACTTTTATCGCACTGGTCATCAGCATCGTGTTGATGTTCCTTGTCCATCAGTTGCAATTGCTTCAGGAGCGGCAGGTTTTCGAAACCGAAGGCTATGTCGATCAGCGACTGATTCGACACCTGCAGGCCGCCTGAACGCGCTGGCTTGGTGCGCCTGATGCGTACGCTGGGAATAGAATTCAATGATGCATCCCTGACCGGGGTGATCGACGGCGAACTGGTTTTTGTCGAGCCGGGCTACGCTGTCCTTCCCGATGGACAGCTGCTCTTTGGTCGTGATGCTCAGGTGCTTGCGCGACGGTTTCCCCGCTCCGTGCAGAACCGTTACTGGGAAGACTTATCTGAAGACCCTCTGGGTGTCGCCCTGGGAGACGCGCATTGCGCCGCGGACCTGGCTCATGCGCAGTTGGCGGCTATTTGGACAGAGCATGGCAAGGGCTGCGAGGCCGCGGTATTTGCTGTTCCATCAGCGTGGACCGAGCAACAACTGGGTTTGCTGCTGGGGATTGCCCAGGAAGAAGGCATTCCGGTATCAGGATTTGTTGACTGCGCTGTGGCAGCTACACGCCGAGAGTATCCCGGGTGCGAGTTGCTGGCTGTGGAGGCCCGCCTGCATGCGACAGACTTCAGCAGGCTGCAGCAGGAAGGTCAGGTGGCCCTGGTGGATTCTCATCCTCTGCCGGATCTGGGTGTGGAGCGGCTGGAAAGAATTGCCGTCGAGTACTTTGCCAGCTGTTTCCTGACCCAGGCACGATTTGATCCTTTGCATGATGCCGCGTCAGAACAGGCGCTGTACGACCGGGTTCCTGACTGGCTGCAGGAGCTGACGCGTGCGCCATCGGCACAAGTTGAGTTGGATCGGGGTATTGAGGTTGGGCAGGTGCGGCTGGAGCGCGACGCGCTGGCAGCGCGGATTACTGATGCGTGCCAGCCCTTGCTGCAGCGGCTGCGCTCGGTGTTGCCGGTCGGGCGCGCGACAGCCTTGCAGATCGGGGCACGACTGGCTGCCTTTCCCGGCACCTTGAGTGTGCTGGCTGCTCTGCCCAACGTAGCGGTCTACGCCATGGATCTGAGCGCCGCCGCGCGCGGTGCCAGTCGCGCCCTGAGTCGCCCCGGCGGGGACCAAATTCGTTTGCTGACACGGTTGCCCTGGGATCAGCCGCCTGCTCCGGATGCGTCTGCGAGCTCAAGTCAATCTGCCGCCGCTCCGACCCATGTCCTGGTGGGCAGTCGTGCTTACCGGGTCGATGCCCGGAGTTTAAGTATTGGCACTGAGCTGGCCCCGGGGGAGTACGGCGTAGCCCTGGATAGTGGTACGGCCGGTATTTCCAGGCGGCACTGCAGCGTGCAGGTGGAACAGGGGCAGCTTACGCTAACCGATCACAGCCGCTACGGTACTCGCTTGAACGGGCATCCCATCACCTCGTCAGCTATTTTGCAGGCCGGCGACGTGATTGGGCTGGGTGAGCCTTCGGTAGAGATCCGGGTGTTGATAGAGCTGGGGCCTGATGGCACGTAAACGTCTAAACGTTTTTAATCTTGCTTTCCTGGATGTCATGTCCTGTGGTCTGGGTGCGGTGGTCTTGTTCTTTATGGTGATCAATGCCCAGGTCACGGTTCGGTCGGAACAGGCCAATGCAGACCTGGAAGGCGAAACCACTCGCATGGAAGAGGAAGTGCTGGACGGCCGAAAGAATCTGGTTCGTTTGCGCACCACCCTGGAAGAAGAGAAAGAACGACGCATTGCGACGGATGCAGAAGCCGAAAGGCTGGCAGAAGCCATTCAACTGCTTAAGGAGCAGCTGGCCGAGGCTGACAGCCGGTCCCTGGCTAACGTGGAGAGCAAGGAAGACCTGATGGCTGATATCGAGCGGCTGGAGGCTGCCAAGCAGCGTCTCGCTGCCCGTTCCGCCGATACGACCAAGGAGTCAGGCCGCAGGATTCGCAGTTTCGTCGGTGAGGGCAATCGGCAATATCTGACCGGTATGCGCATGGGCGGGCGCCGGGTTCTGATCCTGGTGGATAGTTCGGCAAGCATGCTTGGACGTACTCTGATTAATGTTTTGCGGTCTCGCAATACACCCGATGACAACAAGCGACGTGCACCCAAGTGGCGGCAGACCGTCAACGTAGTGGACTGGGTCACGACCCAGATTGTGCCGGGCACCCGGTTTCAGATTTATGCCTTTAATGAAAAGTCGGGCAGCGTGTTGCCGGAAACGACGGGCCAGTGGCTGGAAGTGACTGATGGTGCTGAGTTGACTAAGGCCGTTGAGGCATTGCGTAAGCTCGTGCCCGGAAAAGGGACGAGTCTGTATAACGCCTTTGAGTCAGCGAGTCAGCTGAATCCGCCGCCGGATAATATTTATTTGCTCACCGATGGTTTGCCTACCCAGAGCCGGGTGCCGCCACCCCAGGCCAGGCGTGTATCGGTGCGCGATCGAGAGAAATTCTTCGAAGCGGCGATCCGTCAGCTGCCGGCCAAGGCGCCCGTTAATGTCATGTTGTTTCCCATGGATGGGGATCCGTCAGCTGCCGGGCTGTTCTGGGGGCTGGCGATGAAAACTCAGGGTTCCATGCTCACTCCTGCCCGGGACTGGCCATGAAAAAGCATCGCGAGACTGAGACTTTCAGTTTGTCCTTTCTGGACGCCATTACCTGTGGTTTCGGTGCGGTAATTCTGCTGCTGGTGTTGGTGAAGATTTATGAGCCCCAGACTATCGAGCGAAGTGCCCGGGATCTTGATTCCTTGCTGGCCAAGTTGCAGGAAGAATTATTCGAGATCCGCGGAGAGACGGCTATTCTGAATCGGGAAATGAAGACGATCAGTTCCGATAGTGAGGGCTCGGACAGCGTGCTGGCCAGTCTGCGCGGCGAGCTATCGAAGCTTCGCGGCCAGTTTGCAACAACTCAGGATGACGCACTTTTTGATAATGATGAAGTCGGTGAATTGGCCGAGGCGCGACAGAAGCTGACGGAAGAAATGCAGCGATTGCTGGCTGATTACCGGCCGCCGGAGGACGATACAACCGTGGGCGGCGTCCCGGTAGACAGTGAGTATATTATTTTTGTCATCGATACCTCCGGCAGTATGTTTCAGGGTCCCTGGCGACTGGTGCTGGAGAAAGTCGAAGAAGCCCTGAAAGTTTATCCGCGCGTCAAAGGCATCCAGGTTCTGAATGATGAAGGCAAGTATATGTTCAGCAATTATGCCGGGCGCTGGATACCGGACTCGCCGTCGACCCGGCGCCGAATTGTCAATCGACTGGCAAACTGGAATCCCTATAGTGATTCCAGCCCGGTTGAGGGAATCACCGAGGCGATCAATACGTTTTATGAGCCGGGTAAAAAAATGAGTATTTATGTATTCGGCGATGATTTTCCGCGGGGTTCCGTGGAAAGTGTGGCCCGATATATTGAGCGGGTGAATCGCTCAGACCGCTTTGGTAATCGTCTGGTAAGAATTCATGGGGTTGGTTTTCCCACCCAGCTGGCCGGGGGCCGAATCAGGAATGCAACCCAGTTTGCCAATCTGATGCGCACCCTTTGCGAGAGGAACGGGGGTACCTTTGTGGCCCTGACGAGCCTGAGTTCCGGCGGTGTCCGCTTTGAAATCAACACCGGCGGCTTCCTGAAAGTCGACGAATCCGCGAGCGGTACGTTGCCGAACTGATTTACCTGTTCCAGTTGGAGAGACTGATATGGCGACCACAGAACAATTGATAAAGCGGCGTTGCGAGCCGTGTGAAGGGGGCGTCCCGCCCCTGGCTACTGAAGCTGCGGACGAGCTGATGAAAGCGCTGCATGAGGACTGGTCCCGCACCGACGATGGTAAAGCCATCGTGCGCGAGTTCGAGTTCAGCGGTTATCACCGCACCATGGGCTTCGTGAATGCCGTTGCCTGGATTGCGGAATCTGAAGGGCATCACCCGGATCTGGTCGTCAACTATGGCAGGGTTCGCTGCCTGTGGAATACCCATGCAATCGGCGGGCTCTCGGAAAACGACTTCATTTGTGCGGCAAAGGTTGACCGGCTCTTTGATTAAGTCTGTCTGTCACTCACGGAATCTCAGAAGTTAACGCGGGCGCGTACACCCCAGGTGCGCGGGTCACCCAGGAATGCTGCGTAGGTCTGGTTGCTTGGGTCCGTGCCTTGTAGTGGGGCATCGATGACCACCTGTTTGTAATCTTTGTTGAACAGATTCTTCGCCCACAACTCGACTTCCCAGAACCCGTCATCGGCCCCGACTCCGACGTTGCCGTTCCACAGGTAATAGGAATTCTGCTCCTTGGCAGGGTCCAGATCAGAGCCGGTGTTGTGGTCGTCGACGAAACGCATATCCAGATGAATGGAAAGCAGTAGTGAGCTTGTGATCGGTTGTTCAAAGTCTGCGGCGGTGGTCAGGATCCATTCCGGCGCATTGGTCAGTTGCTCACCGGCAATCTGTGCCACCGTTGGATCGCTTGGATCAAACAAATCCGAAGCATACTTCGCGTCGGTGTAGGTAATGCCGCCTGTCAGCGTTAACTGATCGGTGACTACTGCAGCGCCTTCGGCCTCGAAACCCACGGAGTTAACCTCGCCAATATTCGACACGGTGAAGTTGGTGCCGTTGAAAGTATTGAGTTGGAAGTCATCATAGTCAGCCGCGAACACGGCCAGGTCCAGTCGCACCTGGTTATTCAGGAAAGCGCCTTTCACGCCGGCCTCCCAGGAATCAACGGTCTCCGGGTCAAATTCCAGTTGCTTGACCGTGGGTAGGGTGAAGAAAGGTGGTCCGGGGAGCAGGGTGACGGACAAGCCGGCGCGATCCAGGTTGTAGCCTCCCGCCTTGTAGCCGCGGGCATACGAGGCGTAGCCCATCCAGTCGTCGCTGAACTGATACTCGGCAATGAAAGTCCCGGTCCACTCACTGTCGCTGCGGTCACCTTTGTAGGCCGGTACTGGGCCGGCAAAGGGATTGTTGGGCGAGTCCACCAAGGGGCTGATTACAGTCAGACAGCCGAAACGTAGCAGCGTGCCATTGTCGACAGGGTTAATAACCCCGCCAATCAAATCGGGTATCAGGGCTTCGCAGGCCGGATTATCGGCAATCAGGGTGGCATTGAGATCCTTTTCCTCTGTTGTGTAACGCAGGCCTGCAGTGAAGGCGATCTCATTGCTTGCCTGCCACCTGTTGTGGGTAAACAGCGCCCAGCTTTCCGTGTTCTGGGAAAAGTCGTCGGTAATAGCACCCTGACCCTCTGCGAGGGAGCCCGGCGGCAGAAAGACCGCTTCGCCGGCACCGGCGATGACAGCATTGGCGTAGGTTTCGTAATCTGAGCCGACGCGAATACCATCCAGGACATCGAGATCTTCATCGACATAGTAGCCGCCGACCAGCAGGTCAAAATCGCCCATACTCCAGGCGTAGCGCAATTCCTGAGTCAGAGTTTTAAATTTATTGCTGTAGTTGCCGTTTTCGCGGTACAGGATGTCTGCATCCGTGTAGTCAATGTCTTGGGAGCGGTCACTGTCCCAGTCCCGGTAGGCCGAAATGGAGGTTGCTGTGCCCGGCCCAACATCCCAGTTGGCTTCCAGGGACACACCCCACTCGTCGACTTCGGAGTCATAGCCCCGCTCGGCATTAGCAGTCATATCCCGATCGGAGGGATCAGGTGGCAGCTTCACCGTGCCGATGCCGGGTGGCGGAATCAGGGGCGTCAGGCCATTGATAATAGCCGCCGTGGGGCCGGCCTGAACCGTGACCGCAGCACAGCAGGTTTCATCACGAGTGGCGTAGTCACCAATCAAACGTATATCCAGTGAGTCGCCGATCTCGCTGAATAACTGGCCACGCACAAGCCAGCGGTCACGATCATTGAATTCCCGGGTGCCCCCGGGTCCGGTTGTATCCTTGGCATCGACAAAGCCATCGCGTTCCGTCCAGGTGCCATCCAGGCGGAAGCCTGTATTGCCCTCGATGATAGGCCCGGTTAATGATCCGGAGACCCGGTATTCATCATCCGAACCCACGCCCGCCTCCACCATGCCGCCAAATTCTTCGAGGTCTGGTTGTTTGGTGATAATCTGAATCAGGCCGGCCGACGCATTTTTTCCGAACAGGGTGCCTTGTGGGCCACGCAATACTTCGACTCGTTCCACGGGTCCCAGGTCCGTCAGGGCCACGCTATTTCGATTGCGGTAAACCCCGTCAACGAAAACTGCTACGGAAGATTCCAGGCCCAGATTGTCACCCGTGGTGCCGACGCCGCGCAGTCGAGCAGTCGTACCGGCCGATTCCGATTGGGTGCTGGTCAGCACGAGGCTGGGCGACAACTGCTGGAGATCGCGAATATCCTGTACTCCAGCCCGCTGAAGCTGCTCAGCGCTATAGGCTGATACGGCAATCGGTACGTCCTGCACTGACGCCTCACGTTTGGTGGCGAAGACAACTATTTCCTCTACCGCTCGCTGCGCCTGGACCGGGAGTGCGATCAGCAGGGCAAGTAGCAGGCTGAGAGAGTGGGAATAGCGGGGCCGATTGCCTGTCATGGATCTGTCCTCATTACCCGGATACGAAAAAAGCCGCGCCCAACCCCACG
>JBPCXH010000001.1:0-5030 GCA_051008735.1 Gammaproteobacteria bacterium | reverse complement strand
GCCTTGTGCGGGGTTTTTCATGTCTGAAAGGAGGCCCACATGGGTGAGGAGCTTCGTTCGACTCGGTGCCTCATGTGGGTCGCGCAGCGACCCGGATGAGGGGAGAGAACGCGCAGCGAGCGCAGCTCGTGAGCGGCCCCCTTGAGGGGTGAGCGGCGTAAGCCGCGAATAATCCTGGTCCCCCAGCCAGACATGAAAAGCCCCGCCTTGTGCGGGGTTTTTCTTATTTAATCGCCGTAACGGGCTGAGCTGCCGTCCTATTGGCCGATTTGATCAACACCGCCGGCGCGGGCGATAAGCAGTGCATCGGCAGGTCGCTGGGCAAATATGCCCACAGTGACGACACCGGGTACCTGGTTGAAGCGATGCTCCATCTCCGGGGGATTGCTGATTTGCAGGCCGTGCACGTCCAGGATCGAGTTGCCGTTATCCGTGACGAAGTCCTGCCGCAGGATGGGCTGCCCGCGCAGTCTGACGAACTGGCGACTCACCAGGGATTCAGCCATGGGGATGATTTCCACCGGCAGCGGGAACTTGCCCAGGACACCAACCCGCTTTGATTCATCAACGATACAGACGAATTTTCGGGCGGCGCCGGCCAGGATTTTTTCCCTCGTCAGGGCGCCTCCGCCCCCTTTTATCAGGTGTAATTGTTTATTGGCCTCATCGGCCCCGTCTATGTACAGATCCAGGTCGCCCACGTCTGACAATTCTGAGACCCTGAATCCCGCTGCTCGCAGGCGGCGCTCCGTCGCTATCGAGCTGGCTACAACCACATCAATTTTGTTGGCGATATTCGGTAAGGCATTTATCAGGAAGTTGACCGTTGAGCCTGTGCCCACGCCCAGGCGAGTGCCCGGCATGATGAATTCAAGGGCCGCCATTGCGGCCGCTTGCTTCTGCTTGTCCTGATCCATTGATTACCCCGTTCCCCCTGAAACGCCCGAATTATATCGGCTTCCAGTCTCTTGGGACGTTAATCAGGGCAAAAAGAAAAGTGCCCGCCGAGGCGGGCACTTTCGCAAGAAACGGGCCTCGCTAACCGAGGCCCGCAGGCCGAGAGACTACCGTCTCTTCGACGCTTTCCGTTTGGTCTTGCGCTTAGCTACCTTACGCTTCGTCTTGCGCTTGGCGACCTTCCTTTTGGCCTTTTTCTTGGCCTTTTTCTTGGTCTTACGCTTAGTCTTGCGCTTGGCCTTCTTTTTAGCCTTTTTCTTGGCTTTCTTTTTGGTCTTACGCTTAGCTACCTTTTTCTTAGCCTTTTTCTTAGCTTTCTTCTTGGTCTTACGCTTAGCGGTCTTACGCTTAGCGGTCTTACGCTTAGCGACCTTACGCTTAGCGACCTTACGCTTAGCTACCTTTTTCTTGGCAGCCTTTTTGCGTGTAGTCTTCTTTCTACTAGCCATTATCAGTCTCCGTGTCGGGGATAACCGTCGCCGAGTATATATAAAGTTATTGAAATTGCCAGCAAATCAAGGGTGACGCCGTTATCAGTTCGTGATACGAATTTTGGGTCAGCTCAACTCATTTGCGTAAAAATTCGTACTTCGAGGTTTCTGTAACAACTGCATCCAGTGGAACATCCCAGGATTGCGCAGGGAGACTGTTCACTGCCTGCATGTCATAGGCGAAGCCAAGCAGCCGGGGATGTCGCCAACTCTTTCTATATCGCAGGAAACTAAACGTGCGGTCGTAATAGCCCCCGCCCATGCCCAGGCGGTTACCGACCCTGTCAAAAGCGACAAGTGGCGCAATTACGACATCCAGAGCAGTTGCCCGGAGCAAGGGTTCCTCGCTCGGTTCGGGAATCGCGAATCGATTGGGTGTTAAAAGGCTCTTGGGGCGATAGCGGCGAAAAAACAGTCCCTGGCCCTGCAGGACGGGCAAGTAGACTTCACGACCCCGACTCCAGGCGGTTTCTATCAGCGCGCCGCAGTCGATCTCGCTGTTAACAGCCAGGTAAGCGGCAATGCGCCGGGCACGCTGCATGACCGGCAGCTGCCAGGCATGCACGCTCGCTGCATAGCCGGCCTGGTGGGCAAGTTGCGGTGGCAGTGCCCGCCGCTGGCGGACAAGTTTGGAGCGCAGTTCCGCGCTGTTCATGAAAGCCCCGAATCAGGAGTCAAGAAGTGGTTCCTCCCGCCTGTGCCGTGGCGAGCCTTCGCCCTCGAACCAAGGCGATAAGTGGGGTCAGCCGCGACAGATCAGGCTGTCCGCCAAAGGCGGCATTGCACAATACTGTCCACAGACGACGACCCCTGTCTGAAAGTTAGGGTCGAAAGTCTTAGACCCTCCTCGAACACCGCAGGAGGAACCGGGGCTGATTATATCGTTTGGCGGGCAGCGCGGGATGAGATCCGGCGCACAGGGATGGCGGCTGTCGTTATAGCTCCAGCTGGCGGCCGGACTGCAGGGCTGATTCAACCCGCTCGCGCATTGCAATGACCTTGCCCTTGGCGTCGGTCTCGATGTTTTCGCCCTTGTCTTTGGAGGTGATCAGCTCATTGGCCATATTCAGCGCAGCCATGACAGCTATGCGGTCCAGGCCGACGACTTTGCCGCTATCCCGGATTTCGCGCATTTTGGCGTTTAGCATTTCCGCAGAGTCCACCAGTGACTTGCGTTCGTCGGCTGGGCAGGAGATCTGGTATTCCTTCTCAAGAATCTTGACGCTCACGTGGGCATACATTTCCGTCATGAGTTGCTCTCCATGGCTTTCAGACGCCCGATCATGGCCTCGACCCGGGCTCTGACCTGCTCGTTTTTCTGCAAAAGGGTAGCCCGCTCACCAATCAGATTATCCTGCCGCTGTTTCAGGGACTGGTTCTCTTCTTTGAGCTGGCTGGTGATCACAACGAGCTCGTCCAGACGTCGCTCGAGCCGCTGTAATTCCTTCAGGAAATTTTGTTCATTTTTATCGTTCACCCAAAAAATATAGGGTGGCGGGTGGCTGCGGTCAAATTATCGGCTTTTCGGCGGCGGTGCTAGCATAGCCCGCCGACCATGCCAGCCAGTGATTTCGAAGCTTTGACCCAGGCGCTTACCCGCGCTGGAGCCCTTGGCGAGCCCGCCGAGGCTCACGGGCACCTGTGTGGGCTGGCCTGTGCCCTGGGCCCGGCTGCGGAGCCACCCTGGGTGGCTGAGCTGCTGGCGGATTGCGCGATTGGACCCGCCGCGCGCGATGCCCTTATACAAGAGCTAAAGGGGATAGCTGTCCAAAACATTGAGGCCCTGGAGGCAGGGGACATGAGTCTGCAGCTGGCCCTGCCGGATGATGCGGACCCTCTGGACAGCCGGGCTGCTGCCCTGGGCCTCTGGTGTCAGGGGTTCATGCACGGCTTGAGCCAGGGTGCTGCAGCGCCGGCGACTATCGAGTCGGGCGTGACCGGCGAAATAATCGGCGATTTCGTGGAAATCAGCCGCGCCGAGCTTAGCCAGGAGGAGACCCTGGCTGAGGCGGAGTCGGCTTATGCTGAACTCGTGGAATTCGTGCGCGTCAGCGTTCAGCTGATATTTGAGGAACTGCACGCCGAGCGCAGCGGCGGCACCAGTCACTGAGGTCTCAATGAGTCCCCGAGAATTTACCCGGCGTCGACGCCAGATGATGCGCATGATTGGCAAGGGCAGTGTGGCCCTGCTGCCGGCCGCGCCCGCCAAAGTTCGCAATCGCGATGTGGAGTACTACTACCGCCAGGACAGTGATTTCTATTATTTAACGGGTTTCGCTGAACCCGAAGCGGTCCTTGTTCTGGCTCCCGGCAGAGCGGCCGGTGAAGTCCTGATGTTTTGCCGTGACCGCGATCTGGAGCGCGAAACCTGGGATGGCGCCCGCGCGGGTCCGGAAGGTGTCGTAACCGACTACGGCGCCGATGATGCCTTTCCTATTACTGATATGGATGACATCCTGCCGGGCATCATCGAACAGTGTGAACGGGTGTACTACAACATCGGCATGCACACGGAGTTCGATCAGCGTCTGATTGGCTGGGTCTCGGCCCTGCGCGAGCGCGGTGGCGCCCACACCCCCGACGAGTTCATCGGCCTGGATCATCTGCTGCACGATCAGCGCTTGTTCAAGAGCCGGCCCGAAATCACCAAGATGCGGCGGGCGGCAAAAATTGCCGTCACCGCTCATAACCGAGCCATGGCAGTTTGCCGGCCCGGCCTGCATGAATACGAGATCGAGGCGGAATTCATTCACGAGTTTCGCCGCCAGGGGGCACGACTGTCCTATCTGCCCATTGTCGGCTCAGGGCCCAATAGCTGTGTTTTGCATTACCACGCCAACGACCGGCGCATGCAAGACGGTGATTTGCTGCTGGTGGATGCCGGCTGCGAATTTGGCTATTACGCATCGGATGTCACCCGCACTTACCCGGTCAATGGTCGATTTAGCCCTGAGCAGCGAGCGATTTATGACATCGTCCTGGAAGCCCAGGCTGCCGCTTTCGATCAGATTACTCCGGGCAATCACTGGAACGATGCTCATGTTGCTGTGGTGCGGGTAATCACTCGCGGTCTGCGTGATGTCGGCTTGATCAAGGGCAATCTGCGTACCTTGATTCGTGACGGTGCCTACCGGCCATTTTTCATGCATCGCACCGGCCACTGGTTGGGCATGGATGTGCATGACGTGGGGGACTACAAGGTTGCAGAGCACTGGCGCCTGCTGGAGCGAAGTATGGCCCTGACGGTCGAACCCGGCATTTATATCGCGCCGGGCACGCGGGGGGTTCCCAAGCGCTGGTGGGGGATCGGCGTGCGTATCGAAGACGATGTGGTGGTGACGAACGATGGTCATGAGTTATTGACGGATGGTCTGCCGCGCACGGCCGATGAAGTCGAGGCCGCGGTCGGCAGCCGCGCCAGCTGAACCATGTCAGCAGAGCCGAGCAGCGACTATGACGTGCTGATTGCCGGCGGCGGCATGGTCGGTGCGAGTCTCGGCTGCGCTCTCGCGGACGCAGGGATTCGGGTTTGTATCGTCGAGCCGTACCCGGTTTCCAGCGATCAGCAGCCAAGTTTCGATG